>JAWBTQ010000040.1:0-2740 GCA_038841535.1 Sulfolobales archaeon | reverse complement strand
CTGAAACCCAGTTAAACCCTCTTACTACTTGAAACAGTAGTATAGTTGGGAGAGCCCACGGCGAGCTGCCCAAAGCGATTTCGTCAGGCTTCACTCCTCTCTCCATCGCTAACTTACTGAGTACAACATACAGAGAGAAAAGCACTGAGGATAGTGTGGCTAGAACTATTCCAATAGCATTAAAGCTCACCTCGTCTAGGCTCACTAGTGCCGCACCTAAAACTGAAAAAGGTAATGCTATATACGTCCTCTTAATCGCAGGCTCCTTGAGTACGTACTTAGAAAGTACCGCTACGAGAACAGGGTGTGTATAAAGAATTAACGACGCTGTTGAAACACCAGCATACATAATCGCATAGTAGTAGAGTATGTGATAGGGGCCAAGCACTAAAAGACCTATAGCTGCTACAGAAATCGATATCCTCCTTACAGATCTGCGGACTAAGAGCGCCACGTAGGCAGGAATAGTTAGAGTAAGCCTTAACGTAAGGATTCCTTCTGGACCGACCCCAAAGCCGTAGCTAATCTTAGCACCAATACCGGTAGTACCCCATAAAGAAGCTGCTAGAACTACAAACACAACTCCCTCTAGGTCACCGCCACTAAGCGTTCTCAGTTGAGAGCTCTCAGCTGGTGTTTTAGTAGTCATAGTCCATCTGACAACCATCTATTAGTTTATGTTTATTTTGCTTGCATGTCGGACCAGCTACACAGACAGCTACACACTTGCTGAAACCTTAAGCACAGAATTTTACGGAATTATTTGCCGATGCCAGAAGTTAAGAGAAACAACTAGACAATTTATGAAGGAGTCAGATTATCTCGATAGTAACATTCGGTCTACAGTTAAACCAACCTTTCCATGCCTACAAACCAAGCTCTACAGCTACTTCTTTTAATGCTTTGAGACCTAGCTCGAGGAACTCATCTAGGCTTAAACCTAGTTTCTCAATCTCACTTACACGGTCTCTGCTCACCCCTCTAGCGAAGTCCTTAGCTTTAAACTTCCTCACTAGGGTATCTAACCTTACTTCACTCAGCTTCTTACTCGGCATTACGAGCGCAACAGCAACTATTAGACCTGCTAAATGATCAGAAGCTCTAAGAGCGTGCATAAGCTTTGTCGCTTCCTCAGACCTTGGCCTAAACCCGTTGTGTTCGTTATGTGAAGCTATTGCCTCAAGAGCCTCGCTCGGAAGTACTCCTTCTAGGAGGCGCAGTGCCCCTAGACCGTGCTTCGTCATGTCTCTCCCAACGTAGTCGTAGTCTATATCGTGTAATAGCCCTACGAGTTCCCAAGCCTCAGCACTCTCTCCTAGCCTTTTCCCTAGAGCCTTCATAATGGCCCCAACCGCTAAACAGTGCTTAACCATTCTGTCGTCTTTTAGGTACTTTACGAGAAGTTCTAGTGCTTCATCTCTAGAGACCACTAACACCACCAAGTGGTCTGATCAGGATAGAATAAATGCCTTACTGCTTAAGCTTTAGGATAAGTAGTACTATGGCGAGAACTGCTAAGAGCCCTGCTAGAACAGTAACTGCGCGCACTGATTCGCTTCTAGCTTCTTCAACCTCTCGTAGAGTAGTGAACGTATGTGTCCGGTTAACTGGAGCTTGTGTCTGAGAGACCCCGGTTTCTATTGACGGCTGTGTGATGGTAGTTGATATAGATTCCAACCGAGGGTACTCAATGAGCATGTATTCGAAGGTAACTCCCTCAGCATCAACCCAGACTATAGCAATGGAGTTCTCCTTAACAATGTACGCGTCAGCCGGCTCCGGTCTTATGTATGTGGGGACGGCAGTACTCAAGTTTATTACGATAGTTATTTTAGATACTCGTCTCGAGTAGGTAAGCCTAAGTGAGTCTCCTGAGTACTCTGCTTCACTAACATATCTTACTCTAACACACTCAGGTTGCTTAGTGGTTAAGACGGAAATGTTTCTTCCTTCAATGGTAACGTATACATGCTGCGGTACTACTAGGAGAACTGCTATTGGTAAGCCTAAAGCCTCGACCGAGGCATAGTTCTCTTCTACACAAAAGTAGGAATCGACCACAATGAGGGAACTAAGAATCTCGACTTCTATTAGTACAGAGTCCTCCGAAGAATCAACCTGAAGTGGTAGCTGGGAGAACACTATAGCAAGAAGCAACAATATAGATTTAACACTGAAAATAGTACTTCTCAACCTAAAGCCCTAGTAACTTTATAGAGGTGAATATTTAAAAACCCGATCTTATTTCATATCGTAAGCATATAAACACTGAAGGAAGAACCTATTATAGTGATGAGTTTCGCCCCGGTGAACAGTGATCTAGAGTGAGTCCTCCTCTGACTTACGATATTCTCACTCTTACCAGGTTTATTTACTTGGGTTATTTAGTAGCTTTGAGTATAACTTTACTTCCTGCTCAGTCGTAATGGAGGAGTAGTAAAGTAGGCAGGGGGTTGTTAGGTAAAAAGAGCTTAGGGTTAAGGCAGAGGCTTTGGTGAGGCAACCTCAGTTGAGAAAGTGTCCGCATTCACCTTTGTGACTACTACAGTTGGCGTCGGAATCCAGTCCTGTGCTGGCTTCCAGTTGAAGTAGCATCTGTATAATGCCGCGTAAACCGCCCAGTATCCCTGGAGGAACGGTGACTGAGCTATTGTAGCGTACATCTTGCCAGCTCTAACAGCATCTACGGCGTCCGGAATAGCGTCATAGCCGACTACTATTACGTCAACCCCAGGCTTTA
>JAWBTQ010000039.1:0-3027 GCA_038841535.1 Sulfolobales archaeon | reverse complement strand
GCGTTCTCTATAATGCACGAGCTTAATATAGTGCCAGCAGCAACTTTCATACTCAACTTTCCTGGAGAGACAGCAGATGATGTAGTCAAAACCATCGAGCTCATTGAGAGGCTGAGGAGCTATAGATCTATCATAGTGCCGATGATATTCGTACCGATGGGCAAAATGAGGGGAACTCGCGAAGTAATAGCTACAGTTAAAATCACGCGCGAACACGTCGAAGCTATGAAAGTAGCTCTAGACCACAGCTTGATGTGGGCTGAGAGAATAATGAACGAGTTCTACCTTAAGGACAGCTTCGCGCTAAGAGTTTTACTAAGATACTTTATGAGTCTTGTTCGATGGAGAGCTAACAGCATATACCGTAACCTAGGGGAGTTTGTAGGTAGGGAGCTTGTCATACCTAAGTTATAGTATGATTAGCTGCTGTAGCCTCTAAGGTATATCCTATGAACGTCTTACTCCATATCCTGCAGAATAGTGGGAAGTTCGTTTAGTTTTCTAACTGTTGGCACTAGCTCTAGGCAGATCTTACTGGGTTCCATTCTCCTTAGATGAAGTAACCCAACGTAATATACTGCTCGCATTCCGTACACAAGCGCACCCAGCACGTCATCAAAGCACGAATCTCCAACGTGGACTATTTCCGCGGGCCCGACACTTGCGGCTCTAACCAACTCTTGAAATATAGATCTTTGTGGCTTAACTGACCCGACATTGGACGACGACACTACCACATCTACATAGCTGAGGATACCTATGTTCTTTAAGAGGGCTCTAACCCCTCTCTCACTAAAGCTTGTGTTACTGACTACAGCTATTTTCAGACCCATGTCCTTTAGCAGTGGTAGTACTTCCACAGCCTCCGGGTTTTCTCTGGGCCTAAACGTTTCTGTCGACAGCTCATATGCTTCTGCGACTTCGCTTACAAGATCGTCATCGATCTTTATACCTAGACCTGCTAGAATTATCGATGCTACATCTCTACTGCTCATAAACATTCTGGACGCTCCAAGTCCAAAGTAGAGCTCTCGTACTCTAGTAACAGGTATATCGTAACCCCTCGACTTGAGCACTTCAAGAATGGATTTCACTCTCATACTGCTGTATGTTTCTTCATCTTCCGGGTGCTTCTCCCAGATCAAGGTAAACCAGAGGTCGAAAGAGACTGTTTTTATCATCTTGCTCGACATCCCTATAGAGGTACTAGACCTGTGCTTTTAAGATGATAGACAAAGACTCGAGAGATATAGCACCACCAGCTCTGGGCATTTTTTGCTTGACTAAAACTTAAATATCTCTTCGCTGTTCTTGGTTTAGGTAGTGGAGGGTGTCGTTCAGACACATAGTGAGAATAGCTGGTGTAGATATCGACGGTGAGCTGTCTCTAGTCTTCGGATTAACGAAAATCAAGGGAGTGGGGCCGAGACTTGCGAGAGCATGCGCAATAAAGCTGGGGCTAGATCCTAGGACGAAAGTAGGGTATCTCAGTGACGAGGATGTCGAGAGGATCGAGAGCTTCTTAATGGAGCCTCTCAAGTTTGGTATACCAGCGTGGATGGTTAATAGAAGGAAGGATTACGAATCCGGCTTAGATAGGCACTTAATAGGTTCAGACTTGATTTTGGTAGCTAGGCAGGACATCGAGAGAGAGTTAAGGATTAGGTCTTGGAGAGGTGTGAGACACTCGCTTGGTCTCAAGGTCCGGGGTCAACGAACTCATACTACTGGTAGAGTCGGCCCTGTAGTAGGTGTTGTTAAAGGTAAGACTAGGCAGCAGTAGGTGAGCATGTGTGGGGGACCCTAAGAAACCTAGGAAAACGTGGGAGAGACCAGGTCATCCCTGGATTAAGGAGAGGCTAGTAGAAGAGATGGAGCTAGTTGGACAGTATGGTTTGAGGAATAAGAGAGAGCTGTGGAAAGCGCAAACCCTATTGAGGACTATTAGGTCTAAGGCAAAAGCTCTTCTTTCTCTGTCAGAAGCTGAGAGGGGAATAAGAGAGAGGGCACTAGTGAAAAAGCTCTATGATATGGGTATACTTGAGAGTGACAAGGCAACTATTGACGATATCCTGGGGTTAACGGTTAGAAACGTCTTGGAGAGAAGACTGCAGACCATAGTGTATAGAAAGGGTTTAGCTAGAACTATTCACGAAGCTAGGCAAATGATAGCGCACGGCCATATAGCTATAGCAGGACGCAGAGTGAAGTCTCCTGGCAGAATAGTAGCGAAGAGTGAGGAAAGCCTAATAGATTACTCACCAACCTCGCCTTACTACGAGAAGAGAGTGTCTAGTAGTTTAACTAGGTGAGTATGGTGGGGATGTCACTACGGGAGCTTAAGTGGGGCGTAGTCCACGTATTTAGCTCTTTTAACAACACGATCGTTCACATAACGGACCTTAGTGGAGCTGAGACAGTCTCGCGGTGGTCCGGTGGTATGGTGGTAAAAGCTGATAGGGAGAAACCGTCGCCCTATACAGCGATGATGATAGCCTATAGAGCTTCTCAAGACGCTATTGATAGGGGAGTCTCAGCTGTCCACATAAAAGTCCGAGGTGTGGGAGGGCACGGACCAAAGATACCTGGCCCGGGAGCTCAAGCAGCTATAAGGGCCATTGCTAGGTCAGGTCTCATAATAGGGAGGATAGAAGACGTGACACCCGTACCGCACGATACTACTAGAAGACCCGGAGGTCGCCGCGGCAGGAGAGTATAGGGAGACAACATGGTCGATATAGAGATATTGGAAAAGAGTGATACTGAGATAACCTTAATTCTAAGGGGGGTTCCACTAGAATACGTTAACGCCATACGGAGAGCAGCTATAGAAGAAGTTCCAACAATGGCTATAGACTACGTAGTTTTTTACGACAATACATCGGCTTTAAGTGATGAGATAATATCTCACCGCTTGGCCCTAATTCCGCTGAAGTCCGACCACGCACTTGAGCGCTATAAGCAACCTGAAGAATGTAGAGGCAGTGCTTTAGCGGATGGATGCTATGCTAGTTTCTACCTTGAAGC
>JAWBTQ010000038.1:0-3478 GCA_038841535.1 Sulfolobales archaeon | reverse complement strand
GACGGTGAGTTTTCCTTCTACTAAGAACATTCCAACAACACTAGAGTTAGCTTCAAAGCGGCTTAGCAGTTTTTTCTCTTTAGCGTCCACTATAAACACTGTACTACCTACAGCAACAGTAATAATTCTACCATCGGTTTTAACCATATCCGGTTCATCGACTGACTCTACTTGTACGTTAGTCCTAGAGACTCTAGTGTCGGTAGTGGAGGTAGCTACTGGAGCTGCTTTAGGAGCTGGACCGGTAGCTGCTACCTCTACTGGTGTTCTTAGTCCAAGCCTGACTGTTAGCGTGTAATAACCTGAGGAGATATCTGCGGCGACCTGCCTTAGCTTAACTAGGTTATTTAGGTAGTTGAAGAGTTCTAGGTAGCTACTGAAGGTCTTCAAACCCTCGAGTCTAGCTTCTACGTACTCCTTAGGGGACTCAACGACTGCGAGTTGCTTCGTAGTTGGAGCATGTGTTCTAACTAGAAAGTGTGGTAGCGTAGACAGTGAAGCACCCAGTACTACTGCTAAGATCACGAGACCTATGAAAGTAGTTCTACTCACGTTTTTACACCTCAGTATTGTTTACTCTCCAGTAGATTTAGCCCTAATGTTTGAACTCTATCGTTCAAGTAGTTGTACTTTAAGCTCAACTCAATAAAACTCGGGGAAACTTAGTGAGTAATGATGAACTCAAAGGCGTAGCTCTCAGAATATACTTCCATATTCTATCAGCAAGAGAGCCTCTGGGGATTAGAGACATAGCTAGAGAGCTGGGGATACCTGTAAGTACAGTACACTACCACATTAAGAAGTTGAAGGAGCTCGGCTTCATTAGAGAGTTTCCAGAAGGTTATAGTGTGTCTAAGAGAATCAAAGTAGAGGGCTTCATCTACTTAGGTGGAAGACTGGTTCCCAGACTAGCGATCTACTCAGCTTTCTTCGCGGGTATCGCAGTTGGTTTACTCAGTGTTTCACTACTCTTTTGGGATATCAACATAGATAGACTGATCGCAGTAATCTCGGTCACGATATCTTCAGCTCTCACAGCATTTGAGGCGCATATCGTTAGAAAGAACCTGTTTTCCTAGCTACTACCGCAGACATCCCATCTGCTTTACCTACCCGTAGGTTACGTTAAGCCTGTGGGAATTAGCTGTGTGGGAATTACTACGTAAACCTGTTGCTTTCGTTCTTACTAGGTCTAGGTGGTAGGAGGTCGAGTACTTTGAGGACTTCCCTAGATATCTCATCACTTACAGCTTCTAGCAGCATCTTTCCTTTCTCAGGGGAAGCATCGGTTGCTTTCCCCAGTACTGCTTCGGGGTAAAGTGCTTCGTCAATAATACTGGAAAAGACTGTGATTCCTATACGTACGCTGGTTTCGTAATCTCTAGCTGAACTCATGTCGACGTTACTCGGAGTTAAGTACATCATCACGCTTGTCTCATCTTCTCCTGCGTGTCCTGGTGACTTAAAGAGTGAGGCTCTAATCTCTTGTGCGACATCTCTCCACCAGTCGACTACGAGTACTGCTCTATCTCTGTACTCGGATGCTATCTCTCTAGCTACTTCTCTGAGGATATAGCTGTTTCCACCATGACCATTAACTACTAAAACCAGGGTGTAGCCGTTTCTCAGTATCTCTCTAATAACGCTTTTTACGTAACTATAGAAAGCCTGTGGTTCTACGTCGATAGTCCCACTAAACCTCTTCAAGCTCAAGCTAGAACCATACCAAATAGGTGGGAAGACGTGGGCACCTATTCTATCAGCAACAAGCAACGCTACAGCTTCTGCCTCAATACCATCGGTCCCCAAAGGAAGGTGATCACCGTGTCTCTCCACCGACCCTACCGGCAGAATAGCTATAGTCTTAGATTGAGAGTCAAACACTCTCCCGCTCATTAACCAAGCTTTTTGGGTATGAGCAGACATACTCTCTTCACACACTACTCAAGGTACGCTAAAGTATTAACTGCAGTAGTTGCTTGATTCGGTAAGCAACTACTGACTCAACCACACGGTAAAACAGGATCCCACTGCTACTAAAACCCGTGAGCGCAATATAGAGCACTTCATTTCCACACATCACGCTAGAACAATTCTCGTGGTTGAATTGCTTTAGGAGTTGAGTATTGAGGAGTACTCGAGCATTGCGAACGTCTTTACTAGAACGTCAAGCCTAGAGGTGTCTAGCTAGCAGAGAGGTAAAACTGAGGTACTGACGTTAAGTGGGACAAGGAGAGGGCATAGAAGTTAGAGGATATAGCAACTACGGGCTAGCGGTAAAGGTGTTGAAGCGAAGTCTACGTAGGTGCTTACTCCTAGATGAGTGTTGAGCAGCCTCCCTAGAGAGATAAACGAAAGACGTACTTCCTATACTGAGCCACTGTGGAGGATTTTAACTAGGCGTGCTAGATACTTTGAGTCTATGCCTAGACTGCTTAACTTCTTCACAGTACTCGAGACATCGTATTTGACTCTGTATAGACTGACCGCTAAAGAGTCTGTCTCGAGTACTGCGAAAGCAGCTCTCCAGTTACCATCTCTCGGTTGACCGACGCTCCCAGGATTCAAGACTCTAGAAGCTCCAGCTCGAAAGTCTGCCTGAACGTGTGTATGGCCGGTAACAACTAACTCTGCGTCAACTGGGTTAGGTCTTACCGCGTAGACCGAGGGAGTTAGCGCCAGCATCAACTCGTACTGCGGTAGAGAAGGCTTGAGGTACCCAAAGAGCTTGTTCCTGGGAGACCCATGGACGACGAAAGCCCTAGCAGCTCCAATTTCTACAACTCGGTGCGTAGGTAGAGACTTCAACCACTCCAGCTGCTCTCTACTCAAGAGTCTTAGAGAAATTTTCTGCCGTGTATACTCGCTTAAGTCGTGTAACTCTGGAGCGCACCCGCAGTCCTTGTCGTAGGCGACAGCGTAGTCGTGGTTACCTAAAACCACTAAATCCGGCTTCAGAGCTCTAACGGTGTCTACTACTACATGAGGTTCGGGCCCGTAGTCAACTAAGTCCCCTAGAACCCACAGGTAATCCCACCTAGCGGCATGCTCTAGTACTGCCGTGAGGGCGTCGTAGTTACCGTGAATATCGGAAACTATCAATATCCTCAAGTTCTCCCCAGTTAATGCGCTCGGTCTTCAGTTAAATCTACTGGTTAAGCGACGTTTAAGAAATCACTGTTTTGAACACGATGTCGCTACCTCACAGCTTTCGGAGCTTCGGAGGCGTCAGCGCCTGCGAACTTACTCGACTAGGGGGTGGAAAGAACGTGAACCACTCTAGAACACGCAAAGACCCGGCACCACGTAGAGAACTGCTTCGAAGGGATTGGCTCACTGCTGTGTTCTTTAAAAGATTGGTGCGGCGGCCGGGATTTGAACCCGGGATCTCCGGCGTGGCAGGCCGGCGTCCTAGACCAGGCTAGACGACCGCCGCCATATCTTTTTCAGTAGTTTAGTATTTTAGCTTGTTTCCCCC
>JAWBTQ010000037.1:0-3869 GCA_038841535.1 Sulfolobales archaeon | reverse complement strand
TAGTTATCGTAAACCCGGGTGGTACGGGTAGCCCCATTTGAGTCATTTGAACTAGAGAAGACCCTTTACCACCTAGTAGCTTCTTATCTCTCCAGTCTCCCTCATTAAACGTGTAGACGTACTTTTTCACCGCCACCTACTACCTCACCAACACTGGAGCAATTAAGAATATTTAAATTAATCACTGATGAGTAAGTACGTAGCTACCTCACTAAATCTTTTCACGAATTTAGGGTCCATACCGTTTTCTTTTTAAACGATCTGCTTAGTGCTTATTGAAGACATGGGTGTGTCGCATGAGGGGGGTTCTCCACGTAGTCCTACATGGATATTACGTTCTCCTTACTCTCACTTTTCTCTACGGCGATACTATAACCTCCAAGGGCTCTTGGCCAGAGCTAGCGACTCTCCTCAGAGGACTGCCCCTAGCTCAAGTCGCTATTGCCGTAGCTATATTCATGGATACCTCTAGAGCTCCCGACTGCGATATCTCGTGTAAAGGTACTATCTTAGGTTACGTTGCCTACTTACTCGCTAAACCCTTCGTGAGGTCGCATAGGGGTTGGTATCACTCCGTCTGGGCTGCTGTATATGTAGCAGGTCTTACCTCAATCGTAGTTGCTCTAGTCGTGCACACTCTATCGGTTTTCGCAGGCTACTTCGGCATAGTCTTTCACCTATCGACTACCTCAGCCGCTTATACAGCGTTCTCAGCGTCTCTTCTCTCGTACTCTCTACACTTAGTTGAAGACAGTCTTACTAAGAAGGGTGTCAGCTGGTTCGGTTACAGGATCAAGGGGCCGGTATCTACAGGAGCAACAGACGTACACTACGCGTTTCTACTTATAGCTACTTCAGCTAGTAGTGCGGTAGCTGCCTACGTATTGGTGAACTCAGTAAGTATCTCAGCACTAGTAGGTCTACTAGTGATACTACTGGACTTTACTCTCCTGATCGGACTCCGCAGCTGACCTCCCTGCCCTAAAGGACGAGGTTTTTCGGGATTGTAACGTGGTACACTAGGGTGCTTCAGAAAGCAGTTGACATAGTATGGGAGAACAGATTCCCGCAACTATCCAAGAGAAGAGGAAAGATTAGTGTTAAAGTAGGATACAAGGTTAAGGTCCCTAGAGTACCAGCTGACGGGAAGTTCAAGAAGATGCTTAGATATATACCGCTCGCCGAGTGTCCGTACGCTAAGTACTGGGTTGATGGTGTTATCAGAACTGCTTAGATAAAGCCTAAAAATGGGGAATCATAGTTATTTCTTAGTAGATTTAGTTTTCCTCTTTCTTCCAAACCAATAGACCACCCCAGCGATTGCCCAACAAGTTATCGTGCTTATGGGGTGAGGAGGCAGGGCACCTTATAACCTAAATAGTGTGGTCTTACCTCCTGGGGGTGGGATTAGCATGGATATATCCCTAAGATGAAGAAGACTGTTATTCCGACTCAATAGTACTACTTCAACTCATGTTTACCGGAGTACTTTATCTATAGGAACCATAAGTACTTTAGTGCTTCTTTACGAACTCTGGTCTTCGTGTTCCTATCTCGAGCCCTTATAAACTCTTTCGCCAAGCTTGTTTAAAGCAAAGACCGAGAGGCTGCTCCACCAGGTCATCACCACAGTACTTAGTACCGCTGAGGTTCATAGTTAGGAAGTACTTATAAGAGGTTTAAACCACTAAAACGTTATGAAAACGAGAGCGTACGTATAGGAAATTACAAAGCTACTTATATCGAGCTAACCGAGGGTCTATCCATGCCTTTACTGACCGTCCACAGGAACGTTACTGAAGCTACTATCGCTAAACTAGGAGTCGAGTTGCAGAAGGAGTTTTCTAACGGTCTTCTTGAGGGAGTAGCCGATTCCGACAAGGTCCCAGATAGAGGGTTAAGGTATCGGGTAACAGCGAGAGGCCGTGTCAGAGTTTATACTGGTTATGCAAAGCATCACTGCCCCTCTAAAACCATCATAGAATACTACTTCAACCTATCCCTATATCATCTTAGGAAAGGCAGTGGATTTAAGGCAGGGTTCATGCTCGGGAGAGCTCTACACTACATCCAGGAAGGAGCTCCCTGAACATATTCGGCAATCTGAGGGATATTATCCACCTATCACACCTAACCAGGCTTAAAGAGGCTACGTAAAGAATTAGAGGATTGAAATTCCTTACTGCTCGTCTCCATAATACTTGATCGCTGATGAGGGGCAGATTTTCTGGCAACCCCTGCACAGCTCAACGCAGTTATCCGGTTTAACCACCACGGGCTTCCCGTCAGCGCCTAGGCCGAAAACCCCGTGCGGGCAGAAGTTATAGCATGTTAGGCACCCACTGCACTTCTCGTAGTCTATTACTGGATACCAGTTCCTAGTCAAACCTAAACACCTCACGCACTCAGAGCTTCCTCAATAGCCTTGATGGCTTCCTCAGTACTCATATTCCTTACGTCAACACCCCTAAACTTAGACTCATCGAAACCCATCTCTCGGAAAACCCATCCAAACATCTTCCGCTGCATTGCTGGATCGCAGCCAGCCACCACAATCTCTCCATCCAAGTTACCACTCAACAACGCCCTCCAGAAGTTATCGCCGTCGGTTGCGCAGAGTTGCGGGTGAATCACTACGAAGTCAACTTTCTTATTCCTTCTGAAATAGTTAACTACTTCAAACACATTCATCTTATGAAACGACGGACACGTGCCTTGACAAACACAAACGATTAAACCCTTCATATGTACTATCACCTCATGAAATATATGGTACTCATATATAAACCTTACTACACCATAGTGCTCGATCTAGGGTTGAGTTATGAAATAGCCTCTTGTGCTTCTAATGATTAAACCAACCATCATTAACGCTATTACAATCTTTGAAGAAGGCATCTATTTTCAAAAAGTATAAAAAGCACTTAAAATAGTGATATACCAAGGGGTTTAAATGAGAGAAATCCGGTTTTAGTCTTAGTTCTGCTGACCTTAGCTTTAGGCCTAATGGCGCCTTCCGGAACAGCTCAGCTTAGGCAATCCACACAAGTGAGTCCCACACTAGAAAACTTCACGGTTACTTCAGGCGGTAGCCTCACGTTTACAGTCACCCTGCTTTCAGATGGTTTTTCCAGCCAAGGGTTTGCCCCGCTCTTCTTACCACCCACTTCAAGCCTCGTGAAACTGTTTAGTTTTTCATATTTGTTCGTATTGGTTGGTATTGATAGAAACGTTTATAAACACCTTATCAGAGATATACGTGGATGCATCTCGATGAGGGATCGAGAGCCGTTAGATAATATAGATGGCGGCTCTCCCCGAGACATCTAAGATGTGGGTGTCCGGGGTCGCCCTGAACGCCCCCAAGGGTGATGCATACCCAAGACCGATGCGGGGGAACGAGGATGAGGCTATGAAATCAACCAATATAAACCTGCATCAGAGCTGAACCCCCTAGAGTAGCGAGATGCTTTAGCTAGTTTTCAAGATAGTGTGGAGAGCTGTGTTCATTGATAGATTTCCTGAAATTCGAGTAAAAACTAATTAAGCTCTAAATAAACAAGCAATGGCGGTTTACTTGCCGAAGTTCACAGTTGACTACTTAGATAAGAAACCTATTGGTAAGTCTAGTGAGTTAGTTACTGCGATAGGCTTAGGGACTTGGGGTATAAGGAGTGAGGAGAGTGCTAGAAAAGCACTAGTCCACGCTATAACCATCGGGTTAAACTTAGTGGATACTGCGGAAATGTACGGTCAGGGGAAGGCAGAGGAGCTCGTTGGTAGAGTCATTCGTGAAGTTGGTCGTGACTCGGTGTTTGTAACTACGAAGCTATACCCTCATAGGTTCAGAGACCCTGATAAAGCAGTTA
>JAWBTQ010000036.1:0-3914 GCA_038841535.1 Sulfolobales archaeon | reverse complement strand
TCCTCCTCAGGGAGGAGGACTGCGTAGAACCTCTTACAGCAATTTTCATAGCACTTAGAGCATATGTCCCCAAAGTTTACGAACGCGAACCTATCGGACTTTCTACCCATATAGGGTCTAGCCCTTATCCAATTAGATTTCTTATGGTAAAGATATTTAAGTAGCAAGCTTTATCTAGCTTCAAATAGCTACTACCTGACTAAGACGTCTGGTGCCGACTTTCTAGCTAAGACTGACGTAGCTACTCTACCGAGAGTAGATGCAATGAAAACCGAGTTCATCGCTACCAAGCTCACTGAAGCCAGGGAAGCACCGAGCCTGGAGGCAGCGGAAGCTAGAGTGTTACCGGCAATGTTCAGTACCGCTATGAAGTAAACCCTCAACGCTCTCTTCGGTAAGTAGAGAGTGTAGATATTGTTAGCGAGGTTATACGCAGCCCACACAAACCCTGAGTAAACCTCTAGAGCAATTTGCCCCGGGAGGTTTGGTAAGAAGATGAATGCGGCAGGAATAGGGGAAGTCAGTGCGATACCGACGTAGAGAGTTTTCTTAAGTCCCATCCTCCTCGAAATCCTGCTCCAAGCTCTAAACCCTGCGGACTGACTTAGGTTCGCCGCTATAGCCTTCAAAGTAACCCAGGTCTCATTGCCTCCAAACACGTTAAGCAAGTAGTAGTTCCATAAAGCTCCAGGTAGATTAACGATGAAGGTAAACAATGTAGCTACCTTAACGTAAGAAGTACAGCTACTACTCCCAGTCACATCAGTAAAGTCCTTAACTAGATCCCTGAAGGACGTCCTCGAAGCAGGTGGATCTATGTCCTTCAGCATCAGTAAAAACCCGGACGATATAGCGGAAAACACGAGGGATGCCGAATAAGTAGTGATATACCCCTCCTCCTCGGGCAGTATGTTGAAGAAGGCTGTAGTTGCGGCAAGACCCAGGCTGTTCGCGACTAGGTTTATAGAGCTAAGAGAGCTGAAGAACTTTATAGCTTTCTCCCTACTCACTAAGTCAGCACCAACATCACCGGAAGCAACCACCGCAATAGACCCGGAGAGTTGGGCTGTAGCTATCGCAGTCAAGAAGGTCCACACTCTATGTTCAGCAGGTAGATTGTGTGAAAAACCCGTTAGAGCCCAAAGGCACCTATTCAGGGAGCCCATGAGTTTCCAGAACAGTATTCGCCTATTCCTAAACACCGAAACTGCTACAGACCCTAGAAGGTAGCCGACACCGAGAGTACCGAGGTGGATGAGTACCATAGTACCGAGTAGCTCTAAGTCAAACTTCAGTACCTTAATTGCGTATGCTTGAGCAATAGTAGTCGATATACTCATTGAGAAGTTATACGTGGCTGATTCCACTCTCCAGAGAGTCAGCAGTCTAGACCTCTCTTTCTCAGACAACTATTAGAACACCACGAGCACTAGAACTCTATGTCTATGTTCGGGTCTCTAGATTTAAGCTCCACAATGACTCTCTCGAATACTGTCTCGATTTTACCTATGTTCATGACGTCTAGAATAACGTCGAAGACGTAGGAGACATCCGTAACGGACCTCAGAGACAGTGAGGGCTCTGACACTAGGTCCTCTCTAATAGTACTAAGTGATAAAGCAACTATCTCTCGCGCTTTAGACATATCGTAAGTCTTAGGGACTCTAACCGTCAGCCTGAGAGATAATCCATACGTGCTCATTCTGTTTACAACAGTCGTGTGAGAGATCTTAGAGTAAGGAACGTAAACCCTTTCCCTCCTCAATGTCTCTAGGATTACACCTAGAGACCCCATCCTCATTACCCTACCTTGAATTCCATCTACTTCAATCCAGTCACCCTCTCTAAACGCCTTTATGTTCCTTACGTATAGCTCGGACCCTACATTTCTCAAAACGTCTGAGAACATGACTATAATCCCGATTCCGACAGTTAGGAGTAGTGCTACGAAGACCTGGGGTTCTGCTGCTACAAAGCTTATTGCCATTAGCACCGCTATTGCGTATACCACTGCCTTAAAGAACATAATAAACCTCTCCAAAAACTCGTGTTCCTCGGTCTTAACTATTAGTGAAACGGCTTTATCGATGTATTTATTCACTATATAGGCAATTAAGACCACTATAGCTGCTTGAAGTACTTTAACAAGGTATAGTCCGACCCACCCGGCGAGAACCTCTATCCAAGACGGCACGCAAACCCACCTTACCCAGGAGGCCTCCTCGACTCTAGTGCTGTATAAACCCTTTCAGCCAGCATAAAAAGCTTGTTTATTCTTTCAACTGCTGATAGAAGATCTCTATCGGTCGGGGACGCCACGACGAGTAGGTCTCCCTCAGTAATGAGGTAGTCACTAGACGTAACGTAGTCACCGTCTTTATCGTAGAGAGCTACGAGTCCTCTGACGTTACTTACCTCGCTAACTACATCTTGGAGCGATATGCCGAGCCTCGCTCTTCTAAAGACTCTGTACGCCTTAATACTGATGTTTGCGAAGGAACGTGTAGGTATCTCTACCCACGTGTCTAGACCTATTATAGAGCCCACAGCACTCTCAACGAACTGCCCTACGTGGATTAATAAGCTAAAGCCGCAGTCTAAATAACTCCTAGCTTCTCCCGTGGTTGCTGTATAGGCTACTACTAGTGGGATCCCGCTACGCTTTAGATCCCTTCCCAGCTCGCATGAGTTACCTGTAGACTCAAGCTGTACTATAGCTACATCAACGAGCTTGAGGTCTATTTTATTGCTTAGTGATTCGACCCCCTCTAAAACTTGGTCGACACCTAGTGAAGTAGCTAGTTCTGCGGTCTCTTTATTAGTTGCTAGCACAGTTATGTGTGCCTTGCTGTCGTATTTGAGTACGGCGTTTACTAGAAGTAGCGCAAGTTTGTCACCCACTACTATCAGGTACCTCATACTCATCTAGTACACTATCTGAAGGTGGCTTATATCCACAGCAAGTTTAATTCTCATACTAACATACTGTAGGGTATCTAAATGGGGAAATTCGGCCTCGATGGTTATAGAGTACTTGTAACTGCCTCAACTCGGGGCATAGGTAAGGGAATAGCAGAGGTACTACTCGAGGAAGGAGCTAGGGTTTTCATATGTGGGAGATCGAGAGAGTCTGTAAATAAAGCACTGTCCGAGCTGAAACATATTGGAGAGGTCTACGGCTCTCCAGCGGACATTACAGTGAGAGAGCAGGCTGAAGGAGTTGTAGACAGAGCATGCGAGGTGCTAGGTGGTTTAGACGGTCTGGTCTACGTTACTGGCCCACCTAAGCCCGGGACTTTCGCAGAACTCGACTTGAGCGACTGGGACTACGGAGTCAAGCTACTCGTTTTAAGTGCTATTTGGGTAACTAGAAAGGCCGTACATTACCTAGAGAAATCTGAGAGGGCCTCACTAATCTACTTAACTAGTACTGCTGTTAAGGAACCCATACATAACTTAGCTCTTTCGAATGTCCTTAGGGTATCGATACACAACTTAGTAAAAACTCTCTCGCGAGAGCTAGGTCCTAGAGGTATCCGCGTAAATGCTGTTGCTCCGGGGTACATATATACTGATAGAACGCTGCAGGTAGCTAGAGACCAGTCAGCTAGAATAGGTAAGAGTGTTAATGAGGTAATTAATGAGTGGGCAAACGAAGTGCCATTGAAGAGGTTGGGTTCGACTAGAGAAGTAGGTTATGCTGTTGCCTTCTTGCTCAGCCCTCTAGCTTCGTACATATCTGGAGTGGTACTACCTGTAGACGGGGGCCGACTTAGGTCTCTCTAGTACTAGGTGCTGTGCTTGACTACTAGCAAGCTAGAAAGGCTTTACCGCATAGATAGCTCAGTAAAGCTCTCGACATACGTGCTACTTGCGGACGGACTTTTCTCTCTGGCTTCAGAGTACGGATGCGA
>JAWBTQ010000035.1:0-4018 GCA_038841535.1 Sulfolobales archaeon | reverse complement strand
AGTAGTCTTAGCTTAACCTCTCTGTTTTCATGTATTTTTAGAACAAGCGTCCTACTCTCTAGGTCTAGCCTGTAGTCGTACCTATCTATCCTAGCTGTCAGCCTCCTTAGAACTGGCTTCCTACCACCGTTCTTCTTACAAGCTCTAACAACTGCTTTAGCGTAAGTATATATCTGCTTTACGTGGTGTGCTCTAAAACCAAGTTCCCTAAGTTTTGAGTAGAACATTCTGTGTAGAGTCTTGATTGAAGGTACCTCATTCAAGCTCCACAACTTATTTACTACTAGTTGAAGAACATCACGGTAGAGCTTCAGAAACTCAACCAGAGCATCACGGTCATCACTACCCTCGGGGAGAGCCCTCACCTTAAGAGCTTCGACGAGCTCTCCACCCCTCACCGAGTAGCTCACCCCATCTAGAACTATAGAGTAGAGCTTATAATCTTTTCTCTCCATATCTTTATAGGTGGATATACATGGCTAGAGTCGAGCTGGTTAGATGCAGCGTTATAAAGTATAGAAGAGGAGACTACGTTCTCTACCCACTGGGAAGAGACAAGGAAAAGATAAAACATCTACACGGAAAAGAAGTATACGTGCTAATCATAGCAGAAGAATAACATCACCTAATACAAACCTATATGAAAACCGAAACAGTTGCGTGAGGCTGTATCTGAGCTAACCTCTGGAAGGAAAGATCTGCTAGTATAGCTTTCTACTAAAATTACCTTCTTGCAGAAGACTTACTTAAAGTTACTTAGAGAGAGCATATTAGCGGATAAGGTCTATTTAGATAGGATAGAACCTCGACCTATTAGGTGGTAATGTGTCGGTCCCTCTCGAAAAGAGTATTGATAAAGAGCTTATAAGAAGGCATGTTCGACCATCTAGCCCCAGAGTTCTCAAGCTCTTGGAAGAGACCCGTAGGGCTGTTGTAAAGGTCTCAGTTGAGAGAGCTAAACTCATCACTGAATTCTACAAGAAATGCGATGAGGAATTGGAGTGTCGCAGTAAGCCTACTCCAGTCAAGAAGGCTCTAGCCTTTAAGTACCTTATGGAGAATGTTTCACTACCAGTTGAAGATGGGCAGCTGATCGTGGGTCTGAGAGGTACGGGGATAAAGGAAGTTCCGACGTTTCCAGAGATATGTTGCCATACTGTTAAGGACTTGGAGGTGCTGAACTCTAGAGAGAAGATGCCCTATAGAGTCGACCCCGAAGTCTTTAGAATCTACCAAGAGGAGATTATACCGTATTGGAAGGGTAAGACTATAAGAGAGAAACTCTTTCAGGCAATGACTAGCGATTGGCTTGATGCCTACGATGCTGGAATATTCACAGAATTTATGGAGCAGAGGGCTCCTGGTCACACTTGCGGAGGGGAGAGAATATTCAAGATGGGTGTACTAGACGTAAAAAAGGAAATTAGAAGAGTTAGAGATTCTTTAGACCCGCGTGACCCCGAATATAGTAAGAAGCTCGCTGAGCTAGAGGCTATGGATATAGTGGCTGACGCGATACTGATCTATGCGAAGAGATATGCCGAGAAGCTCAAGAAGATGGCTGAAGACGAGAGAGATCCAGCTAGAAGAAATGAGCTCCTTCAGATGGCCGCTATATGTGAGAAAGTTCCAGCTCATGCGCCAGAGAGCTTCTGGGAAGCTTTACAGCACTACTGGTTTATACATGTAGGTGTGGTATACGAGGCCAACGGCTGGGACTCTTTTAGCCCCGGCAGGCTCGACCTCTGGCTTTACCCGTTCTACAGGAAGGACCTGGAGACAGGTAGGCTCACGAGAGAGAAGGCTAAGGAGCTACTCCAGTGTTTCTTCTTAAAGTTCGAGGCCCAGCCAGCTGTACCGAAGGTTGGTGTTACAGCTGAAGAGAGTTACACGTATAATGACTTCTCTAAGATAAACCTCGGTGGTGTAGACGAGAGTGGGAAGAATGCCGTTAATGAGGTCTCTTATCTTATAATTGAGGCACGCGAGGAGCTGATGCCGACGATACAGCCGAACCTCGCAGTACAAGTGTCGGAAAAAACACCTGATGAGTTTTTAGTAAGAGCACTGAAGATGGCGTCTAGGGGTTTCGGGGAGCCACCATTCTTCAATCATGACGGAATAGTCGTTAAGATGCTTAGGCAGGGGAAGTGCTTAAGAGATGCGCGCCTAGCTGGTGCCAGTGGGTGTGTAGAGTCCGGGTCATTCGGTAAAGAAGCCTATATTTTAACAGGCTACTTCAATCTGCCCAAGGTCTTAGAGATAACGTTAAACAATGGAGTAGACCCGAGGACCGGCAAAAGCATAGGGCTGAAGACGGGAGACCCTAGAAACTTCAATAGCTTTGAAGAGCTCTGGGAGGCATACTTAAAGCAAGTCAAGCACTTTTTAGATATAAAGATGCGTGGAAACGACTTCATCGAGAAGTTGTACGCCGATGAGCTACCGGTGCCATTCCTCTCCCTATGGATCGAAGGTTGCGTTAAGAACGCTAAGGACTACAACGCAGGTGGGGCAACATACAATACGCAGTACATACAGATGGCGGGCCTTGGAACAGTAGCTGACTCCTTAGCGGCGATAAAGTATGTCGTGTTTGAACAAAAAATTGTCACAATGAACGAGCTTCTGGAGGCCTTAAGGAAAGACTGGGAAGGCTACGAATGGTTAAGGCAGTTTATCATTAACAGAGCACCTCACTGGGGTAATGACGATGACTACGTAGACTCAATAGCCACTAGACTAAACGAATCACTTGTTGAGATAGTGGAGAGTTACCCACTGACTCCGGTTAGGGGTGCTACTCGCCACATTTACTGGTTACCGACGACAGTACACGTCTACTTCGGGAAGATTACTGGTGCTACTCCAGACGGGAGGAGAGCTGGCTTCCCTATTTCGGAGGGTGTGTCACCAGTACAAGGCATGGACCGTAAAGGTCTTCTCGCAGTATTTAAGTCTGTGGCAAAGGTAGACTGGGATAAGACTGGTGGAGCGCTACTAAATGCTAAACTAACTCCAGACTTCTTCGACTACGAGGAAAACTTTAGGAAGCTGGCGTGGGCCATAAGGACATTCTTCAGGATGGGGGGACACCACGTACAGTTTAATGTAGTTAGCGTAGACTTACTGCGTGAAGCGCAGAAGAGACCTCAAGACTTTGAGGACTTAATGGTGAGAGTTGCTGGCTATAGTGACTACTTCGTTAAGCTACCTAAGGGTTTGCAGGATGAAATTATTGCTAGAGCAGAACACAGAGAGCTCTAGCATCCTAACGCGGTGGCGAGTAAAGTGAAATCCGTTGGTGGAGTAGTATTTGATATACAGCGCTTTGCTCTATATGATGGACCAGGTATAAGGACACTGGTTTTCCTTAAAGGTTGTCCACTTAGATGCTGGTGGTGTCAAAATCCAGAAGGTCTAACCACCAGGCCCTCACTAGTCTACCTGGCCTATAAGTGTATTCGCTGTAAAACGTGCTTAGCAGCGTGCAAAAAGAGGGCTCTATTGTTTGACGAAGAGAATAAAGTTATTAGATTTAATAGAGAGCTCTGCGAGCTTTGCGGTACATGTGCAAGACGCTGCCCTACTACTGCCATAAGGCTAGTAGGTAAGGTCATGACCGTAGAGGAGGTCATGAACGAAATAGAAAGAGACATACCTTTCTACGACGCTAGTGGGGGAGGCGTTACCTTTAGTGGAGGAGAACCTCTCATGCAGCCCAACTTCCTAGTGAGGCTTTTGGAAGCCTGTAGGTCTAGAGGAGTGCATACAGCTATAGAAACCTCTGGTTACGCTCCAACTTCGGTATTCAAGAAGGTACTAAATCTAGTAGACTTACTCCTCTTCGATATAAAGCTAGCAGACGACGTAGAGCACACCAAATATACAGGTGTGTCAAATAAGCCCATATTGAATAACCTGCTGTACGCAAACTCCGCAGGCAAACCTGTCATCATTAGGATCCCAGTGATACCAACTATAACAGATACGGACAAAAACGTATTGGGTATAGAAA
>JAWBTQ010000034.1:0-4068 GCA_038841535.1 Sulfolobales archaeon | reverse complement strand
TAAGGGCTAGACCCTATATGGGTAGAAAGTCCGATAGGTTCGCGTTCGTAAACTTTGGGGACATATGCTCTAAGTGCTATGAAAATTGCTGTAAGAGGTTCTACGCAGTCCTCCTCCCTGAGGAGGAAGAAGACTTTAAAGATAGTAGCTTCGAGATCAAAACGGCTTTTGGAACCATTAAGGCTGTAGGCTCTAGAGACGGCTATCCTTGTCCTTACCTAGATAAGTCGGGATTCTGCTCTATATACCCTAACAGACCTCTTGATTGCAGGCTATGGCCTATAATGGTCTACTACGACTTCATTACTGGGGAGAGAGTTGTATACCTCGACTTAGACTGCCCGGCTGCGGCTGCTGGGAGAATCCCTCGAGAAGTCATCGACAGCATCATCAGTAAGCTTAAAGAAGAGGGCTTTGACGAGGACTGGCTGAAGAAGTACACTCTTGCTCCTTGGCCTAACCACCTCGTGGAGCTACTGAGAATTAAGAGTGAGCATTAGCGCAGGCCCATTAGTCAGCTAGGAGGTAGCGATACGCTCCTCTAGGCTGCTACCCATGTTGGAGCGCAGTAGAGCAGGTGAAGGATATGATAGAAAGCTTAGGCTATTGGATAGAGTGATTGTGTCAGTAGCTAGAGGTTTATTCTTTGCGTACGCATGTATTTGGTTGCTGAAGCCGAGAAAGGCTGTCTCGATAGAGAGCGTAGTTAGCACTTTCTATATAGACTTCCTTAGGTTGCGGAGAGATCACGTTGAGGTAGTTAAACTCGGTGAGTGCGAGGTTGTGACTAGGTGCAGGAATCCTTGTCCAATTCTTTTTCTAGCACTAAAGAGAGGCCTCGACACTAGATACGTGTGTCAAGTAGTTTCAGAGCCGGTGTGTAAGTACGTCCTAAAAAAGCTCAACCCAGAGATAATTTTCGAGAGAAACTACGGGTGGATCAGGCCATACTCAGAAAGCTGTGAGGAGAGGATATATATCAAGCAGTGTTCTCAAGGCTTCACGAAACACGATGTACGTAATACACTCTCATAGAGCTATTGAAGTAGTTGAGGAGCTGCCGGCTGGAGTTTAGTAGCAGATTGATATACTGGTTTAAGTGTAGCATCTAGGGGTCGGAGTTGAGCGAGTTGGGCTACGTGTGCCCTCTAGACTGGAGGTACGGCTCTGAGGAGATGAAGAAACTTTTTAGAGTCGACAACCTTATTAGAAACTATGTTAATGTGGAGGTTGCTATAATGGCTGGGCTAGAGGAGGCTGGTCTAGCTCCTCGCGGTTGCGCTGATGCGGTACATAGATGCTCTAGTCACCTGGATGCTAGTGAAGTGTACAGAAGGGAGGTTGCCTTAGGTCACGATATAGCGTCTCTAGCCTATATACTAGGTGAAATCTGTGGTGAATGCGGTAAGTACGTGCACTTAGGTGCTACTAGCTACGATGTAGTAGATACGGCTTGGGCTCTAATAATTAGAGACGCTCTTGGCATAGTTAGGAGCAAGCTGAAGGAAGTCATCGATAAGCTCTCTAAGCTAGCTCGAGAGCATAGAGACGACCTAATGATCGGAAGGACGCACGGGCAGCATGCACTACCGATTACAGCTGGATTTAAGTTCGCTAACTACGTATACGAGTTCACCAGAAGCTACGAGCGCCTCGTTGAGGTCGAGAAGAGGGTTGTTAAGTCCAAGATCTCGGGAGCTGTCGGCACTATGGCTGGCTGGCTTGGAAGGGGCTTAATCGTCGAAGAAGCTGCCTCTAGGTACTTAGGTTTAGAGCCCCACACCATCTCTACTCAAGTAGCTCCACGAGACGGTTTCGCTGAGTTGATTGCGGCACTAGCTATACTCGCATCTCAGCTAGATAGGTTCGCACTAGAGGTTAGAGAACTCTCGAGAACGGAGATCGGGGAGATGTACGAGTCTGAAGCGAGAGTCGGGAGTAGTGCGATGCCACACAAGAGAAACCCGGTTACAGCTGAGAGGATCTCTGGTTTAGCAAGGATCGCTAGGTCGCTGTGTGTTGCTGCACTGGAGAACATCCCGCTAATGCACGAAAGAGACTTAACAAACAGTAGTGCCGAGAGGATACTCATCCCCCACGCGTTCCTAGTCGTAGACCAGATGCTTGAGGATGCGAACAGATTAGTCAGAGTCCTCAGCATAGATAGAGAAGCCATGCTTAACAACCTAGCTGTAACCAAGGGAGCCATTATGACTGAAGCAGTGACGATTAGGTTAGTCCAGAAGGGTGTCCCAAGGCATGAGGCTCATAGAATACTCATGGAAGTAACTAGAGCCATGAAGCCAGGTGAGACCCTCGAACAAGCATTAAGAAATCACGAAGTTTTATCGAAATACCTAACAGCAGACGAAATCAAAGAGCTGGTGAACCCAGCGAAGTACCTAGGGAATTACTTAGAGCTAATAGAACGAGGACTAAGGTACTCAGAAAAGGTGATGATGCGTTAAACAGCCGGCTATTCACGGATTCAGGGAAGAGCGGGACAACCACATGTAGTTAGCTCATGGATAACACCCTAGACCTGCTTGAATCTCATCTAAGGTAAGCTGGTCTTATGAACATCGATGTTAGCATAGTAGTATGTTGGCGTGAAGCTCCCTCAGTGTGGAACCGTCCTTAAGGTAGAGCTTTTTCGCTGGAAAACAATCGAGCTTTTCTTTAACTCTTTGTAAGCATGATAGCTCCAAACTATCATTAAGAAAGAGAATGCCATGAACTTGAACCTATTGAGAACCCCCATCAAGAATGGGTAGCCTCTTACTCTCTTAAGTAGAGGGTAGAAGATCATGTTCAATAAGTCAATAGTGAGGAAGGCGTAGAACGTGCTCGAATGAAATATGTAGGCAGCTGGAGTCAATATCATGACGATCAGTAAGACCGTGTTCAGTAGAAACTTAAGTGACCTCTTTAGGAACGCGAGCTTTGATACATCAAGCCTCCGCATGTCGAGAGCATCTATATACTTAACTACAGCCTTCTTTCTCGCAGCTCTCAAATATCTCCTAAACGGCATTCTCCAGTATATGTCGCTCTTAGCACCCCTCACGATGTTTGCGTCTACAACGTGTCTTATGGTCCCAGTAGTAGACAGAACCTCAAAGCCTTCTGAAAAAGCCTTGAGAGCATAATATACGTCCTCAGAGAAATCCAAAGTCTCATCAAACCTTATTTTCTCGAATATGCTTTTAGGGATGATCGTGAAGCCCATACCGATAATTAGGGACCTATCAAGTTTGATCTCCCCCGGAGGCAGTTCCATAAACTCTGCTTTCCTCAAAAACTCCTCTAGCTCGCTAAAGTCACTAAAGTAGAGAACCCCCGATGAAAAGTAGATGATAGAGTCTCTATGTTCGTCACTAATTCTCTCAGCAAGCTCCAAAAGGTTTCTAGCTAGTAACATGATGTCTGAGTCGATAAATATGAGCTTCTCAAATCCGCGCTTTATAGCCTCACTCAAGCATATATTCCTTGCCTGCGGTATGTTGGTCCCGGGAGCCGAGACCAGTTCGTATTTTAAGCCTCTAAGCGATTCGTTAACTATCTCAATAGTTCTGTCTCTACTTCCTCCATCCACAACTACGTAGAAGACCTCGTCCTTTGAGGGCTTCTGCCTCAAGATCGATTTAATTGCGTGACCTACTGTAGCTTCAGAGTCGAGGGTGAGCACACATATTCCTATCAATTATGTTACCAATAAACATGATCTATCTAATAGCATTTTTATAAATTGGACTTAAACTAAGGAGGCCAAGAGACTCTGTGGCACAACTCGTCGGCAAATGATCTGAGTAGGGTCTATGCTCAAATCTATTTATAATTCTGGCAACAATCGCGTTGTCCTCTCCTTAAGACTACTTTTTCTCCTGCAGTCTCATTATAGCTCTAGCTATATCGCCTCCCTCTTCAGATAGCGTCTTGATGACTTCATCTCGTGTGGCGCCGGTCTGATCCATTATGAACTGTATGTCGTCTTCCGAGACCTGAGGGAAGGCTTTAGTTTCCGGCTCTTTTTCTACTTTCTCTAACCCGGAGCAAACTATTTGAATA
>JAWBTQ010000033.1:0-4696 GCA_038841535.1 Sulfolobales archaeon | reverse complement strand
AACTAGCGTCTGTTCCCCAAATTAAGCTGCCGACAGAAAAGCCTGGAGTTAAGCACGTCTACAACCTCTTCACGGTATGGGTCGAGAGGGACGGAGCTCGAGACAGGCTAGCGCAATACCTAAGAGACAGGGGTATTGAAACAGCAATTCACTACCCCATCCCCCTACACAAACAGCCCGCACTCGCGAGAGCTAGGAAAGCACCTGGGTGCTGCCCCAACTCCGATGCTGCGTCAAGACACGTGCTCTCTCTCCCACTACACCCGGGTTTAAGCGAAAGCGATATCGTCACAGTAGCTAAGCTCGTAAAGAGCTTTTTCGCTGAACAGCTGTGAATACCTATTCTACTTGGTCCCACGCTTAATCGAGTTTAGTTAGTTAAAGTATTTAAGTTAATCGCCTCTAACGTATGTGGCTGATTGGAGTGAGCAAGACCCAGGATAAGGTGGCTAAGGTAGATAGTGGTGAACTCAGGGTAGTGTCTGAGAAATATAACGGCCTAGTTCGCAGGCTTGAAGTAGAAGCAGTAGTAACCCACCAGGGACTGCCGACTCCCAGTAAGAAGTCGCTAGCTGAAGCCCTGGGTAGAATTTACTCGCGTAGTCCAGACCTAGTAGTCATAAGGAAAGTTGAGAGCGACTGCGGTGTCGGGTTGTCGAGAGTCTATGCTCACATCTACGACAGCCCAGATAGGCTCAAGGGCTTTGAGCCGGAGCACATCCTCAAGAGGAAGGGCTTCGGGGTGTAGTAGTTGAGTAAAGAGGGGAAGAAGTTTAGGAGTGCTCTCTACGATGTAGATCCGCAGAAGAGTGCCGCAAGATCTAAGAATAAGTCTTGCCCTAAGTGCGGTAGAGCTATGGCATTACACAGACGCCCCGTCCCAAGGTGGCACTGCGGCTACTGTAGCTACGTCGAGATCGTGAGGTCTTAGGTGGTTTAGTGGTAGTTATTCTCGGTATAGAGTCAACAGCACACACTTTCGGTGTTGGAATAGTCACGGATGAGCCGAGAATTCTGGCAGACTCTAGGTTTAACTACACTCCTGAAAAGGGGGGTATTCACCCCAGGGAAGCCGCCGAGGGCTTCATCAGGAGTGGGCCTAAAGTCCTTAGAGAAGCACTAGACCAATCAGGTTTATCGATTCACTCAATTGACGCAATTGCGGTAGCACTCGGTCCAGGGCTAGGTCCCTGCCTCAGAGTGGGTGCTACTACTGCTAGAGCTCTTGCGTTGTATTATAGAAAGCCTCTAGTTCCAGTAAACCACGCTGTTGCCCACATCGAGATAGGTAAGATGCTTACCGGAGCTAGAGACCCTCTAGTGGTTTACATATCAGGTGGGAATACCGTTATTACTGCTAAGTACGGTGGGAGGTACAGAGTATTCGGTGAGACTCTAGATATAGCTCTCGGGAACTTCATGGACACCCTAGTTAGGGAGCTGGGTATAGCACCACCTTACGTTATTGAAGGTGTACACGCTCTAGATAGGTGCTCAGAGGGTGGTAGGTATATAGACCTACCGTACGTTGTTAAGGGTCAAGACACTTCTTACTCAGGTCTTCTAACTGCCGCTCTGAGGGCCGTGAGAAACGGTGCTAGAGTTGAGGATGTGTGCTTTAGTGCTAGAGAGATTGCTTACTCTTCCCTCGTAGAGGTTGCTGAGAGAGGTATAGCACAGCTCGGGAAGTCCGAGATCCTGTTGGTAGGTGGTGTAGCTGCTAGTCGATACCTAGTCGAGAAGTTTAGAGTACTAGCAGAACACAGGGGATTAAACCTCTACGTAACACCCCCTAAGTACGCAGTAGATAACGGTGTTATGATAGCTTGGACCGGTGTTCTCTTGTTTAAGCATGGAGTCACCGTTGACCCAGAGAAAGCTGTAGTAAGACAGAGGTGGAGGTTAGACAGTGTCGATATCTATTGGTAGAGTTGAGCGAGTTATCTACTTAGGTGCTGAAGCTCTAGTAGCTGAAGGTGAGTTTCTAGGGTATAGAGCTGTATTCAAGCAGAGGCTTAGAAAGCCGTACCGAGTCCCAGAGCTAGACCAGGAAATAGTGAGTAAGAGGACTGTTGCTGAAGCTAGAGCTCTAGTAAATCTTCGACATCACGGTGTTAGAGTACCGAAAGTCCTCTTCGTCGATCCCTTGGCTGGCCTCATAGTAATGGAGAAGATAGATGGGGTAGTCCTACGGGATGCTCTACAAACTATAAATAGAGAATTATCGTGCTACGCCATGTCTTTACTCGGTGAAGAAGTAGGCAAGATGCACAAGCTTGGAGTAGCTCACGGAGATGTAACTACGTCTAACGCTATCTTAGGCTTTGATGGCTCGGTTTACTTAGTGGACCTAGGTCTATCTAAACACGTTGAGGATGTAGAGGATATGGCGGTTGACGTACACTTACTAATTAGAGTACTAGAGAGCTCTCACTATGCGCATAGAGAAGAGCTACTAAAGTGCTTTCTAAAAGGGTATAGGAAGCTTCTCGGGGATGAAGAAGTTAGAGAAGTTATGGATAAAGTCGCAGAGATAAGGACGAGGGGTAGGTATGTCGAAGAGAGGAGGATTAGAAAGTCTAACTAACAATTAAAGACTTCGATAACTGCAGTAAAGCTTATAAACTCTAGGTATATTAATTCTTGGTGACAGCATGCCTATCCAAATTCCGGCTATAGGTGAGAAGTTCCCCGAGATGACTGTAGTTACAACTCACGGAGTCAAAAAGCTACCCGATGATTACAGTGGTAAGTGGCTAGTGCTCTTCAGTCACCCAGCAGACTTTACACCAGTGTGTACAACAGAGTTTTACGCTTTCGCTAAGCGCTACGAGGACTTCAAGAAGCTGAACGTTGAGCTCCTGGGTCACAGCGTCGACAGTGTCTTCAGCCACATTAAGTGGGTTGAGTGGATCGAGAAGAACTTAGGTATGAAGATACTATTCCCAATAATAGCGGACCCCGGTGCTGAGGTAGCTAAGAAGCTAGGATTTCTACACGCTCAAAGCGCTACACACACTGTTAGAGCTGTCTTCGTAGTTGACCCGAACGGTGTTATAAGAGCTGTTCTGTATTACCCGCAAGAGCTCGGTAGAAACATTGACGAGCTACTTAGAGCTATAGTAGCTATGCAGGTTGGCGACAAGCTTAAGGCAGCTATGCCGGCTAATTGGCCTAACAATGAGCTAGTCGGAGATAGAGTAATAGTGCCTCCAGCGAGAACTGTTGATGAAGCAGCAGAGAGAGTAAAGCACTACACGTGCTACGACTGGTGGCTATGCCATAAAGAGGGTTCACCAGCGGACGCAGAGCTAGCTCGGTCGTTCTTGAAGAGAGTAGCTGGAGTTTAAGTAGCTACGACTACGCAGTAAATATTACGCGTTTTTAACTCGAGTTACTGCTTGAGTAAGCCAACATTTCTTTCTCCAGGTCCTACGTGACCATACCTTGTTTGAACTATCACTGTCTTTAGACCTACACTCTCTAAAGCTCTCTTAACACTAAGCATCTCGCTAGCTGTAGGGCGCTTTATCTCCCTTCTTCTAAATGCTGGAAAGTAGTCTAGTACGGTCACCTGGATCCTTGAGTCTATGGATGCTATCCTCTCACCTGCTTCACATATCTCCTCTATCGATACGAGGTCTGGGTTGTAGACTAAGCCTACTCCGAGGTAGACTCTACCTGCGTAGTTCTCGTATACGTACTCTATAGACCGCCAAGACGTCTCGAGATACTGAGACGCTAGTCTCTCGTCGGAAACACCGGTGATTTTCATGTAGGTCTCTACTCGAGCACACTTAGGCTCTATGCCTATGTTGTTGCAGCCGGCTTCAACGAGTTCGTCTACGTAGTCGTAGGTTAGTACGGTTCCGTTACTATCTAAATGCTTTCGCACACCGGGCTTAACCCTCTTACTTACTTCCTTAAAGAACTCTACTAGCCACCTTCTGTTTATTGTCGGCTCTCCACCACTTACAGCAATGCCCTTAGTTGAGTAAGCTCTATGGCACTCTACCGCTAGTTTAGCTGCTTTAGTGGGGTCTAGCGGTGTAGTAGTGTTGTCATAGGTTACGTAGTAGTTCTGACACTGAGGACACCTAAGGTTACAGCCCGCAACCCAGATTGCTGCTTCTACGTAGTTAGCGTAGTCGACCTCCCACCACGGTGTAGCCTTACCACCGACGGAGTGCGGCTCGGGTCCGTGGGCGATCCTCAAGGGATCGAACCTCTCTACGTCGGTCTCTATTTTCATCCCGCTTCGGACTGGAGTGACGCACGATCTCTCAATAGACCCGTCTATGATTACCGCACAACTCCAGCATCCTCCGGTCTTACACGCAAGACTGAGCTTCTTCGAGCTCGGCTCGCCGAAGGCGTACCCTAGGTACTCTAGAGCTCTCGCTACAGTAACTCCACTAGGTACTCTAGTCCTCACACCGTTGACGCTAATATCTACTAACTCTACCCTTCCTTCCTCCTCAACGACGTACCTAGCACTATAAGGACAAGCCCAGAAGCAAGACAAGCAACCACAGCAAGAAACAGGAGAGTGACAGGTATTAACGTAAGTACAGAAACCGCATCTAGCACACCTAGAGTAGTCTACTTCAACACGCTTAATCTTCACTCAGTACTTACCCGTCGAGTAGCTCGCAAGAGCGTTATTTAACTCGTGCTCCTGCTACTTCGTTACACA
>JAWBTQ010000032.1:0-4836 GCA_038841535.1 Sulfolobales archaeon | reverse complement strand
GATCGGGCTTCGGGAACGCACGAACAAACTCATAAAAAGTCCTCTCAGCGACTTCAGACCTAGTTCTAATCAGCATGAATTCGGCAATAAGAACACCGTACCAACCGACTTCTCCTCTCCATGGAAATCTCCTCCCGTGCTTCCTAAACCAGTTCAAGATCTTCTCGCGCGATCTCCTAAGTCTCTCACATACAGAGCCCATATTATCAGAAGTAACTGAGTCCACCCCCAGATCTATGAGGAACCCTAAAATAGCCCTCAAGCTCCCATCACTCTCTCGGCTTACCGGTTTCGATATAGCTACTACTCTAGCTCGCTACATATTATTTGACTGGGTTTACCCTCATACTTACTTCGTCTTCACTTAGTTGCCGATATATGCGTGCCAAGGAGTTCATCCCCCATACAGAGATGCTAGTTTGTGCATAATACCTGTTAGTCGCAATCTCCAGACTTCACGAAATCGCTCTATCTGCCTTCTAGTTAAAGACTTGCTGAACGTTTGGAAAGTTTTAAAGCTAATGGAAGATCTAACATAGGGGCCCGTCGTCTAGCTGGCTAGGACGCCGCCCTCACGCGGCGGAGGTCCGGGGTTCAAATCCCCGCGGGCCCACTAGCTAGCTCTGTTTTGCGCGTTTCATAGCTTTTATTCGCTTAGCAGTACGAGTCTATGAGAGCACAGTCATTAAAAAGGCTGCTAGGTCTTTATTGATCTCTAGCCATGGATAACACGGTGTTTGCTTTAACAGTCAGGAAAACAACCTCAAGCAACTGTTCCGGGTTTCGTATTGGTTTACGTTGCTTGATAGATGCGACGGAAACGCTTACGAGTGTCTCTGCTTGATTGATGTGTAGAGGCTACTCAATGAGGGAGCGAGAGTCACGTAGATAAGGTACGGGTCTCCCCGAGTTACTCAAGATGTGGGGGTCTAAGGGTCGCCCCGAGCGCCCCCGAGCCCGATGAGAACCCGAGCGGAATGTGGAGGGACGGAGATGAGGCAATGAAGCCTAACCATATATACCAACAAGAGAGCTGAGCCCCTGGTTAGTCAAGAATCCCCATAAACAATTCTCTATATATTTAACTCCGCATTACTAGACTGAGAACTCAAATGAACTCTAGGAAAGTAAATGATTACGAAAAAGTCTTAACAGCAGAACCTAGTAGACACGGAGGTCTGTGAGGTAGATCTCTATAATTCCTTCTACTTGAGTAAAACGTTGGAAGTAAGTGATGTTAGAACAGTGTTGTAGTGATAGGTGGAAGTAGTGAGTAAGCATACAGTGTGTATGTTTGCGGTAGTCTTTGCACTGATGGTGCTTACTATCAACACTGTCTACGCTACCGGCTACACAACACCGATGATCGAACTGTCTAGAAGCTTTTGCAGAGGTACTACGTACCTAGAACGAGTTGAGTGGTTTTATACGGATATTATTGAAGTAAGTAGAAATAGGTACGCCTTCGCAGGTCCAATAGGTGTTCCACTGCTCCTCTCACCGGCAGCCTGCTTAATAAATGAGAGTAGAGCCATGCTTCTCGCTGGAGGTATACTAATGAGCTTCAGTATACTCATTTCGATGATTTTCTCGTATTTACTCCTCAAAGAGGTATTTCCATCGCAGTATGCCTATTACACTACTTCTGTGACAGTAGCAGTACTCAGCTCTATGCCCTGGATATACTCTTCGCACATGTTTCCGCAAGCAGTGCTAACTATGTGTTACTCGGCTTTACTATACTTCTCTACTAAGCTAGTTCTGTATGAAGACGTTAGTTTAAGGTTAGTCATACCGCACGCAGCGTTTTCCTCAATAGCATTTCTAGCGGATCCCTCATCCACAGTTCTCATAGTAGCTATTGTCGCGATAGTTCTATTAGATAAGCGAAGCCTCATGAAGAAACGCAAAGAGAAGTTCTTCGTCTCAATAGCCTCGTGGCTATCGATAGTCATTCTAATATCGCTCCCACAGCTTTACTACAACTACGCCACTACCGGTAACCCCCTCGTATTTCCTGAACTCGTATATTCCCAAATGAGGGGGCTTGACACAGGATTCGACGTCTTTCGAATACCCGTCGGGGTGGTAGTACAATTACTTGATTTAAGAAAGAGCCTCCTGAGTATATATCCACTATCTTTTATCTCACTTATTTGTACTCCTAATGTTTTAAAGCATATTAAGAATAAGTCTCTAAAAGCTCTTTATGTCTCTATGATATCCGTGCCCATCGTAGCCTACTCATCGTGGCATGATTTTCATGGGGGTCTCTCCTTCGGGCCAAGGTTTCTTACACCTGTAACTCAGATCCTATCTCTTTCACTTTTCCTACTACTTAACTCAAGAGGTAAAGCACCGAAAATAGCCGTCTCCCTCGCTATGTATTCCGTATTCGAGAACTCCGTAGTACTAATCTCAACCCCATACCCATGCGCTCTCCAGCACCTAAGCATATACGAGAACCAGTTCTACGCGTGCTCCCTTAAAAGCTTTCTGAGCGGAAGTAGGTCCGCACTCATAGCGGAATTCATTAGTAAGATTCCGTCAATGGGCTCACTAGTAAGTAACGTAATATCAGCTGGACTAGTTTTCAGTTTAGCCGCATCAGTAATCTTGCTGTCCTATGTAAAGAAGGCCTAGCTTTGCGATAGGCTGTATGCTCAAGCACTGAGTGTAGAAAGCATGTACAGCCTATTTTTGAGGACACGCATCAGAGAGCTAGACGCAACGGTGAGTAGAACCTGCGCGTACCTAAGGTTTACTCAATCAGTTTTCTCTAGGTAGGACTCTTTTTGAGCGAGCTCCTAACTTGCTCACTAAGCTTTTTAATGCTTCCCCCATACCCATAGGCTATCTTAGCGACATCGACTATGTACTCGTTGCTTGGAGCTCCACCACTAAGTCCGAGGGTTATAGTGAGAGCTTTCTTCCTCACCTCGAGATCCATTCTACTCCTAATCTCGCTGGAGACCATCTTACTGCCGACTACGATAGCTATGAAGAACTTAGCCATCCTACTGAATCTATCCGAGAACTCCGGGTAAGCCTTAACGAGATTACTGACGGACCTCAGCGCCTCGTTTTCGTCTATGAGGTCGAGGTAGTACTCGGTTGTAATATACCTAATAATCTTACTAAGGACAACCTCATCAACACTGCCTAGGTAATTATCGATAGCGGATCTTATTCCAGAGAAATCTCTATGCCTCTTGATTACGGTAACTACCTTATCGAGGCTGATCTCGTTTGAGAAAACTTCTTCAAGAACTCTGCCGAACTTTTTGATGGGCAATCTCAGTATGCGCGTAGCTACGAGATACAGGCTAATCAGCTCTTTTTCGTACACCTCGCTAGAGTACCTTATACCTCTAAATGGCTCTACTTGAGTCTCTTCAAGAGCTTTCTTAAGTTCTCTAACGACCCATTCTCTACTCACGTTGTTTCTGGTCCCCAGCTCTGCTATGACGTCAGCGATCACGTTGATATAGGCCCTAAGCCTCAAGCGCTTAAGTGGTGCTTCAGACATTCTTTTGACCGATTTTAGACATTCTACCAAGGTTTTTATTCTAATGAGTAAAGTAGGATTGGTGAAGGTCATAGACTTAGACTTCGTAATTACGACGGACAGAAGCATGATGACCAATCACCATGGGCGCGAGTTTCTGGGTTTTGTTGCTACCGGTCCTCCCATATTTCTTCCAGAGTGCGTATGGTCGTACATATGCTGCCCTAAACCTAGGGTAGATACATGGGGGAGACCTAGGGAGGCTCCTTACGGGCTTAGAAAAATTGAGGCTTCACTAGTTGAAGCCGGGTTTAGGGCATCTGTAATAGACCCTGACTATGTCTTTCGGTACCTCGATAGGGCTAAGGCCGTTCTCATAGGTCACCACGACTTTTTTGCATACGGTCCTCCCTCTTCTGAGTGGTGGCTCATTACTGGAAAAGTACCAATAAATAGAAGACTATTTACGAAGTTCATGAGCCGTTTATCCGAGTACAAAAAGAAGTATGGCTTTAAGATAGTAGTCGGAGGACCCGGTGTTTGGCAGTGGCAATGGGAAGACGACAAGATCGACCTCTGGGGGGTAGACACTATCGTTGAAGGTGAAGCAGACCTCGTAGTCAAAGATATAGCCCAGAAGATACTAGAGGGAAAAACACTACCGAGATATGTTCAAGTAGGCTTGGACGGCACACCTAGAATTAGCCAAATACCGGTAATAAAGGGGGGCAGCGTTAATGGCCTCGTCGAGATAATGAGGGGCTGCCCCAGGGGTTGCTCTTTCTGTAGTGTAACCCTAAGACCTCTGCGTCACGTACCCATCGAGGTCATCGAGAAAGAGATAGAAGTGAACGTATCGAGTGGCATACTAGGAGGAATCTTTCACTCCGAAGATGTCCTCCTTTACGGGTCAACAAGCGTCATACCGAGTGAGGAATCTCTAAGAAAGCTTCATGAAGTAGCCATCAAACATTTAAAAAGCCTTGCGTGGGCCCACATTTCTCTTGCTGCTGTTGTTGTAGCAGAGCATCAGGGAAAGATGCTGAGTAAAATAACGGACATGATCTACTCAAAAATGAACCAGAGATATATAGGAGTCGAGGTCGGCATCGAAACAGGTTCTCCGAGGGTAGCGGAAAAGATAATGCCAGGTAAGTCAGCGCCTTTCCCTCTGGAAAAGTACCCAGAAGTTGTGGAGGAGGCGTTCTCTATAATGCACGAGCTTAATATAGTGCCAGCAGCAACTTTCATACTCAACTTTCCTGGAGAGACAGCAGATGATGTAGTCAAAACCATCGAGCTCATTGAGAGGCTGAGGAGCTATAGAT
>JAWBTQ010000031.1:0-5409 GCA_038841535.1 Sulfolobales archaeon | reverse complement strand
ATAGCGCAGGGCATGACTATCTTATACTCTCGATCTCCAGATACGAGAGATAGAACCCCGCTTATGGCAATACTGAAGTCACCTTCGTAGCTTACAACAACTACTCTAGCCAACACTCTACCCATGGGTAAATCCACATCACCTAAGTCGAAGGAGGCACTACCCTTCTCTCTATCTATAACGAGCTCGACATCTACCACCCTCAGAGTTGGTGACACCTTAACGACGCCCTCTATCCCTACCTCAAGTATCGGACTTAAAGCTGCCGCTATAGCTACCGCCAAGATAGCGCAACACACAGCAGTCAGCAACCAAACCCTACGCACTTTCCCACCGACAACAACTAAGCTCAGTACCTAATAGACCTAGTGCTTGAACAACTTGTTCAGTATGTCGCACAATAGCTCAGCTCTCGTGTTAGTTTATATGAATTGACATTATCGCTTCATTTCTGATCATCCGCATCCTCCTCAGATCTTCATCGGGCTCTAGAGCGCTTAGGGTGACTCCAAACACTTCACATCTTAGTTCATCCTCTGTGAGAGCTCACACCTCATTTACATAGCTCCCGCTTCCTTACCGAATAGCCTCCTTCCTCGGGTTTATGCATTGGTGAGTAACTCGTTTCGATAATGCCAATAAGTTATATGGTGGTGGATTCGTGAGAGTGTGATTGACTTATCGCTGTTTAGAGCTTCGGGACGTAGCTATATCTGCTCTCAGAGGTCTGGAGGTAGCTAGTCGCTCGAGACTTTATGTTCTCATTAATTCCTTCGTTCTGTAAGCACCGAGCAATACGTAAATCAAAACTACTACTAGGGCTATACTCACTCCGCAGCTCGAAATAGAGAGCCAGGAAGCAACTGCCAGCATTATCAACCCTACGAAAACCCTCGTCAGCGCAGGGCTAACAAAGACTGCTTTCACAGATGGTGTCATAGGTTCAGCCCCGTAAAGCCACAATCCATTGACATATAGCACGATTATCCATGGAAGTAAGGGGACGTCGCTGAGGTAAGGTGTAGCAGTCGTAGCTATAGCGCACATTAGAGATACTACGAATACTGTGAAGTCTCTAAAGCCTGTAGATATCCTAAAGTGCTTGAACGTGAGGAGGGTGGTTAGTAGAGTAGCCACTAAAGCTGCGAGCACATTTATTGACTGAAGTAGGGTCACTCAAACACCACCTACAACGCTAGTGATTCAAGAGAGCTTAAGTCTGCGTTAAGCCTTATCCTCAGCTTTCCTTCGAAGTCGAGTGTCTTCTTATCGACTTCTGTGAAGGGAATGTATGCGAGCTCGCTCACGCTAGTTGACGCAAACTTTATCTTACCTCTGTAGTAGTCGTTGGCGTTCGTTATGTATGAATCAGCAAACTTCTCTACTAGTACTGAAGCTATTAGTGGAGGCACAGCTTTAGAGCGCGAGGGAACAACAGCCCTGAATACTCTAGAGAGAATCTCGTCAACGACTCTTAGAGCTGGAGCCTCCTCGATTCTGTCAGGTAGTACCGGCCTGCCAGAGCTAAGTCCAAGCACGTCGATTACCGGCCTCTCGACTATCGGAGCTATGCCGGAGACCATGAGCTTTACTGAAGACTCCGCACCCTTCCTAAGTAGGAAGCCTTTTATGTAGGAGAGCCTCACCTCGACGACATAGTAAGGAATGTAGTACACTCCCTGACCTCGAACTACACTCAACTCGCTTAACCCGGTCTTACTGAGTACGAGTTCCTTAACACGGGTAGTGACTTCGAGCAAGTCTTGAGCTGGTCTCCTATATGCTTCCCTCAGCTCGTTAAAGATAGGTATGTACCTATCGAACCACTCAACCATTTTCAGGGGGTCTTCGCCAGTAGTGAAGAGCCTATAGGCTGCCTCAACTACGTTTGCTAGAGACTCAGCAAATAGCTTCTCCATTTCGAGTACCCCCGGGTTGACTTCAGGAACTGCTCTACCCGAGACTTTCTGAAGAAGTGAGCTATACATGCTAATTGAGCTATTTATTAGTGTGAGAGAGGCTGAAGCATTTCTGTTCCACAGCTCGTTTATGGCACTAAGCATCGAGAACACGGCTTTCAACCTCTCCTTAACTAGTGAATACTCAGGTAGCTCGGGTACTGCTTGAAGTGCTTCCTCGCAGTTCTTGAGTGCTGCTCTGTAGTCACTCCTGCCTAAAGCTCTAAACATGTTAGCTAGATAGGCTACGAGGTTTTCGTAAACCACTGTTTCAGTGAGCAACTTCTGGTCTTCCACAGATACTGCGAAGTCCTTGAGGCTTTCAACCTTCAGAGCTTCCTCGAAGAAGCGCTTAGAGTCTTCACTTGAGTCTTGCTTTACTACTATAAATGGCGTTATAGGTTGAGAGAGATACTGTAGGTACTTAGCGCGCACGTTTGCGCGAATTAAGCTAACCCTAGGCTTGATCAAGCTCTGGAAGATTTGGTACCTAGCTGCGACATCGACAGTCGTCGACGTTATTAGAGCTGGAGGCAGTATGTCTCTAATCCACTTCTCAAGCTCCTGCCTTAAGCTCTCAACGTATTTTGACGCATCTACTACTCTACTAGTGTAGCCGCAGTACTCGCACTTAACCCAGCTGCTGCCCTGCTTAGGTTCGGGGAGTGGTGCCCCGCAGTTAGCGCACCTAAGCTTCTGTACCTCCAATAGACCACCTTAGTGCTCACTTAGATGGCTATCTCTTCCCGAACCTCATGAGAGCTCTCATCTCTCTCATCTCTGCCCTTATGAGGTTTAGCGCAGCCCACAGCCTCCCAATTTCAGCGTTTATGCGCTCCTCAGCAAGTCTCAACTCGTTGATGGCTAGGTCGTAGTAGTACCTAGAGACTTTGTCGCTTAAGTCGCGCACCATAGTGTAGCAAACTCTGCACACAGCTATCTTTCCGTCGTCACTGATTAAGTAGGGAGCGTCTCTGTTGTACTTAGACTTGATGTACTCGTTTAGTGATGCCGGTAGATATACGTAGTTTACTTCCTCACCCTGGATCTCCCTGTGGCACACCCAGCACTTAGTTGACTTACCCAGCATAGCTATTCTCTTGCTGACGAACTCCCTCACTTCCGGAGTAGCCTGCTGTAGGAAGGCGAGTGCTTCTGAATAGATCTCTACGGCCTTAATGGGCTCGCTTTCCTCTACCTTAGTTGCTCTAACTATCTTCGCATACCCTAGAAGCCTGAAGCCTATGACGTTCAGTGGCTCGTGAATACCTACTACATCCTCTAGGACAAGCCTCCGAGATCCCTCAGCTAGCAAGACGTTGGCGACGCTCTCGTAGCTTTCTGCCACACTTAAGTCCATAGACTTAGCCTTACCTACCTCGAAGCTCGGCAGTCTGGCTAACTCAGCCAGTAGCTCCAGCTCTCGGGCTATGTCTGGAGGGCGCACTCTAGTGGCTAGCCCTAGGTCAAGCTCTAAACCCGGGTCAAGCCTCCTACACTGCTCAGCAGCCTTTCTGAAGGATTCGGGAGTCTTCTTGATTAAGGCTTCGTAAAATAGGGCGTAGAATAGTGCTAAGTTTGCCTTGCTAGCTACATTAGTATCACGTGATTTACTGGCTACTTCATAAGCTTGAAGAAAGTTTCTTACAGCACCCTCTAGATTGCCCTTACTGCGGTCACTAAAGCCTTTGCTCATTAATTCACTAAATTTTTCAGCATCACTCTTAAAGAATATCACTACTACATCTCCTGCCTATACTTCTCTAGGAGCTCCTTCCTCAACTTATCGTACTCCTCCTGAGTTATCAGTCCCTCGTCAAGCATTTCCTTAAGCTCTCTCAGCTTCTCGACTACCGGCGACTTCTTCTGGGTTGGTTGAGGAGGTTGCTGGGGTTGGGGAGCTTGCGCTGGCTGAGCTTGCTGCTGGATAACTGGCTGAAGGAGTCCGGGCACGGCGACTAGAGCACCCATCCACCCAGCTGCTGGAGCCCTCCCCAAAGCCCTCATGATCTCGACCGTCTTGACGATCTCTAGAACCTTGTCTTCGTCCCCCCTCTGGATTGCGAGCAGTAGTGGGAGGCCGTAGGTTGGGTCTTCCTTCTCCATCTTCTCGAGCTGTGGGAGGCTTACTCCACCTATCTTAACGTCTACAAGCTCCAGCCCCCTCTGCTTGAAGGCATCGTATATGCTGCCCGCCTTTATCTTCGCAGTAACTTCACCTAGGTTTGAGTATATGTCTATAGCTGTGTACTTGCTTATCTCTTGCATGAAGCTCTCGATGAAGTAGCTCCTGATGAAGTCTGCGACCATAGGTGAGGAGATCTCCCTAACAGCTCCAGCAACCTGGGTTAGGAAGAGGACGGGGTCACTAACTCGGTACCAGAACTCACCGAAGGTCTGGAGTTCGGTCATGTAGAGAGTTCTAGGCCCTAGCCTAACCCTCGTTGATAGACCGAACTTACCTCTGAACTGCTTAAGGGATACGAAAACTACTCGTGCCTTAAACGGGGTCTCTCCGTATCCCATGACCAGCCTATAGGCTCTAGTGAGAAGCGGTAAGTTCTGAGTAGTTAGTACGTGGCGTCCTGGTGGGAGGACGTCGTATATCTTGCCGTCCCTCATGAATACCGCAGTCTCGTATTCGTGGACGACTAGCACAGTACCCCATCGGATGTCTTCGTGTGGGTAGACCCATAGAACGTCTTCAGCTCCTGGATTAACCCACTCGACCACGTTTGTCTTACTCATAGTTCATCACTTCGTGAATCCCGACAGTATGTCCTCTCTCTCACTTAACTTAGCCTCGTACTCGCTAATCAGCCTCTCGATGTCTGAGAGCAGGGAACGCAGCTCCTCTGGAGAGGTCACTGCTGAGGTCATCCTCTCGGTGAGCGTATTCAAGGACGTCGCTATATTGGCTAACTGGAGGTCGTGTTCAAGCATCTTAACCAGCTTCTCTTCGTCTACCTTAGTTACGTGAAACAAGGGTCTGTAGCCGTACGATGCGTGCCTAGTTCTCTCGGCTAGCGAGTCGACCCTGAAGATCAGAGACTCTAAGCGTAGAGCGTCCTCCTTCAAGCCCTCTCTAGAGACTGTAGCTGAGTACGAGCGCCTGAGGTCTTCAAAGCTCTTCTTCAGCATTCTGAACAACTTGTCTCTCACAACTCTATCGGTTTCCCTAACGAGCTCTTTCTCTTTGTAACCCCTATAGCCGGGAAACATCATAAGGAGCTTCTCGTACAACCTAGTCTCCCTCTGACTTAAATCCCTCAAAACATCTGACACACGACTCACCACTAAGTACTCATAGAATAGATCGCTGCGAGCCAATATATGTTCGAGGCTGTAGATAGAACACGCTCTTACGGGAGCTAGTGAAATCGATCCTCTATGTGAGATCTTCAATGAACTTGCTCACTACTTCGAGGAACTCCCACGGTTTCTCTTCGTG
>JAWBTQ010000030.1:0-8566 GCA_038841535.1 Sulfolobales archaeon | reverse complement strand
GTACGTTGTATAGCTTTCCAACGTGGCTAACCGGGTTTTTACCGGCTGTTGCCTCAAGACTCATCCTCCTCATCGGTGTTATCAGTCCACACGCTCTATTACCTCTACCCGTCGCACCATCATCTCCATGCTCAGCAGAAGTACCAGTTACAGTAAGGTAGTACACACCGAGCTTCGGGTTATCGGCCGTGTTTACATTGACTTCTACTTCAGCATTAGGAGCTATCTTAGTAGCTAAGTCTAGCACACGGTTTCCTATCTCCTCCTTTACGGACATGTAGTGGTCGGAGTCCGGGATCAAGTGCGATATGAGGGCTACTGCTACAGTCAACTTAATCTTATTACCAACTCTCAACCCCATTACCTTAATATCTTCACCAACTTCCGGTAGCTCACTCTTAACTTTCGGTGAGTTAAGCTCTCTCTCAGCTTCGAGAACGAGCTTCTCTAGCGTAGTAAGAGGAGCAAAACCAACACCGAAGCTAGTGTCGTTAGCGAGAGGAACACTCTTAGCACCAGCTTCAAAAGTCTTAACTAAGTCAACACTCCCACTCCTAATCATGTAGTCTACAACTACGTGTCTATCGGGGTCTAAGAACCTGAAGTTACGCTTAATCCAGTCTTTAACAGCACCAACTACTATCGTACCAATAGGTATCCTCTCTAAAGACCCACCGACGCTAACGAACTCCGTCGCTCTTCCAGCTACTATTATGTAGATAGGGTGTAAGACCTCACCACCCCCGAAAACAGGGCTAGACTGCCCACCAACCACGAGAACCTTATCGACGTTGTGGTGCAGTATCAAGCCGAACCTCTCCGTATAGTACTTAGATAGAGCAACACTCGACGCCTCTGCTACAGCATCAGCAATGTAGTCCGGGTGTCCCAGGCCCTTCCTCTCCACGAGTTCTACGGGAAGTTCTTGAGTTGGTGTAATCCTTAGAACACTTACGGAAATCCTCAAGTCTTCATAGGCCATAGATATCACCTATGTTTTTGTAAAGTTTAGCAGTTAAATTCTTTATTATACTCAACCTAGCTTAAGCTACTTCTCGAACTCGTAGTTTACAGCTACATAGATAATCTGGCTGCCTCTTATTAGCACAGTGCCGTAGTCAGCAACTACTTCGGGGTCTCCACTACTCCACGAGACCTCCTTACACTCACTAAGAACGACGTTCATAGTGCTATCCACCATGACGAGCCTCCCTACATAAGTCGAGCCACTCTTAACCTTAACTAAGGTGTTTTTCGCAATACCGCTTCTAAGTACTTTTATAGGGCTATCCATTCTTACCTGAGAGGCCACAGCTACTCACTAAACTACTAATACACAAAGACTTTATAAAGCATTGCGACACATTACATAAAGCCTCATCTAAAGAATGATAACTTACAATACAAGAGAACACCTGCTGAGCTATAAAGTAACACTCAACTTGCCTACTCGAGGTCGGGGAGTTCCCAGCAACCGCAGGCTAGGAGGTTTAATAAGGTAGGGTTGTGGAGGCATTCAACACTCTATCAACACGAGATAGCGGTGGAGATTGTGTTGAAGTTTACTTGAATATTTTTGTGGCTTAGCGTAAGAGTTTCGTGGAGTTTAAGTATGTTCCAGGAATCTGAGCATAGCCACGGTTTTCTGAAGTTTCTTCAGCAGGTTCTGCCAGTAAAAGCATACGAGAAACTAGTAGCGATCAACGACCACTCCCTACTGAAGTGGATAGCAGAGATGATCCAGCTAGCTAGACCATCGTCGATATATGTCGTTACTGGTAGTGTTGAAGACCTAGAGTACACAGCGAGAGCCGCTCTAGAAAGGGGAGAGGAGTTACCAACTAAGTTCTCTAGGCACACAGTACACTTTGATGGACCTAAGGATCTAGCTAGAGATAGAAAGAATACTAGGATACTCGTCCGAGGGGGAGCTCCTATACCGCTCATCAACACTTACGACAAAGACTTAGGTACTAAAGAGATCTACGATATCTCGCAAGGTATTATGGAGGGTAAGGAGATGTTTATATCGTTCTACTGTTTTGGGCCGAAGGGCTCGGACTTCACGATGTACGCTGTACAGCTGACGGACTCAGCTTACGTCGTTCATAGTGAGAACATACTGTATAGAACATGCTATGACGAGTTCGTAGAGAAAGCACCTAACATAAGGTACGCAAAGTTCTTTCACTCCGCTGGTGAGAGAGACAGTAACGGGTGGAGTAAGAACGTAGATAAGAGGAGGATATTCATAGATATCGAAGACAACGTCGTGTATAGTGTGAATACCCAGTACGCCGGGAATACAGTAGGATTGAAGAAGCTAATGCTTAGGCTCTGCGTCTACACGGGATATAGAGAGGGCTGGCTATGTGAGCACATGTTTATTGCGGGTGTTCGTGGGCCTGGAGGTAGAGTTACTTACTTCACGGGAGCGTTTCCGGCGGGATGCGGAAAAACGTCGACTGTATTCGCAGCTGATACTGTCGTGGGAGACGACTTAGCGATTATTAAGAGTATAGACGGCGTAGCTAGAGGAGTTAACCCAGAGGTAGGTATGTTCGGTATTATAGATGGTGTAAACAGTGATGACGACCCAGAGATCTACGAGATACTGACATCACCGGATACCGAGGTGATATTCTCTAACGTCTTGCTGATGAACGGTGGAGAGGTTTGGTGGAGGGGTAAGACCGGTAAGCCAGGTTTCGGTATTAACTATGCTGGTAAGTGGTGGCCTGGTAAAAGAGATGAAGTAGGTCAGGAACTACCTCCGTCCCACCCTAACGCCAGATTCACTACATCCATAAGATACCTCAGGAACCTAGACCCGAAGATAGATGACCCAGCGGGAGTACCTATACATGGGATGATATTCGGTGGCCGCGATCCTCGAACTCTACCTCCAGTTTTAGAGGCATTCGACTGGGACCACGGTATAGTCACAGTAGGGGCGTCCCTAGAGTCTGAGAAGACTGCGGCTATACTAGAGAGAGTAGGAGAGATGGAGTTCAACCCCTTCGCAATACTAGACTTTCTATCGATATCTCCCGGGAAGTTCGTCGAGCTTCACTTTAAGTTCGGTGAGAACCTCACTATAAAACCTAGAGTGTTTAGCGTCAACTACTTCCTTAAGGATGAGGCAGGCAGGTACATAGCGGATAAAGTAGATAAGAGAGTCTGGCTGAAGTGGATGGAGCTCAGAGTTCACGGTGAGTCCGACGCTATTAGGACTCCAGCCGGCTTCATCCCAGTCTACCAAGACCTAGTAAAGCTGTTTGATGTGTACTTAGGAAAAGAGTATAGTGAGGAAAGATACGTAAAGGAGTTCAGTTTGAGGGTGGACCAGTTGATCGAGAAGGTAGAGAGGATATGGAGTATATACTCTAACATACCTGACACACCGCGCAGGCTCTTCGACATATTGTTGGAGCAGAAGAGGAGATTAGAAGAAACTAGGGCTTCTTTAGGTAGCATCGTGCATCCATTTAAGCTAGATAAGCACTAGAATCCCGCATCCCTATGGAGGTGGACTAGTGAGACACGTTGTAGGAGTTGATGTAGGTGCTACTAAAACTAAAGTTGGGTTTTTTACTCTTGATGGTAGCCTGATTTACGCAGATACCTTTACTACACCAAGAGGGGTTGGTGGTAGCTCGATTGCTGAAGCCATAGTATACAAGGTTAGAGAGATCTCCTCGAGGATTGGGGGAGAAATCGTTGCGGTGGGGATAGGTACGATAGGACCTATAGATATCCGGCAAGGTGATGTTGTGAGAACACCGAATATCGGGCAAGAGTCCTTCAAATTAAGGGTTCCTATAGAGAAAGCTCTCGGCGTGAAGACCTACGTAGTCAACGACTGCATCGCTGCTGCATGGGGAGAGTACCTAGTTGGTGCTGGTAGAGGTAGCAGTAACGTCGTGTACTTAACCATAAGTACCGGGATAGGTGGTGGTGCGGTAGTAGACGACCACTTACTCCTAGGCAAGGACGGCAACGCTCATGAAGTCGGGCATATCGTACTTGACTACAGTGGTAAGTTTAAGTGCGGGTGTGGTGGAGTTGGACACTGGGAGGGCATAGCCTCTGGAGCCAACATCCCGAGAACAGCAAGCCTACTCTCGACGGAGTGGGGAGGTCCGAAGACTGAAGCGTACTGGAGGGCTATGAGGGAGCAGCTGTCACCGGAGCTGCTGTTCGCTTACTGGGCTTCGGGTGATGCCTTTGCTGACTACTTAGTTAACTTTCTTGCTGAAGTAGATGCTGCTGGTGTGGGGTCCGCAATAAACGTATACGACCCGGAGGTAGTTACTATCGGTGGTTCGATAGCTTTGAGAAACCCAGAGTTCTTCAGGCTCATCGAGAGAAGAATCGGGAGGTACACAATAAACAGAGCTCCCAGAGTACTCTTAACACCTTTAGGTGATGACGCAGTAGTGATCGGAGCTGCTATGATAGCTATAAATACTCCATCGAACTTAGTGAGACTCCAAAGCGGGCAAGCTTAGATCTCTAGGTAGAGACCTGAGAGAGCTTCATCGAGCTGATCATGGCGCACTACATAACTGCTCTAGCTCTAGTAGATCTGGTGCTCTACGTGTTCCGAGTAGTTTACGATATACTACTCAAAGGTGTTCCCGAGGAGCTAACCTGTTTAACGAAGCTGGGTGAGTACCTATTCTCTAGAGGTACTTGTGTCGGTACTCATGCTTCGTTTCTATGCTCATACAAGGAGTGCGTAATCAAGGTAGCACCTCAGGTAATTAAACCCTACTACCCTACTCACGAGCTTATGCAGGTAGGTGCAGTGAGGGTAGTGATAGAGAGCTTAGACCACAACTCCCTAGTTACAGTAGCTTCAGAAGTCCACAGAACACTCAAGGAATGCGGGATCACTGTGAGGATACTGCCAGAGTAGCCTCATCTTAGGTGAGTACATTCTCTAATCTCCAGCTAGGTCAAACCGCTCATTCGACTAGAAGAGCGTGTGGTGTCATGTCTGAAGCAGCCCTAGCTCTCTCGATAGGGCATAGGCAGTTAGTCTAACTGCTTCAGCACTAGTGTACTTCGGCTTCCAGCCTAGGGACTTGATCCTCTCTATAGACAGCAGCATGAACTTGACGTCGCCCGGCCAACCCCTCCCATCCGGAGTTCCACTCGTGAACACTAGCTCTGGCTTAAGTCCTAGAACTCCACTAACTATCTTAGCTATATCGCTTACTTCAACCCAGTCCTCGTTCCCGACGTTGTAAACACTGAAACTACGCACTGAGCTTTCTACAGCTAGTAAGGTCGCCTCAATAGCGTCATCAACGTAGAGGTAGCTTTTCTTCTGTCTACCATCACCTAAAACCTCCAGCTGGTTTCTGTTTTTAGACAGCTTCACTATGAAATCGTATATGACACCATGCCTAGTCCTAGGTCCTACGATGTTTGCGTACCTAAGCACTACTACTCTCAGACCGTAGAGTTGCGAGTAGCTATAGAGAAGGAGTTCAGCAGCAGCCTTCGACGCCCCGTAGACGCTAATAGGTCTCAGGGGGTGCTCTTCTGGTGTGGGTATTACCTGTGCGTCACCGTAGACTGTAGAAGAGCTTGCGAATACAACAGTCTTCACTGACTCTAGTATGCGTATAGCTTCAGCAACAGTAAAAGTCGCACGCACGTTTTCCTCGAAGTGGACTCTAGGCTCTGTAGTGCTCACTCTAACCTCAGGGTTTGCCGCAAAATGGTATACTACTTCAGCATCCTTAAACATCTTTAGACACGTCTCTAAGTCCTTGACGTCCCCGATCATCATCTCTACTCTACTTCTAACACTACTCAGGTTCTCCAGAGACCCACTACTTAAGTTATCTAAAACTACTACCTCGAAACCTCTTCTAACCAGCTTCTCGACTAAGTGGCTCCCGATAAACCCTGCTCCACCTGTAACAACTACTCTCACCATGCCCCCACTCCACACCTACTAGCGGGCTCTAGTTATAATCAGTAAGCAATTTAACTTAGCCGTATCATACGCTTTGGTGATGCTTAGTGATAGATAGAGTTGAAGCAGTGGCAGACTCTATAAATCTAGTAGCTAAGCTAATGGCTTTGAGTGCTGTAACTGCCCCTAAGGGGAGGGGAGTCGACAACGTCGGTGTCAAAATTCTAGACAAGAGTGAAGAGCTCGAGAAACTCGCTACTGCTATGGAGGAGATGGCTCCAGAGTACGGCGACTTTTTCGCTAGAGATGCTTCTAATGTGAGGAGGTCTGTAGCAGTAGTATTAATAGGATGTAGGATAGCTGACTTTAAGATAAAGCAACCAAAAGAACTAGGAGTAGACTTAAACCTCGCAATGAGTTTAGTCAACCTCGGGATAGCGGTAGGCTCCGCAGTAAAGACAGCATCGATACTAAACGTAGACAACAGAGTGATGTTCACTATAGGTGTAGCAGCTAAAAAGCTCAACCTCATGGACGCAGACCTCGTCTTAGGAATACCTCTGAGTGCTACAAGCAAAAACATATACTTTGATAGAGTGTGGCCCCCGAGGTAGGTTAGGAAGGCACGTAACTAAGAGAGTCGCTCAGTGTGGGAAAGAGATTAGCTAAGCTAAGTATACTCCTGGGCTAACTTAGGTAATCTAAGGTAGAGAGTAATTACTTGTTTTATCTGATACCTTCATGGTGTGTAGGGGTTTTCGGGTTAAGCTAATTACCTCAGAAAGTAGTTAGTGCGGGTAGTGTATGAGGGTTTCTGTGTTTGCTATAGTAGTAGTTCTTACTATTGGCTTAGTTGCCTACGTTCTAATGCCCTTATTTAGTTACGAAGCAGGTACTACCGGTGTTGTAGTAGTGGGAGATGAGGTACTGCTACCGTTACCTACTAAGGTTACTAAGCTAGTTGTTGAAGAAGCAATGCTCTTGAGGAAGAGCATAAGGGAGTGGAGAAAGGAGCCTATAAACATTATGCAGCTATCGATGCTTCTCTGGTCTACTCAGGGAGTAGTTGAAGACGCTGGTTTCGGGTGGTATAGGAGGACTGCTCCTAGTGCGGGAGCAACATACCCCCTCGAGGTATACGTAATAGTAGGTGAGAGAAGTGTCTCGACCGGTAATGGAGAGTTCCTAAAGGCTGGAGTCTACAAGTACGACTACTTGAGGCACTCAATTAAGTTAGTTAAAGAAGGTGATCTCAGAGTAGACCTGTGGAGGGCTTCCCTCAGGCAGGACTGGGTTAGGGATGCCCCAGTAACCATAATCCTATGCGCTATCTACGAGAGAACTACCGGTAGGTATGGTGAGAGAGGAGTTAGGTACGTACACATGGAGTTAGGGCATGTAGGTCAGAACGTATACCTAATGGCAACAGCCTTAGGGTTGGGGACAGTAGCTATAGGTGCCTTCTACGACGAAGAAGTCGCAAAAGTAGTTTCAGTAGCAAAAAACGAGAAACCCCTATACCTATTCCCAGTTGGGGTTCCTGAGGAACCCCATAGAGCGAGCTTCGATGAGCTAACTAAGCTATACGAGAAGTTGAGGAGTAAGTCGTAGAGCAGTACTAGTTTTTATTAAATCCCGGTAACCCTAAGGTGGGATGTCGTGAGAGCAAGATATGCTTACTTCTGGCTGAAGATAGTAGAGACCACGTCCATTCCGCTATCCGTCCTCTTAATGATCTACGTACTGAGTGGGTATGGCACGATTTTACCAGAGTTTATGAGGTCCCTCGGTTTTAGCTATAGAGTTTCTACATACTTACACAATCATCCACTCTTGAGGTACCTAACTGCTGTACTAATAGCTATTCACGGATACGGGGGCTTCATGCTTCTCATTAATAGGTACTCGAGAAACGTCCTTCTTAGGTACCTCCTTCAAGTACTCGCAGCAATCTATGCGTTTGTTTTAGTGTTAATACCGTCACTTGCGGAATTGTTACTATTATTCTTTAAATAGAGTCACCGTTTTAATTAGCTCCGATATGAGAAGACCTATAGGTAGGATTGTGAATAGAGCAACCATCAAGACTTGTTGCTGGAATATAGTAGGCATGAGTAGTGCGGTGTCGGTAATCGATACCTTAAGGTATAGACTCTTGAGCGAACCCTGCGCGTTCATGGTGAAGCTAACTGAGTCTACAGAAGTTTTAGAGTTAGAAATAAGTGAGGTCTTTAAGGAATCTAGGGGACTATTGAAGTACTCGAGCGAAGCAGGGGTGCACCAATAAATGGTGAATGCGTCTGAGCCTGTGGGTCAGGCTAATCTGAGGGAAACACTGGCTTCAGTAGCTGAGATATATAGTGCGCTCTACAGTACAAAGAAGGTAGGCTTCTATAGAGTTTTAAAAGAGATAGTAAAGAAAGGTGTTAGGAAGAGAACGTCCGCACTTCAAAAATTAAGAACCATAGCGAAACTACACGATGAAGACGTTATACGCCTTCGTCTGGACTACTACCTCCATATGATGAAACTCAATATAGCCGCAATATATCTAACGAAGAGCGTTGACTGTTTGAAGCTTCCGCAAGCAACACCATTTTTAAGAAGCTGTGCCAACACCATACCAACAGGGAC
>JAWBTQ010000029.1:4124-8962 GCA_038841535.1 Sulfolobales archaeon | reverse complement strand
TAGTTTTAACGGTATATAGGCTAAACATCGGTGTTGGAACTAAGGAGTTCCTGAGGGAACTTTACAGACTAGCTACTGAAGCGAGTCCAACCGCTATCTCCATACTGCCACTACCCGTAAAACCGCTGAGAGACCTCTTGATGGGTAGAAAGAACTACGGCTCGTATAAGAGGGGGGTCAGAATGCTGGCGAATAAGGTTTCTGCTATAGTAAGTTCTGAGAGAACCTACATAGGTCCAGTGGTAGTGAGGTATGGAGAAAACACCTATCTCTCAATGGTCGAAGCAACGTCTGGTATCGAAGTCTCAAGAAAATTCGTGAGATTCAGTGAGGAGTTCAAAGGCTACGTTCCTAGATTCCCTTCTGTGAGTGTTCGCGGTGTAAGCATATGCTTCCTTGTGCTTGATGACATATTCCACCCAGAGGTAGCGAGATACTGCGTTGAGTCTGGTTCTACTACCTTAGTTAGCATAGTTCCTCCGATCACTGAAGTAGACCCAGACCTAATCGTTTTAGCAGCCCGTATGAGAGCTTACGAAAATGCGGTGAACGTCATAGTAGTTGGTGGCTACATTAAGGACCGTACCACCCCAACAGCTGTCGTTAGAAGGGACGGGTCTATAGCTGATATAGCGAGTGATACGAGATCCGAGGTGCTCGAAATAGAATTAGCTAGCGACATTGTTGCGAGGCTATATAACGAGGCCGTCCGGAGATACTACGCGAAAATAATAAAGATCTTGAACAGCTATAGCACGAGTCGCTTCTCGGCAGATAAAGCTTCTTAGGCTTTCAAGCTAGCACGCACTTAGTCTTAATACCTCTCACTTATCAACGAGCCACATCAAGCTCGTTGCTGCATAGCCCTACATAAGGCTACCTCAAGTCTTCACGACCTTATAGCTTCCTGAGCTTAGGACTTACTGAGCAGTGTGCGGAGCAGGGTTGGGGGTCAAGCTCTTGCGTTATTCTTATGATTAATGTCGCTGCTTCCTTATTTTCCATTGTCGGTCCCGAATTAAAGTAGCTCTTGCGGGTGGAGGGGTCCTAAGCTCCGTATCTTAAGTAAGGTTGCTTGCTGGGGAAAATAAGAGTAGGTAAGCAACGAGTGAATATAATCTCACACTAGATTACATAATAAGCGGAAGTAGAACCGAAAGTTCTGTAGGGATTGAGCTCTAAAGTATGTGAAGTGTGAGTGGAGAGCGCTTTCGAAGAGTATAAACGTGCTTATAAAGTGTTGACGAGAAAAAGGTAGTAAGTCACTACTTTTTCTCTACAGGACCTATGAGTGTGGCTCCAGCTATCTTATTTATGTACTCTATATCCTCATCTACTAGCTTCTGGATAGCTTCTACTTCTTCCTTAGTAAGGTGAGCGAACCTTCCCTGAGCCTTTAAGTATTCTTCAACAGGAAGACGCTTTGGTACTGGTGTGGTTACTCTGAAAACACCTTTCTCAATTTCGTAGTTAACCCATATACCTGTCTGCACAGCTAGTTTAGCTATTTTGACCGTTAAGTGGGGTTCATACCTCCACCCGGGGACGCACGGTGAGTAAGCGTGTATGAAGGTTGGTCCCTCTATCTCAGCAGCTTTTCTAAGCTTTGTATAGAAGTCTGATATGTACGCGAAATTGACTGTAGCTACGTACGGCACACCATGGGCCTTCACTATCCCGATTATGTCCTTCTTTCTTCTCCACTCACCGCGCCACACGGAGCCTGCTGGAGTCGTAGTAGTCCACGCGTATAGTGGTGTCGCACCACTCCTTTGGATACCGGTATTCATGTAGGCCTCGTTATCGTATAGGACGTAGAGGACGTCGTGACCTCTTTCAAGCATACCGGAGAGAGCCTGTAGCCCTATGTCAACAGTACCACCATCTCCACCGATTGCTACGACCTTAACCCTCTTTTCGTAACTGAGGAAGCCTTTCTTTTTCAAGGATTTTAGTGCCGCCTCTATGCCTGAGGCAACAGCAGCAGCATTCTCAAAAGCGACATGTATCCACGGAACTCTCCACGCAGTTTCAGGATATAGTGTTGTCGTTACCTCAACGCAGCCCGTCGCGTGGGCTATGATTACGTTCCTCCCTAAGGCCTTCAATAAGTGCCTCATTACTATGGCTGCTCCACAACCCTGACACATTCTGTGGCCGGGTGCTAAGAGCTCTTCCTTGGGTATTGAAGCTATTGTGAACGTGCTCACTCTCTCACCCCGACAAAAGTGTAGTGGCTCTCGATATCCCGCATCTTCTTCCCAGAGAGTCCATGTGCATGCTTAACGATTAAATCTAAGTGACTCCTCAATACGGCCCTGCCTCCGAGACCGATTACGTAGTTAGCTATCGGTACGTCTAGCCCCCTCTTAAAAGCTGTTACCACCATTTCCGAGTACAGAGGGCCAACAAAAGACGACCCTGGGTTAATAGCTCTATCAATAACAGCAACAACTTTAGCCCTCTCGATGTGTTTAAACACCTCCTCCTCCGGGAACGGCCTAAAGAGCCTAATGTTCAGTATGCCGACCTTTAGCCCGGCTTTTCTAGCCTCTTCAGCATAAGATATAGCAGTACCGGTAATACTACCCATAGTTACTAAGACGACGTCGGCATCATCTGTATAATAGCCGTCGGCTTCTCTATACTCCCTCCCGAAGTGTTGTCTGAACTCTCTAAAAGCGGTGGAAATAACTTCCTTAGAGTTTTCAATAGCTTTCTGTAGCTGAACTCTGAACTCGTAGTACCACTCTGGAGACGCTAGAGAACCCATGGTGATAGGTTTCTCAGGATTAAGTATAAACCAGGTCGCTCTCTTAGGGGCATAACTTAGTGCCTCTTCCTTTTCGATGACATTTACTGGCTCGATAGTGTGCGAAACTATAAACCCGTCGTAGCCAACAGCTACTGGTATATGTACACCAGGGTCTTCAGCTATTCTGTATGCGGTAATCACTAAGTCGTGGGCCTCTTGAGCATTTATAGCCATGAACATTATCCAACCGGCATCTGCTGCCGCCATAAAGTCGCTGTGGTCACACCATATGTTTATCGGTGCCGATATGGCCCTAGTAGCTATGCCCATTACTATAGGTAATCTCATCGTCGAAGCTATGTGCATTATTTCGTACATAAGCAATAGCCCTTGAGATGATGTCGCAGTGAAAACTCTAGCACCAGCTGCTGAAGCCCCTACTACAGCCGAGAGCGCTGAGTGCTCCGACTCTACGTGGAGGAACTCTGCGTTGAGCTCCCCATTTGCGACGAACTCAGCGAGCTTTTCTACGACGGCTGTTTGAGGTGTTATCGGGTAGGCAGCTACTACATCGACGTCCGCAGCCTTAGCAGCATACGCGACGGCATAGTTTCCTGAGAGAGGCATTAGCTTACCCACTTCACCTCACCTCCTCAACCATGGTTATAGCCTTAACAGGGCATTCTTCTGCGCATACACCGCAACCTTTGCAGTAGTCGTAGTCAACGGTGTACGTTACTTTAAATGTTCTACCGGATTTTGTCGTATATGGCTCGTCTAGCTCAAGTATTGCTGGCTCGGGGCAGTAAGTCCAGCAAATTCTACACCTAACGCATTTCTCCTGGTCAATAACAGGTTTCAGCACTCTCCAGTTCGCAGTCTTGTACCTAATTGAAGAGCCTGGTTCTAGTATGGTGGCTCCGCGAGGTAGGTCTCTCCAACCTGGTAGCGAGGCCACCTACACCACCTCCGTTAGTTCGTAAGATTTCCTAATTACTAGCTCGTTTAGTGCTGCTAGTCTCGCGCTAAATCTAGTCCTAACAGCCTCCACTAGATGTTCTAAGTCCAGGATCCTAGCAGACGCGATTAAGGCAGCAGTCATTGCGGTATTTACTATAGGTAGCCTGAAAACCTCCAGAGATATTCTAGTTGCGTTTATTGTGGCATACCTGTACTCGCTGCCCAAGAGTTCAGCAAGCTCTTTAGGCTTTTTGACGGTGTTAGCAACAACAAGGCCGCCCCTCTTTAAGCCGTGAAGGACCCCATGTTCTACCATGCTTGGATCTAGTATAACAACGATATCTGGCTCGATCACTGGAGACCTATCGTAGACAACTTTATCGGAAATCCTATTGTAAGCAGTTACTGGAGCACCCCTTCTCTCAGCACCGAACTCGGGGAAAGCCAAAGCGTAATAGCCCCTAAGAACAGATGCGTAAGCTACGAGCTCGGCAGCAGTAACTGCTCCTTGACCACCCCTTCCATGCCATCTGATCTCTGTCAACATGCGGTAACACCCAATAGTGCATGCCTATAATAATAAATATCACATGCGAATGAATGAAGTCCTGGAGCACCGTTTCTCGGTAGATGGCTATTCATAGGTTTTCATGCTTTTTTATATCCGGCCTCCCAGCCATCTACTTCTCAACGGTCTCCCCGGAGCCCCCTCACCGCAGAAGCTCCCCTACGGTTACCCGCGGTTCAGTGCCCTCCAGTTCTCGGAACTCCGAGAGCATCATTAACCATGCAGTTTTTGAAGCTTAAAAACTTTACAGAGCACACAAACAACCCAAATGAACATCAAAAAGAAAACAGCCCCTCTGACAGGCTGATATCATACCGATAGAGTAAGCTTTAGTGCTCCAGGAACATCATAGAGGTCTTCAAGGCATTGTATCGTTTTAGAGTATTCAATGAATAGAAAACGAAGCAGGAGTTCTCTCAATAAAGGCGGTGAAGCTCTGGTAACTCCCGGTTTACCTAGAGCTTAGAGCTATTCTCTCTATCTCTTCCTTCTTAGAGATAGCGTAGCTTCTGGAGTCACCACTCGCAGCTAAGATTATCTCGTCTGCTAAACACT
>JAWBTQ010000029.1:0-4024 GCA_038841535.1 Sulfolobales archaeon | reverse complement strand
GTGAAGCTCTGGTAACTCCCGGTTTACCTAGAGCTTAGAGCTATTCTCTCTATCTCTTCCTTCTTAGAGATAGCGTAGCTTCTGGAGTCACCACTCGCAGCTAAGATTATCTCGTCTGCTAAACACTCAGCTATGTGCTTTGTTGATTTGAAGGACGCCATCTTCGCACCTTCTGTTATGAACCTGAGGGCTAGGTCCACTCTTCTTAGGGGGGATACGTCTACGGCAACGTGGTATATTATACCTCCATACATTATCCTAGTTGTTTCCTCTCTCGGTGCACTATTCTCAACTGCTCTCACTAGAACTTGGAGGGGGTTCTCCCTAGTCCTCTCGTAGATCATGTCGAATGCTAGCTTTACTATATTATACGCTAAATGTTTCTTACCTGTGTTTTTTCCAGGCCGCATCAGCTTGTTAATCAGCCTCTCGACGATGGGAGCTTCAGCTTTAGCAAATCTTCTGTGCTCATGCCTACCACCTGTATGCGGGATGTAGTAGGGTCGTAAGCACATGTACTTCTTTAGACTCGGGTCCCTTGTTTGGACGTTAACGTAGTCCCACTTACCGAATAGCTTTATCTCAGTTGGAATAGCTACTATATCGCTCATATTGACGCCTCAGTGTTAAGCACTCTACAGCTTTTAAACTTCACAGTCTCACACCAGTAGCTTTAGCGCAAGAAGAGATAGTTCGCAAGAGCTCGTCCGGGATGGCTATAACTCTGCTCAAGAGGGCGTTGTAAGCTGCGGCATTATTTGCTATATCGGCTGGGTCTAAGTAGCGCAAGCTCTGACTAAGCTTCCCAAAAGATACCGTAATGGAGTCACCTGCTACCTCTATAGATGCGTTCCAGTAAGAAAGTCTTATCGTATTACGAGCTGACGAGTAAGCTACTACTCTAAGGGGCTTAAACTTCATAAACGCAGACTCATCTTTAGTCTTAATTAGGACACCACTACCGCAAACCCTTTTATACCCCTCTTCGTGAGCGAGAGAAGACTCTAGTTGCGACGTACTCCTAACGAGTAAAGCTATTTTATTTAGTACTTCGTGAATAGAGTCGAATGCCATAGCCTTACTTCTCGAAACGCTCTTTATCGACCTACTTCTCACTTCATCGAAGTGCTCGATTCTACTCTCAAGCACTTCTAGAGCGCTTTTGAAGCTCATGCCTATCCCACCGGTTTTTGCCGCTATCACTTATAGACGAATGCTTTTAAGTGCGACAAACCCAGAATAAATTGCGGGCAAGTGGTTAAGTATATCTTCGTAACAGGTGGCGTGCTTTCCGGACTAGGTAAGGGTATTACTACAGCGTCAATAGGCCTACTACTTAAGAGTATGGGTTACTCCGTAACGGCAATTAAGATAGACCCATACGTAAACGTAGACGCCGGAACTATGAACCCATATATGCACGGAGAGGTATTTATTACTGATGATGGAGGTGAGACAGACCTCGACATAGGTCACTACGAAAGGTTTCTTGAGACTAGTTTAAGCAAAGAGCACAACATAACGACGGGTAAGATATATCTTGAGATAATAACTAAAGAGAGGAGAGGAGACTATCTAGGTCAGACTGTTCAGATAATTCCGCACGTAACAGACGAAATAAAGAGCAAGATAAGGGAAGTAGCTAAAAGGACGTCTGCGGACATAGTCCTAGTCGAGATAGGGGGTACTGTGGGAGATATTGAGGGTTTGCCGTTTCTTGAATCCGCTAGACAGATGAGGTTAGAGGAGGGATCAGTTAACTCAGTGTTTGTTCACGTAGTTCTTATCCCGAAGCTTTCTTCGACTGGGGAGTTTAAGACTAAACCAGCACAACACAGTTTTCAAGAACTTAGGAGAATAGGTATACAGCCTGATATGATAGTAGCCAGGTCGGATAGTCCTATCGACTCTAGTGTGAGAAAGAAACTGGCGCTTTTCGGAAACGTAGGGATCGACGAGGTCATTAATAGTTATGATGTGGATCCCGTCTACGACGTACCGAGGTTACTCAAGGAGCAAGGTCTCGATAGAGCTCTTGCGCGAAAACTTGCTTTAGAATATAGAAACCCTGATCTCGGTAAGTGGCTTGATTTTGTGGAGAGATATAGAAGAGCATCTAAGGCCGTATCTATAGCAATGGTCGGTAAGTACACTGCTCTACGTGATAGCTATCTATCTATTATTGAAGCCTTAAAGCACGCGGGTGCTTACTTAGGGGCTAGACCTAATCTCGTTTGGATAGAGTCTTCAGATGTAGAGCAAGGAAAGGTCGACCCAGAGACCGCTGTTGAGTCGTCGGATGGTGCGGTAATCCTCCCCGGATTCGGAGTTAGAGGAGTAGAGGGTAAGATTGCTGTGATCGAGGTCCTAAGAGAGAGGGAGAAACCTGTACTAGGCGTGTGCTTTGGTCTTCAGCTGATGGTAGTAGAGTTCGCTAGAAACGTCATTGGGCTTAAGGAAGCGCACACTACAGAGGTGGATCCGAATACTCCCTACCCTGTTGTAGACTTACTGGAGTCTCAAAAGTCTATGGTAGCTAGGGGAGGTTCCATGAGGTTGGGGGCTCTGCCAATAAGGATTCTAAGGGGGACACTAGCATACAGGGTTTATGGTGCTGAGCTAGTATACGAGCGCCATAGACACAGATACCACATTAATCCGCAGTATCTAAGTAAATTCGAGGAGTTCGGATATATAGTAAGTGGTTTCAGCCCTGAGGGCTACCCCGAGATCATGGAGCTAACTAACCACAGGTTCTACTTTGGTACTCAAGCCCACCCAGAGTTTAGAAGCAAGCCCTTAAGTCCGTCTCCGGTCTTCGTTGAGTTCTTGAGGGCGGTCTTGCGGAGTTGAATACTTGGGGTGGGTTGCGTTGATAGAGTGGTTTATTGATGCTCACGCTCACGCTTCGACTCTCGGGTTGGGGTACGAAGAAGTAGTTAGGAGGTTTAAGTCGTCCGGTGGGAGGCTCGTAGTTCTCGTACAGCTTAACCCGGCTAGCTACGGCTTAGACGAAAGCTTGGACGGTGTTATGAGATCCTTAGAGGTACACGTTAGGCTCTGTGATAGAGTTAGGAGGGAGTATGGCGGTACTTTATGCTTTAGCGGCCTCCATCCGGCAACTGTTGACAAGCTTGTTAGGTCTGCTAGAGATACTGAGAGAGTCTATAGAGAATTAGAGGAAAACTATATGAAGAAGCTCGAATCTCTACTCGTTAGTGGATTGCTAGATGGGTTAGGTGAGTTCGGTAGACCTCATTACCCCTCCCCTCCCGAGTCATGGGCTGTAAATGAACTCTTATTAGTAAAGAGCCTTACTATAGCTAAAGATACTGGTACTAAAATCCATATTCACAGCGAGAACGCTGGGTTAGTAACATATAGGAGCATCAGGCTTTTAGTAGATGGCGTTGGGTTATCGCATGAAAACGTTTTAATGCATCACGTACCACCATCTCAAGTGGGGATTTACATTAAGGACGGATTCTATGTTAGTGTTGTCGGTAAGTCCCAGGTTGTGAGAGGGCTAAGTAGTGAGTGTACTAATGTGTTGATTGAAAGTGATTACTTAGATGATCCACGTAGACCTGGGGCCGTCGTTTACCCATGGGACATTCGGCGAGAGGTCTTAAGTGCTGTTAGCGAAGGGTGGCTTTCGAGTGTATGTGCGGAGAGGGTACTTCAGGTGAACCCGATGGTTTTCTACAGGATCTCTGTTTAGTGCTTATATACTCGTAACAACCAGAGCTAGGGGAATGAAGATAGGAGCTATTCCCGAAAGAGCTTCGGCGATAGTAGACGCGTGTCAGCCACCAGTTTGTAGTAGTTGTGGAAGGATAGTAGAGCCGTATACTAGGGCAGTCAGATTTAACTGCCCTAACTGTGGGAAGACTGTTATTTGGCGATGTGAAAAGTGTAGAAAGCTGGCTGCTTCCTATAGATGTCCATCATGCGGATTCGAAGGACCCTAGGTGGTCGCGATGGGTAGAGTAGTCGTTGCAGTCAGAGTAAACCCCGAGAGCGA
>JAWBTQ010000028.1:0-9553 GCA_038841535.1 Sulfolobales archaeon | reverse complement strand
ATGAAGCCAATATGTACGTGAGTATTCTCTTTCTATAAAATATTTTAAACTCAGAAGCTAAGCCCACACCTATTATCGATGAGAACATAACAAGTGATATGACTATGGGTATGCCCAAGCGGTTAGCTACCTGAGTTAATGCTAAAGAAACGGTATAGGGGATAAGAGATGTAAGGTACCTCATTGGGAAAAGTATTCTAGCAAATCCTAAAGATATTCCTGACCTGAGGGATATGTATACTGAAGTTATAACAGAAGCAGAGAGCAATAGGAAAGCTCTTGCGCTATAAGTTACTCCAAGCAGTGATGCTATAGTGCCGAGAAGGTTTCCTCCAAGTACGTACGAAAGTAAGAAAACGTAGGCAAGTGAAAGGATTCTGATACATAGGAGAACCTTAACTGTGCTTGCGGACTGAAGCATTCTCATCAAGCTCTTTCTGAGAAACATGGATACCGCAAGACCTACTGCAAATGAGAGCACCCATGAGGAAGCTATGCGGACTACTGCCGACAGCCCTTGGTGATAGTTTGTAGCTAGGGAGTAACCGAGGAGAGTTGATATGTAGAGTTGAGTGATAGACGTCGGATAATTTAGGAAAGTCAACATCAAGACCAGCACTAAGGGGATCACATAAATCCATGTAATTGAAGAACGCGGTAAGCTGAAATTGGGACCTTCGACTAGGTACCCTAAAAGCCATCCAGCAGTACTGAGTATTAAGATATGGACTTTACTCCCATATTTAAAGCAATAAGACGAGCCTAATACCAACCCCATGCTGTTTAGTACTGCAAGAAACACACTAGCAAATACGAAAGTCTCGTAGAGTAGTATCGTATGGCACCTTACGAGAGTACTGCTGAAAATATTCTGACTAACTCCTGCGAAGCATCTTGAACTTTATCTACTATAGTATCTATAGCTCTGACTATCTCCATTAGATGAGTGAACTCTAGTATACCTAGTTTCTCGGATTTAACATATATTTCCTCTATTGCCATATTCTTTATTTCGTCTACTACGTCTTCTATGTAGTCAATGCGTGAAGCTTCTTCAGTAGCCCTAGCTATATTCTTGATCACGCAAGATAACGCTGAGTCCAGAGATGAGATGGACTCTATAGCTTTCTCAACCATCTTACTGGAGATACCGTATATTTCCATAACTGTAGGGTTTCTGGTAAGCCCCACTCTAATCCCGCGTGTAAGCTCCATACCTAGAAAGTATATGAGGTCCAGGATATCGTCAAAGTCGTCTAAAAGAACTCCGAGGTCAGCGATGAGTGGCAGTGGGAAAGCCCCTTTTAGAACAGAGGAGATCACGGCATCATAGATTTTATCTCCCTTTTTCTCTAAATCAACTATCTTAGCTCTATACTCAAGAATTTGAGACGTAGTTAGTTTTGAGGGTTCCGTGAGCATTATGAGAGAGTAACCTATAGCCTCTCTAGATAGAGATATATGCCTCTTAAGCGAACCCAATAGCTCTTGCTCGCTACCCCGAAAGAGCCTTTCAAACACGGTCAAGCCTTATTTCAAATTAGTAACATGATTTATAAGCTAGACTCCTCCGTTACATGCGGGGCGCACTCAAAAAACTTCGCTATTTATTGTTGTTTTAGCTAACTTATCTGGGTAATTAATCGGGTTCATGATGAGGGAGGTGATCTCAGACTCGGTGAAGATGGATGCGATTAACTGATTACTACAGCGTCTTACGCTTATTTTCGGGAAAGCCGTGTGTAAGAGTGGAAGAACTTGGTAGTGGTGTCGCTGAAGAGCTCATAGATCTTGAGCTAGTCTATAGAGGAATTTCTGGAGAGCTCTGTGTCAAATCAATGGTTCAGCTAGCGATGGTCTTGACTAAGCGGGGATGCGATCCCACTAAGGTGTCAGCTTATTTGAATTGGAGAGATTTTGAAGCATTTGTAGCGGAAGCCTTATTAGAGAGTGGTTATGAGGTTTTTAAGAACTTTAGGTTCGGCGCGAGAAAGTGGGAGTTCGATATCTTAGCAGTAAGCGTACCCTCTTCTCTAGGTATAGCTATCGATTGCAAGCATTGGTCACCTAGATATTCGAGTAGCGGTAAAATGAGGGATGTGGCATTAGCCCACCTAGAAAAACTCAAAAGGTTTTTAGATTGGTGTAATTACGAGGTACCTGACTACCCATCATTGAAAAAGACCAAAAAGTTCTACGGATTGATCGTCACAATAAGCGAGTCAATTAGAGGATCTATCCAAGGCGTTGTAGTAGTACCGATATACTACTTCAGGGATTTTATCAAAAATATCGGATACTATGTTGAAGAGCTTAAGATAGCGGCTTTAAGAAACCCCTGTTACATTCAAGAGTAGTGAAGAAAGGCCCTCAAAGAAGCTACAAATAGCCTTCAAACCCGTCGACTGGAGACAACGGAGGAGCTGCTTAAAGCGCTCTAACTAGTGCATGTTAGGGGCGTGCTGATTTTAAGAGTGTAGGAATTCTGGTCAAAACGTAGGAATGCACTAAAAGGTCGAGCTAAAAAGAATTAAGTAAAATGGGGCACAGACTACCTTAAAGTCTGCCTCAGCGGGAGCTAGCGATTAACTTAACCTTAGTTACGGACTCTAGAAGAGCTTTTGCTGCTTTCATTACGTACTCTCTCAGTTCTTCAGCACTTGCGTAACCTAGGTGTTCTACTAAAGAATCACTCACTAGCAGTACAGCACCGGTTTTGATTTTCCTCATTAAACCTAGAGTAAAGAGCCCAGCGCACTCCATTTCAACAGCTACTATACCTCTCGAAGACCACTTTTTAGCGAACTCCGGGTCTTCGGCATAGAAAGCGTCACTGCTTATTACTGGACCTGTGAAGTACTTTATTCCAGATTTTTCGTACTCCTCGACTATAGCTTTAACTACGTTAAAGTCTGGTACCGCTGGACAGCACGTCCATTCATGGAAGTACTGATAGTATGCTCCACCTGGATAGTATGCGGCACCAGTTGGTATAACTACGTCTCCTATACGCATGCCCGGTATCATCGCACCACAAGTACCGAATCTCACTATTAACTTCGCACCCACCATAGATAGCTCTTCGAATACTATAGCTGAAGACGGAAAACCAACACCGTGGGCAGCAATAGTCACTGGCACACCTCTATAGGTACCGGTGTAAGTGACGAAAGCTCTCTTAGTGTTAACGAGCTTAGGGTCTTCTAAAAGCTCCTTAACTTGCTCAACTCTAGCAGGGTCTCCAGCTATAATAGCTCTTTCAGCTACAGTCTCGGGAGATATGGTCATGTGAATAGGCTTACCCAACATGTTTTTCACATATGAACTCGCGGGAGTAGTGTTATAAGTGTTTCCAGCCCACCCCTCAATCTTGCTAAATCGCTAAGTGTAGTAACTTCCAACGAGGTCATCGATTGCGGTAGCTTCGGGTAAGCCAGTTTCATTAGTAGATCCGCTAACAAAACACCAGGTTACGAGTTTTTAAGAGAGATGCGAACCTGAGAATGTAATTGTGTAAGCTATGATACTCTCTGATTTCGACTTGAGAGCTTACCTGGCGAGTAAAAGACTTCAAGTAGAGCCTTACTCGGAAGAGATAGTGAGAGAAAACGGTCTAGACCTCAGGTTAGGACAAGGGTTCTGCCGAATTAACTCAAGCACGAGGGAGCTATCAATCGGTGAGGACCCTCTCGACGGGTATTTCAGTTGTCGCAGTTCTAGTGACTACCTAAGGCTAGAGCCTTCTGCTCACTATCTACTACATACGATAGAGTACTTGAGGATGCCTCCTGAGCTGATGGGATTCGTAGAACTAAGATCTACTTTTGCTAGACTAGGGTTTATGATGCCTCCGACAATAGTAGACGCTGGCTTTGAAGGACAGCTAACTATTGAAGTTCTCACTCCACCTTACCCAATAAGAGTGAGAATAGGGACTAGGTTTCTTCACGTAGTGTTTGCTAAAGTAACTACACCAGCTGTCAATACATATAGAGGCAAGTATCAAGGACAGAGGGGAGTTACTCTTCCTAAGTGGTAGTGGAGAGCTAAAAGTTTGTAACTACTGCTCCAAGTTGTGTCTTGAGCTTAGATCTATCTACATCCTCACACCTTCTTACTTGAAGTTTATCCATAACGTATGCGGCGGTTTGAGTAAACCCGTTCAAGCTCTTAAATAGGCGAGTGGTATAAGCATAAACACACCTTTGTAATGCGGGGCACGTAGAGCAATCATATGTAATACAGTAGCTCTTACGCGGCTGTATGTACTCATTGTCTAGAAGTCTACTTCTTTTCAAGAATCTCATGTAGTGAACGTCGACCGGTGCCCTACTCATGTCGAGACCACTGTGTAGGATGAAAGAATCGGCTACTTTAGGTCCTAAATACTTCACTTTTAGCAAGCTTCTTCTTGTGGTATCTGGAGTTACTGTGGGCGCTATATGAGTGATAGCTAGAAGGTTGTTGAGTACTTCTATAAACTGTAGGAGCTGGTACGACCCGAACTCTCGATAAACAGAAACAGCGGCCTGCGTTACTTGGTTAACGCTTGCTCTCTTAGGATCTGCGAGTTTACGTAGAAAAGCCTTAACCCATTTTACGGTATTTTTATGGAAGTCCGTATTTCTCGATAAAAACGTGCTAGTAAGTATCTCAAAGGTATCCCACGGCGAAGCAGATACACTAAGGCAGTAGAATTCTTTTACTAGCTCTTCTGCTACTTCTCTAGCTAAACCATCTAGTTCTTCGAGTTTTCTCTCTTTATCAATCCATAAACCTGTTATATAATTAAGGAACTGGTTAGAGCACGCATTTCCATGACACTTTAAGTTCTTGTTTACGCAAACTCTTGTACCAGCCCCGTAGCCATAAACTTTTACCCAGCAATCACCGTCTTTTTTAAACATGGGTAGAGAGAAACTGACATATAGAGTCAGATCTAGATTTATGTAGCTAGCAGTCATACCGTTTATAAGGTTTTTATTAAAGGTTTATGAATTTAGCTATGTCGCTACTATTTTAAGTACTCCAAATATATGCAAGGATAGTGAAGGGCGTGCTATTGAACCCTCAAGCTGTTAGAGTATTAGACTACCTCAACAGCGTGAACTACGTTCCCACTATAGCGGATATAGGAAGTGCTGTAGGATTGAGTACATCAACTACGTGGAGAATTCTCAAGAGTCTAAGAAGTCAGGGCATAGTATTTAAGGCCATTACTAACTTGGCTAAGTTAGGCCTCACCGAAGTTCTCTTAGTCTATAGAACTAGGTTGCCTCCAAATAGGGTACCAAAAAAGCTTCTAAGGTCGTTCATAAGGACTTTAGAAGGAGTAGCTTTACTCAAGTACGTGACCAAAGTTCATGAAGTAGAATCAGCTGTTAATTACGTCATATCGGGTATCGGAGTTGAGCCGTCAGAGGTATATGTATTAGATACTGTAATTCCACCAAAGTACGTATCAACTCATATAGCTCGAGGCTCACTAGATAAAATTTACTTGCGTGAGCTTATTGCTGTAGCATTGGCCCCACATCCTCTAGGGAGATCTTACTCTGCCGGTCGCGTTGACCCTATAGATGTATACTTAGTTAATAAACTCGAAGAAGATGCTTTAATTAAAGTAAAGGATGTCTACAAATCTATGAAGAAAGTTAGCGAAGTCCCCAGCTATCAAACCTTTTTAAAGCATTACAGGGTGCACATACTTGAAAGAGGTGTAATAGTCGGAATAAGACCCACTCTCGAAAAGTTTATAGAGAAGCATGCAGCAGTAACCAGGAAACTCCTGGTTATGTATGGTACACCTCATTCATTGAGCAAAGGAGTTAGAGCTGTTACAGCCATACCGGGATTCGTGGAAGCTTATCTAAACGCGAAGGAAGGTGTAGCATATTCTATAGCATCTCTACCTCTCGGGCTTATCCCCAAGATAGTAGATTTTCTTGGATTGCTCGAATCTAGAGGTCTAGTAAAAGAGTGGATGCTCTATGAATTAGACCCGGCAAGCAGTATCTGGTACCCCATACCTGAAGTACTAGGAGCCATGAGCGTCTCGGAACTACTATCTAAACCCTTTCCCAACTCACACCTCTCTCCACCCTAAAGGATCGATACTTCCTAAAGTCGCAAGGTTGAAGTAATACGCCCTAGCTATAACACGGTCTACGCAGACCTCCCTTCGTAGACTTAGACTGTAAGTAGTCTAAAACCAGTTCACACAGGAGTCCATTCGGTAACCGCTCACCGTTTTCATGGTAACCGCTTATGGTAACTACGGTAACTAGTTGTTCAAGTTATACTAAGTACAAGCAAGCGCATACGCAAATGTAATCCAATATTAAGGACTATAAGAACTGGCGTTCCAACCCTCAAAGTGTAACAAAAACAAACGTAAAACATAGCCTTTTTTTAACTTATTCAACTACCACGCTTACCATAGCAATGTCGGCATAATCTTGGGCACCGTTTGTTCCTGGATATTCGTTTTGTTTGCTCATGTCTAGGGACTTTCACTTCGTGTACGTGGATTTAGGTGTCTGCGTAAGTTCGTGGGTGGTTGTTGAGCCGAACAGCACGCGGCTCCCATCTAGCTTTGTCCCCGGGCGGCTTGGAGTACCCCCAATCACCACCTAGGTTCATCCCAGCTATAACCATAGGCAACGCTCATAAACATTACCCTCAAAACATCAAGAAGAAAACAGCCCCGCTGGTAAAATCCGTCACAACTAATTACTTTAATGTCTTCCCTAGTTAATTAAACTTATGGCAACCCGTCAAAGAAGGCAACGTAACAGAGATATTATTAGAGAAAACATTGTTTAGCTCGTTGTTTGAAGTCACCGTGTATTCCTATTCACAAGCCAAGAATCGTAACTATTTCCTCGTTGTTCATTCCTCGGCTCTGTTGGGCCATGTTTCAACATAAAGTTTATAAGTCTAGATCAAAACGTTAAACTCAGGGAATATGCGTGGAGTTAATCGAGGCTCTTGCTATATCTCTAATTAATACGATAGTGGTGCTTCTAGTTATAATATTTAGTGTTAAGAGAGTAAGCAGGATTAAGTTTTACGGTCCATATTTATTTCAACTAGGTAAAGATGGTTCTGGAAACCCTATCCTGTATAAAGTGCCAGCAGAATCTGTTAATGAGGGGCTTATAGAGGATCTTAAACGAAGAGCGCTGAGCGAATTAGAGCATGAATTCAAGCCTTTAGACAAAATTTTAAAATGGCCCCACATCGCAATCTTAACTTTGACGATCTTTACGATACATTTAGTCGTGCTTTTACTCCTATTTTAAGGAGTTAAAAGCATAGCTTAAAAACCACGCGCATTACACGCGAACACACCTCTAGATTATAAGCTATTCCATACTCTTCACAGTCGAGAAAATCAGAGAAGGTCTTGAAGGTCTTACAGCAAGTAGATGAGTCTAAGAAGTAGCTAGTTCAACATCTAAACCGTTGGAATCATAAACGGTTCCTGAAGTATCACTTACAGCAACTACTCTAGCACCGTAGTTACTCGCCCAGTACTTAGCATACTGAGCTACATTACCGAAACCGTAAACAGTTATTACTCTACCCCCTAGGCAAGATACGAAGAAAACACTCTTTTTACGATAGCTCTAAGGTATTTATGGGATACCATGTTGCGCAGTAAAGAGATTTTAGAAGTTATAGGTAGTAGAGTGTCTATTCGAAGGTTCAAGCAGGACCCTATACCAGATGATGTTGTGAAAATGATAGTGTGGGCAGCTACTAGAGCTCCTACAGCAGGTGCACGCGAGAACTGGTTTTTTGTTGTAATAAGAAATGAGGAACTGATGAAGAAGGTCCACGAGCTACTAATTGAGGCTCACATCATATATGCTAAAGAAATAGCTAAAATGTCATTGGATAGAATAGAAAAGTGGAAGAAGTCCATGGAAGATGGAATGTATTTAGCTCCCCTCTACATAGCTGTATACATAGACTTAAACAGGCTTAGCTCTGGAGGTACGGGAAACTCCTCTGAAGCGGAATTCATAATGGAGGTCCAGAGTGCGGCGGCTGCCATAGAGAATGCTATATTAGCTGCGTGGAGTTTTGGAGTGGGCTCCGTTTGGTTAGGTGCTCCACTACTTATTGAGGAAAAGTTTAGAGAGCTCATGTCTGTTTCACGAGAATACAAGCTCATGGGAATTCTAGCACTAGGGTATCCTTTAGAAGTTCCAAGCCCAAGGCGTAGAAAACCTGTAGATGATGTCACCAAGGTCATCTAGCTAAGGTTTGTAATAAGACAAAAGCTTCTCGAACATGTAGTTAGCGGATTTCCGCCTTACCTACACTAAGGATTCTCTACTACTCTCCTACTTAACGGCATGAGCAAGTTATTCGCTAAAGTAACTCTAGCTTCACTATTGAGACTTAAAAACCTATGGTGGCCGGACCTACATTCTCACAAAGATGTTCTGTGAGATTTAGAAAGCATCTCTGTTGGACCATCTTTAACTACACAACGAGATGAAACTGGAGAGCACAAGAAGAGGTGGTTCTATAAAGTTATGCAGTTAAACATGCCAGATTTTATTCTTCATTAAATAGTTATTTGCGGAGTACCTTATGAACTTAGCTCTCAGGCTTTCTCAGGTGATGAATAAAGAAAGCAGGTTGATTATCGGCGCTATGTCCGGGACTAGCGCTGATGGCGTCGATGTTGTCGTAGTTAGCCTAAAGGGTCACGGGAGGAGTATTCAGTGGAGACTTATTTCTAAAGGAGTTTTACCATACCCAACTGATGTGAAAAGAAGAATACTTTACAGCTCGGAGAGAGGCTGCGCTGAGGATATATGTGTTTTAAGCTTTGTTATTGGACGCATATTCTCAAAAGCCATAATTGAAGTACTTGAGAGTAGTGGTATAAGTGCTTCCGAAGTCGATGCTGTCGGGTCTCATGGGCAGACGATATACCACATGCCCGAATATACTAGAGTAGGGAACGTGCTAACTAGATGTTCTCTTCAAATCGGTAATCTGTCTGTTATAGCTGAGAACACCGGGTTAGTTACCGTAGGAGACTTTAGGAGTAGGGATATTGCCGCAGGTGGACATGGAGCACCTATTATAGCATACGTAGATTGGGCTTTGCTAACTTCTAAAGCAGTTGGTAGACTAGTTCAAAATATTGGTGGGATAGCTAACGTAACTGTTCTACCTCCAAATGCTAGCTTATCTGAAGTTTACGCCTTCGACACCGGCCCAGGTAATATGGTAATCGACGAAGTTATGAGGACTCTCTTTGCTACCGAGCTAGACGTTGATGGTACTACAGCCGCTAAGGGAAGTCCGAATAATGCCTTACTAGAGGAACTTATGAACCACTGGTTCATAAAGGCTTCACCACCAAAGACTGCCGGTAGGAGAGAGTTCGGTCGTAGGTTTGCTGATTACGTAATTAAAAAAGGCTTTAGAATGGGGTTGACAAAAGAAGATATTGTTGCGACAGTATCTATGCTTACGGTAAGGAGCATAGTCTATAACTACGATAAGTACGTACTAAAGAACACCA
>JAWBTQ010000027.1:0-9767 GCA_038841535.1 Sulfolobales archaeon | reverse complement strand
TCTGAAGGCTGTAGCGTACGAATCTACTACTAAGAGCAGCATGAGTCCTACGATACCTATCCAAGGCACATCAACACCGACCCTGTAGCTAGCCCAGGTCTGGGGGGATTCGAACGGTCCACTGAAACCTGTCGGAAGCTTCGTCAAGATGAGTGCGACTAGTGTAGTTGCGTAACACGTGATGCTGCCTGTAACCACGGTAGCTAGAGCTAGTGCTCCCGAGATCGGCACCAGGAGAAGCCCGGGATTTAGGAGAGCTAGCGTCGTAGGCTCGGAGATAAACTTCGGCAACGCAGTAACTGCGGACTTGATGACATCCACGAACACTATTCCGGGGACGACCCGTGTAGCCAAGAGGAGTACATACCTTAAGTTAGCCAAGTGCTCTCACCAACTCATAGAACTTCTGCCGAGCTCTAGCTACCACACTGGGATCGGGTTCGTGCGAGAACCTACTCACTTCGTAAAGCTTAGTGATCTCCCCGAAGCACTCGATGAGCTTGCTCGTCCCAGACAGTTGGGAAGATCGTGCCACAGAGTTAAGGTACTCTCTGTGGGTTAGGTGGTCCAACTTCTTGACTTTACTGACTTTCTCGACTAAGCGGACGGAAGCCCAGTAGATCGACAATACGTCACTTCCTTCCGGAATTACTTCACGTCTCACTAAGTCGCCGACTTTAGCACTAAGCTTCGGGGCGTAGTTGTAGAGACTCCTCCAATAGATTAGAACCAGTGCTGTAGCTAAACTCAGGAGAAGCAACACCGCTATCCACGTCGACCCCTCTTGAAGACTAACTTGCTGTATAGACGGGAGGCCAACCCCCATATTAGGGAATCTCCAGATCGAGAGCTCGGTAGACACGGATTCCTCTCCTTGGGTCGGAGTAGAGGTTTCTATCACTTTACTCAAACTTCGTAGGATACCGTAGCTGAGCTCTATTGGGACGTCTAGGTTTAGCCTCTTAAGGGCGTTGGCCAGGATGTTTGCTAGAGCGATGTAGTCGTGCGGGTCCAAGAGCCCGGACTCCTGTAGCGAGACCAGGGTTCGGACTAGATCCCTCAGCTCTTCTGGGTTAACCTCGCTAGAATTCAGAAGCCTCTCTATGTTACTGAGTATAGATGGGTCCACTCTACCTTCGAGCTCATCGAATGAAGTATTTAGAGCCTTAAGGAGTCTAGCTCCTTCTTCTCGACTTATGGCTCCTTCCTCAACTAGCTGTGACACGGTCTCGCTCGATAGAGTACTCGTGTTTACTAGCTTCAGGACCTCAGCTAAGCTCGTTAAGTCTACTGAGGTAGAGTTGACCGGGAAGTTGGGGGTGTGTCTTGGAGCGTCGGCTAGTGCCGGTAGAGTAAGTGCGAGAACAGCTACTACAGCAGCGATAGCCCTCAAGGCTTCGGCACCGGGACCTTCGTCAGGACGTCGTTCACTATTCTCTCGGGAGTTACTCCCTGGAGCTCGTACTCAGGCTTCAGTATGATCCTGTGTATGAGGGCCGGGACGGCCACAGCCTTGACATCGTCGGGTATGACGTACCCCCTCCCATCGAGGTACGCCCAAGCCCTAGCTAGTTTTAGAACGGCTATCCCGGCCCTAGGAGAACCCCCGAGCCTAACAGCTGGGTGCTTTCTAGACTCCTCGACTATTGAAGCTATATAGTCTAGAACGGAGTCGTCTACTCTAACCTTACTTGCCTTCTCTATTTCCTCTAGGAGTAAGCTCCTCGGTATCACGGGCTTAAGGCTCTCAATTGCGGCCTCGATCTCGTGAGCTCTCTTAAGCATCTCCACGAAACCTCTGTGAGAAACGTAGCCAGTGGCTATCTTAGCTAGGAACCTGTCTACTTGGGCCTCAGGGAGAGGAAACACTCCCTCCATCTCGATCGGGTTTTGAGTGGCTAAAACCATGAAGGGTTCTTCAAGCCCGAAGGTCTGACCCTCTATAGTCACTTGTCTCTCCTGCATCGCCTCGAGTAGAGCAGACTGAGTTCTGGGGGATGCTCTATTTATTTCGTCGACTAGGAGGATGTTGGTGAATATGGGGCCCTTCTTAAGCCTGAACTCCCCGGTTTTCTGGTCGAAAACGTAGTATCCAACTATGTCGGAAGGGAGGAGGTCTGGAGTCATCTGGATCCTTCTAAAGCCTAAGTCTAGGAGTCTTGCTATAGACTTAGCTGTATACGTCTTAGCTACTCCGGGAACACCCTCGATTAGGGCGTGTCCTCTAGCAAGAAGACAGGCAACGATCATGTTTATCTCCCACTCTTTCTCTATTAGGACGTTTCCCTCAATAAGTACCCTCCTAATGTCCTTGGTGAAGCTCAAGCACCTCACCCTAGAAGATATTTATACAGAACTTCATAACTCTAACGTAAAGCACTGCCTTACACCGATAGTGCTATGTATGGAGGTTAATATCCTCTGATAACAAATCGTTCTCAGGACTATGCGGACCTCCGATGCGGCAAGTTAGCTAAGTGCCGTGAGCAGACTACTAGCTAGAGCTACGACACCACTTAGCACCTCCTAACTTACACACTCCATCTCATTCCTCCTAGGTTATGCGGTAGAGAAGGCTGAGTAGGTCGCACGTTTGAGAGTGCTTAAAGCATAAGACTGAGTGAGTAACACTATCTGATGCCACCACGCGCTCCCGTATTCTAAGTTCCTTTAGGGTTTGAGGGAGGCTTCGCATCGTCACGAGTTCGATAACTTAAAATCTGTCGCAACCGTATATTCGATGGTGGTTCCAGCCTTCGACACCCACGAGCTTTCAAAAGTGAGGCTTGAGGGTGTCATTGGTGCTATTTGAAATAGAGAGTGTTGGGGAGGGCTAGTGTGAGCCGTGAGCTAGGAGTTAAAAGAGTTTCTCAATCTTACGGTAGACCTGTATACGAGATTTCAGACCCGGTGCCACTCATTGGACATATAGCGTTTGGCGTTATTGATAGGGGCACTAACGTTATCCAGGTGAGACCGAGCACTCTATGCCAGCATAGATGCATCTTCTGTAGTGTAGACGCTGGACCTGTTAGTAAGTATAGGCAGTCAGAGTTCTTAGTGGATGTACGCTGGCTATCGAAGTGGGTCGTTGAAGTAGCGAAAGTTAAGGGGCGGTGTGTTGAAGTGCTACTAGACGGAGTGGGTGAGCCGTTGACTCACCCTAGCTTGCCCGAGCTCATAGAGTTGGTTAAGGATTCTGGCTATGTTGATAGAGTAGCACTTGAGACGCATGGTGGGGGGTTAAGTAGGGAGCTAATTCTAAAGCTACAAGCTGCCGGTTTAGATAGGATAAACCTAAGCGTAGATGCTGTATCTAGAGATATTGCTGTCTCTCTAGTTGGTGTCGAGTGCTACGATCCTGTTAGATTGCTAGAGCTAGCGGCCTGGACCCTTGAGAACACCGAGATAGACGTGGTCCTGACGCCGGTAGTAGTGCCTGGGTATAACGAAGCCGAAATTAAGGCACTAATAGAGTGGGCTCGTAGGCACGGTGCAGGAAGGAAGAGCGGCTGGCCCACAGGGGTCCTCATCCAGAAGTACGAAGTCCACAAGTACGGACGGAGGGTGGCGGGTGTTCGTGCTTGGTCTTGGAGTAGGTTCTACGCGTGGCTGAGGAAACTCGAGAAGGAGACAGGCTATAGGCTAGTCGTAGAGTCTGGAGAGATAGGTATGGAGAGGAGAGCTAGATTGGAGCCTCCTTACGGGGTCGGTGAGAGAGTGAGAGCCGTAGCTCTAGGTCCTGGGTGGCACGTCGCAGAAACGCTGGTAGTCGACTTCAGAGGCCTCAGGATCATGGCCGTGATGGGAGCAGGGGGACTCTCTTCTGGCCAGCCCGTTACCGTGACTGTGTTAAGCAATGAGGATAACATTTACGTAGCTAGGGTGGAGTAAGCGCTCGATGAAGGTCTTTACCTCAGTTAGACCTTTAGCTCCGTACACTTCATAGAAGAACGACTCTGCCTAAATCTTCGGCACCTACTGTCTAACTCGCTCCCTCAACCACACTACTCTCTGTGGAAACGGTATCTCTATTCCCTCAGCTTCCAGAACTTTCTTTATTTCTTTGATCATTAAGCTTCTAGCGGTCAAGAAGTCCTGGGACGGTGCCCAGAACATTACCCTTAGATTCACTGAGCTATCGCCGAGAGATTCTACGAGTACAGAGGGTTCGGGTTCAGCTAGAACTAGCTCACTCTGCCGCAGTACTTCCCTAATGACTCTGACGGCTTTGTCTATATCGGACTCATACGATATACTCACGTTAACCTCAGCCCTTCTAGCAAGAGACCTACTAAAATTGTATAGTGACGACCCCATTACAGCGCTATTTGGGATAGTGAGTATCTCACCAGACCACAACCTAACTCTAGTCGACATTATTCCCACATACTCAACTATGCCCCCATCGCTTCCAATCCTAACAGAGTCTCCTACCTTCACTCTATTCTCGAGGAGTAGGGCTAACCCCGCAAAGAAGTTGCTAAGAGTTTGCTGAGCAGCTAAACCGATCACGAGTCCGGTGAACCCGGCGGCTATCAGGAGTCCACCGAGGTCTATCCCCACGATTGAGAGTGCCGTCAGAATGCCTATAACGAGAACGACAGCTCTAACGGATCTCTCTAGGTTGTGGACTACTTCCGGCCTTGCTTCTACTTTCAGCTTAGCGATAGGTCTTGAAGCTATCTTAGATACGTAGTAGAACACTAAGACAACTGCTACTGCCATTGTGTAGCGGTAAATTAGGTAAGAGTTTTCACGAATCCAGTTAGCGAGCTCTTCAAGCACAGTACCACCACTAACAGAATGTGTAACGCGGTGTCTTAAGTCGCTAAACCCTCACAGTCCATACCTCATTATGTACGTAGTTACTGATGGCCCTACCAACAGCTTAGAGACTCCTTCAACTTCTAGAGATGGTAGGAGTTCTGTAGTTACTTCGGCATACGACTGACTGTGAGCTACAAGCTTAGCTGAGGTTATCAGTGGTAGCCTTTCGTGTGAGAGGTAGAGACCAAGTCCTTTCAAAGGTATGACAGCTTTCGTTACTTGCACAACTGCTTTACTAATGTTAGAGAGCATAATCTTGATGGAAGCCCTTAAACAGGGACTCAGGTCCTGAGCTAAGTCAGTACTAGAGTACCTACACAAGTCACCTAGGTCTGGTGGACCATAGAGAGCGTACTTAGGTTTTACAGGTATGACTGTTACTAGAGCGCTACCGCAGTACAGACCTATATCAACTGGAACTTGCTGGTACACTGTTGCTACCTCATTTGGGAGAACGTAGATATCGCTGTGAAGCCTAGCGAGCAAACACTCAACACCGTACTTACCACCACTAGGGGGGTGGGGCATGATAGCTATAGGTTTCCTACTAGAAGCGTTTAGAAACCCCTGAAATACTTCAACACTCCCATACTTCACTAAAACTCTGATAACTTCATCGCTAACTCTAGTAAAGCTGACTGACACCCCCCCTAAGTCAATTCTCTCCTCTCTTTCGACGTAGAGCTCGCGAAACTCACCGCAGTACAGCACCAGCCCCCGTTCCTTCTAGGGCACAAGATAAAAATAATACTCATGTAGATTTACCTCGCTCAATGGTCTGCATCTTAGAGCGTGCTAAATAGAGAGAAGTAAGTAACTCGGTGTTCTTTACCTGAATGTAGCACAGCCTCAGGGTTGGCGTTGAGTGGAGTCGTTCTAGGTGTCGATAGGTTCTTATCTGAAGGCCTGTATAGAAGTTTTAGAGAGTTTAAGGTCGCTATGCTGAGTAATCAGAGTGCCATTACGTCCCGTATTACCTATAGTATTGATGAGCTTAGAGGTAAGGGTCTTGACATCAAGTTCGTTTTAGTTCCAGAGCACGGTTACTGGGGGGTTGGAGACCCGGGTGAAGTGTTTGGAGATGCCTACGACGACATATTAAACATGTTAACTAGGAGTATTTACGGTAGAGAGGAAGGGTTTAAAGCACTTAGTGAGGTGGATGCGGTAATCATAGACATCCAAGACGTTGGCGTGAGGTTCTATACGTACGTAACAGCAGTTCTCCAGACTCTAGAGCACTCCTCTCGCTACGGAGTTTCGAGAGTAATCGTCCTAGATAGACCGAACCCTCTCGGTGGATCAGTAGCTGAGGGGCCTATATTAAGGAGTAACTGCAGGTCCTACGTCGGCTACTTCGAGCTCCCCGTTCGCTATGGGCTTACTCTTGGTGAGCTATCGCTATACTACAATGATGAAAGAGGACTCGGGCTCGACATCTCGGTTGTCTCTATGTCTGGGTACTCAAGGCTTCTAGATGCTGTAGACTTAGGCATTACCTGGGTTCCACCATCTCCAGCTATTCCAGAAAAAGAGACTGTATTTACCTATCCGTCAATAGCCTTGCTCGAGGGAACTAATGTAAGCGAGGGTAGGGGGACGTACACACCTTTTAGGGTGTTCGGCGCCCCTTTCGTAAACCCTAGGAGGCTATCGGAGGAACTAAATTCCCTGGGTATCCCCGGTGTATTGTTCCGCCCCACATACTTCAAGCCAAAGACATCTAAGTACTCTGGAACTACGTGTGGAGGGGTTTTCGTGCACGTAACGCATCGAAAGGTTCTTAGGGTATTCAAGCTCGGTTTAAGTATTTTGAGGACTCTATACGAGCTTTACCCCGAGCACTTAGTGTTCACGAAGGCTGGTAACGGACTGTATCTTGACCTACTGCTTGGGACAACCGACTGGAGGGATGCAGTAATTCATGGGAGATTAAGCGAATTTGTTGCTGCTTCTGAAGAAGAGGCTGAGCGCTTTAAGGAGTCAGTGAAGCCGTATATTCTCTATAGCTAGTAGTTTCGGGTGGTAAGTTGATTAAGATCGAGGGACCTTATCTATACGTAGGCTCGTTTAAAGCTGAAGAAGTAGCTGAGCGCTTTGGGACACCTGTCTACGTCTATGATAAGGAGGTAATCATTACTAACTACTCATTTCTCAGGAAATCGATAAAGTACAGAGACCTAGAAGTCATGTACGCTTGTAAGGCCAACGCCAACACGGAGATACTTAAAACCCTTAGAGACCTAGGTGCAGGTCTTGATGCCGTATCGCCCTGGGAGGTGCTACTAGCTGTTCGGCTGGGCTTTAAGAAAGAGAAGATACTGTTCACAGGAAACAACGTCACTGACGCTGAGATGAAGTTCGTTCGGGGAGAGCTCGGGGTGCTGGTTAATGCCGACTCACTATCGCAACTAAAGAGGTACGGAAGACTTTTCCCGGATACTGAGGTATCCATAAGGGTAAACCCCGGTATTGGTGCTGGTCACCACGGTTACGCCATTACTGGAGGATTAACTAAGTTCGGTATCTACTTAAACCAACTTGAAGAAGTCAGAGCGGTACTGAGAGACTATAGGCTAACGCTCGTTGGGCTACATACGCACATAGGTTCCGGAATACTCGAGGTAGAGCCGTTTGTTAGGGCAACAGAGACTCTGATCCACGTAGCTTCCCAGTTCCCACGTGTAGAGTTTCTAGACTTAGGTGGCGGCTTCGGTATACCGTACAGACCTAGCGAGAGATCTCTCGACATGCCTTATCTAGGCGATAGAATTACGGCACTAGTAGAGGACTTCACATCGAGATATGGTCACGTAAAGCTTAGGATAGAGCCCGGAAGGTTCATCGTAGGGAACGCTGGTGTGCTGCTTACTAGAGTAGTAGACATAAAGGAAGTTAGCCTGGGTGGTGTAAAAAAGACATTCGTTGGTGTCGACTCAGGTATGAACCACATAATTAGGCCGGCGCTGTATGGAGCTCACCACGAAGTCGTGGCGGTGTCTAAAGCCGACTGGCCTAAGGTATTGAGAGCAGACGTAGTGGGCAACATTTGTGAAAGTGGTGACGTACTCGCAGTAGAAGTAGAGCTGCCGGAGCTTAGGGAGGGCGACGTGCTCGCATTTATGAATGCTGGAGCGTACGGTTACTCCATGAGCTCAAACTATAACATGAGGCCAAGGCCACCTGAAGTCGTAGTCTACGGGTCAGACGCCAAGCTCACCAGGAGGAGGGAGACGTTTGAGGACATGCTTTCGACTACTGTTGAGGTATAGCTGAACGAGGTCCTGAGCTACTGAACCAAGACTTACAAGCCGATGATATTCGGTAGTGCCCGCTTAACCGACCTTCTCGCATCATAGCGCTATTTTCTCGTCGCCAACACCGAATCTCTGGATAGTTACCTTTAGAGTTATTGCTATAGCCTTAATCATCGTTTCGAGCGACAGGCTGGGGGGAATACCTGCCCAATCACTCCTCACGGAACTTACTTGCTGCTCCGAGAAGGGTATGTGAATGAAGCCTGACTTCAATGGGTGTCCGTGACTAAATGAGTAGTTGAGACCCAGGTACATTACGTAGTTACACAGGAAAGTGCCAGCACTATTAGACACGGTAGCCGGGATTCCCTCGCTCCTCAGTTCCTTGACTATCGCCTTTACTGGCAAAGTGCTGAAGTAAGCTGTAGGACCACTCGGGTCTATCGGCTCATCTATTGGTTGCTCACTGTCGCTGTCAGGTGTTCTAGCGTCTGCTAAGTTTACGGCCACTCTCTCGACTGCTATGTGTGTAGCTCCAGGTCTTAACCCAATGCCTATGTAAATATCAGGCTTCTCAACTCTGAGTAGACCTAATAGTCTTTCTTTAGCTCTCCTAAAGGATACTGGGAGAACTGCGGTCACAAGCTCTACTCCGGGTAACTCTCTAGAGGCTACTTCAGGTAGAGTTCTCGCAACGACTTCAGAAGGGTTCTCACCATACTTTCCGTAAGGCTCGAACCCGGTGATAAGAGCCTTCAATCTATTTACCCTCACTATTTTAGTAGCGTAGATTTATTTCTGGCGTAGTTCTGAAGTTAGTATACGGAGAACTGTCTCGTGCTAGATACTAGGGCTTTCTTAAGTGAACTTCGGCTTAACCGCTAGAAACCCTTTTGCTTCATCTATCCATCTAATGCTCGTGAAGCCTGCGGCCTCCAGCCTGTTCTTAATTCCCTTATGGTAGCTTACGTTCCCGTGCTTACCAGGTTCCCCAACGTAGTGGAAGAGCCTTCGGCCGGGCTTAAGTACTCTGTAAAGCTCTCTGTAGAAGTCTAGGCTGTAGAGTTCTCCAGCTACGTTGACTCTAGGTGGGTCGTGTAGAACGGCGTCGAACCGTTCTGACTCAAGCTTCTTCACGTACTCGGTTGCGTCAGAGAGGATTATCTCGATCCTAGAGTCTTCAAGCCCTCTTGACCATGGGTTGTACTGAGCTGTTCCCAACACGTTCGGGTCTACTTCAACGGTTACCACCCTCTTAGCCCCCATCTTCACTTCAGCAATAGCTGTATAGCCGAGTCCCGTGCAGACGTCTAGAACGTCAGCACCAGCGATACTGCCTAGAGTAGATACCTTAAGTAAGGTGTCTGTCCATGGGTCAACGTAAGTAGCTCTATGCATCTGTATTCCGTTAATCTCGAGAGTTGGAGCCTTACGTGGTGCCACCGGCTTAAGCTTGTAGTAATTGCTGTTCTCAAACATATCGATTCTCACAAGCTTACTACTCATCACCTTATACGCAAATCCCTCCTCAATCGTCGAGAGCTCGTCAAACCCAATATAGTGGGACTCGCCTAAAATTACACCTGAGTCTGTAATCCTAGCTGTGAGCCTGCTGAGACCCATATCGACAACTAGCTCAACAGCTCTCAACCCGCTATCGCGTGCTCTAGCGAGTTCAGA
>JAWBTQ010000026.1:0-10694 GCA_038841535.1 Sulfolobales archaeon | reverse complement strand
TAAAGAGGGTAGCAGGCTTTTATTTAACGGAGTTAATAGTTCATAGTGATTACAGATGGGAGTGAGTAAGGCGTCCGAGTTTTTGATTAATGATAGAGTCATTAAGATTGCTGATAGAGTCATAGCTGTCGGCGGCTCCATCCCGAAGCTCAAGGGTGGAGAAAAGCTGGTGAGATACACCAACTCTGTTTGTCCTTACTGTAATGCTCTTCTCCCAGCTGTTGTCGTCGAGAGAGATGGTAAGTGGTTCATTAGGAAGATCTGCCCCGAGCATGGTGAGATAGAGGACGTCTACCAAGGAGACGCTGAGTACGCGAAGAGGTTGGAGAGGTTCTTTATCGAGGGGAGGGGGCCTAGATACGCATATACAGACCTCACGGCACCGTGTCCGTACAGCTGCGGGCTCTGCCCAATACACATGAGTCACACGGCTATAGCTAACTTAGTAGCTACGAATAGATGCGACTTAGACTGCTGGTTCTGCTTCTTTTACGCAGAGAAGAGTGGCTTTGTTTACGAGCCGGACTTGAGCCAGATCAAGTACATGATCGAACAGCTACTGAAGCAGAAGGTAACGCCCGTAATTCAGGTAACCGGTGGTGAACCTACGGTAAGAGAAGACCTACCGGAGATCATCAGCTTACTCAAGAGTATGGGAGTTAAGCACATACAGCTCAATACTCACGCAATAACTTTCGCAAGACTGTACATAGATAAGGGTCTGGAGGCAGCCGCATCCTATGCTCGCGACTTGAGGAGTAGGGGAGTGAACACGGTCTACATGAGCTTCGACGGTGTTTCACCGAGAGCTAACCCCAAGAACCACTGGGAGGCTCCCTACTCTCTAGAGGCGTTTAGGGCTGGGGGTATGACTAGCGTGGTTCTAGTTCCAGTAGTCATAAAGAACGTGAACACCGAGGAGCTTGGAGATATAGTGAGGTTCGCTGCCTTAAACCAAGACATAGTGCGTGGTGTGAACTTTCAGCCAGTATCTCTCACTGGGATGATTAGGAGGGCTGAGAGAGAGAAGCTGAGGATAACCATATCGGACGCAGTAAAGCTTATCGAGGAGCAGACCCGAGGACAGATCAAGAAGGAGGACTGGTTCCCAGTGCCAGCATCAGTCCCCATATCGGAGTTCATAGAGAGGCTGGCCGGGGAGTTCAAGTTCGAGATGGCTAACCACCCGCAGTGCGGTGTAGCTACATACGTTTACACTAGAGTTCTAGATAGAGATAGTGCTGAAGTGGAGTTCATACCTATAACTAGGTTTATCGATGTCTACGGGCTCCTCGACTACCTAGTGGAGAAGTCAGAAGAGCTTAGGGAGGGTGGGATGAGGTCTTTCGTAGGACTGAAGCTGGTAGCCAACTTAGTCTCTAAGTACGTTAGGTGGGGTGAGGTACCGAGGGAGTTGAGGAGTGTGTTACCGAAGATGCTGGCGAACATATTCATTAAGAGGTCTTACGAGGCTCTCGGTGAGTGGCACTACAAGATGCTGTTTTTGGGTATGATGCACTTCATGGATCTATACAACTACGACGTCGAGAGAGTGATGAGGTGCAACGTACACTACCTCATGCCCGACGGGAGGGTTATACCGTTCTGTACGTTCAACGTTATGAGTGATGTCTATAGGGACTACGTACAGAAGAAGTACGTACTTCCACTAGATGAGTGGAAGTCCAAGATGGGGAGCAGTTCACTAGAGTCGATAAAGTACAGAAGAAGTGCCGAACTAATAAAGAAGCTCACTTCTGGAGAACCCTACGTCAGGGCCTATCGGCCGTGGCTCCGCAGGTGGGTAGACCTCTATCCGTGGATTAAGGAGTACTCTTCGAGATAGACCTCTTTTTATTTAGTACGTCTAGCAGCTTACTAAGCTCGTCGGAAGGCATCCTGAAGTAGTGCCTTTCCGCAGGGAAGTAGCCAGACCTCACTTCATCAGCGTAAGACTTGAGAGCAGCTTTAAATACCTCGTACCCTTCAGTATACTTCTTTACGAAAGGTGGTGGACTCGTGTTCAAACCTACGAGGTCGTGGAAGACCAGTATCTGCCCGTCGCAGTGGGGCCCGGCCCCAATGCATATCGTGGGGACCTTGAGTGCTTTAGTTACTTCTGCCGCTACCTCGGATGTAGTGAACTCTATCACTATCGAGAACACACCGGCATCCTCAAGAGCCTTAGAGTCTTCATAAACCTTAACTCCATCTTCTGCTGTCTTCCCCCTAACTCTCATACCTAGAACTAAGTACCTCTGGGGGTTGAGTCCTACGTGACCCATAACCGGAATACCTGCCTTCACCATCGCCTCGACTTTGTCTATTACCTCTACACCACCCTCGACCTTAACTGCGTCCGCACCCATCTTGATGTACTTACCTGCGTTTCTAACAGCTTCCTCGCGGCTTATTTCGTACGTTAGGAAGGGCATGTCTGCGACGACTAGAGCTCTAGGTGCTGCTGATACAACTGCTTTGAGGTGGTGAGCGACGTCTTGGAATGTAACTGGAAGCGTCGATCTGTAGCCCATGACAACCATCCCGAGAGAGTCTCCGACTAGAATTCCCTCGACTCCCGCTTCATCTGCTAGCTTAGCGTGGATGTACTCGTATGCTGTGACCATGACTATCTTACTTCCTTCCTTCTTCAGCTTTATGAAGTGGTATGGTGTAACTTTATCTCTAGACATGCCTACACACCACCTCCAAGCTCTTGATTAAGTAGTATAGGATTTCGTTATAGGGTGTAGCTACGTTCAACTCCCTACCTAACTTAACAACAGCGCCATTTATGTAGTCTACCTCAGTCTTTCTACACCTCCTTAAGTCTGCTAGTGTTGACGATATGTTTCCAGCTGTCTGCTCTGCCACTTTTAGTACTTCCTCTACTGGGTCGACTGGGAGCTCTATTCCGGCACGCTTAGCTACTTCAGCAACTTCTCCAGCTACCAATCGAGCCGCACTCGCTAGCTCCGGGACCTTGACTAAGTAGCCGTTAGGAACTCCCAGCACTGCCGTGAGAGCATTTATAGAAGCGTTGACAGCTAGCTTTAGCCACCTGTACGGCTCTATGTTGCGGACTACTTCAACGTCCAGTACCCTGAGATACTCTACTAAGTGGTAGAGATAGCTAGGTGGATTCCCCCTAGTTCCGATATAGCTCCTAGAGCCCCCGACCCAAACGAACTCACCACGCTCTTCATTCCAATAAACCCCGTGGTTTAGAACTAGCTGAGCGACACTATCTCCTCCAAGACTACTCTCGGCGGCCTCGAATACCCTAAGTCCGTTCTGCACGAAGACGGCAAGACCGAAGCGCATACTTTTAAGCCTCTCTATAACTTCAAGAGCGTCGTATGCCTTAGTGGTAACCACAATAAAGTCCCAGTAGCCACCTAAATTGCCCCATGATGTGAAAGCAGCATCTAACTCCACTACAGCGCCACTAGGAGTTCTAATCCTCCTACTCTTAGGAGTAGATCTGAGAACTACTGTGGGGCGAACACCAGATGAGTTGAAAGCGTAGGTGACGAGGCCTCCGACACCTCCGAACCCAACAACCAATACTGTGTGAACTTTTTTCCACCGAGTCTCCTTATTACACAAATAATTAAATGCCTAGGTTAGCCGCTTTAATCTCATTCCCCCTGGGAGACTACGCCCATGACTTAATATAAATAACCGCCTTCTTCCTCTTCACTATACATCCATCGTGCGCCATTCATAGCTTTAGTGGAGGGAAAGAGAAATTTGGGATATTATCAAAAAGCTTATTATCCTCCGCTTTGCCAAGAGCGTATCATTTCGAGAATGTCTGTGTATACCTTCATTAGTGCTCCTGAGGTATACATTGCTAAGTATTTTCCAGCGTACTCAGCACCTAGCTCGTTATATATCTTAAGGGCTTGCTCCTCGATGTACGGTTGCATCTTGAAAAACTCCTCTTCTACGGTCTTCTGATAGCTTGTCACAGTCGGCATCTTACCCTGGTAGTCAAGGTCCACAAAGTTGCTGAAGACTCTGAACGCCCAGTAGGCTGAGTTGAGGTCTATCTTGTTAGGGTCTGCGAATTTATATGGAGCTGGAAAGTCTGAGTATATTACACCTAAGTAGATTGGAACAAATACGTTTTCATCAACCATGTTGGCAGCCCTCCACGTTACTACACCAATTATGGGTGGCAACCAGCTCCTTAACTGGACCACCCACGCGTCCTGATTGTGCCACGGAGCTATTGGTCTTATCGGCAGGTTGCGGTGGAAGCTCCCGGGTAGTGACGAAGCGTACTTTACTTGATCTACAGCCGCGTGGTTTACCTGCCTTAAAATGTACATGAGGTCCTGTGGAGTGAGTTTTTTCTGGGGCTTAACAGAGAATGGTAGGTAGCTCGTCGGGTAGACCCTCCCCGTGATGTAGTATAGAGCTGTCTGGTGTCTGTATATGTTTCCTACAGACGCCTGGTTCGCAGGAGTGCCATAAGCCTTAGCGAAGTCGAAGACCCCGTCTCGAGACGGGTCATACCAACCCCTCTTAATAGCATATTCAATAAGGTCCTTAGAACCCATGAAGTTTTCTGTATCTGATAGATTTACTTCACGTATCACGAGGTAGTTAGGTATTACGACCACCGAGTCATCGGGAACTCTCTGTGCGACCCAGTGCTTACCGTAGACTACGTTTACTACCCATATTTCGTTAGGATCCGCTATTATGTAGTTCCTAGCGGGAGCACCATACCCGTATGTCTCAACATAGTAGCCTATTAGCTTAACGGCCTCTCTAGCAGTCTTAGCTTGCTGTATAACAAGGAGTCTTAGTAGGTCTCTAATACCTCCCTGAACCAGCTCAGGTTTGTCCTCTCGTGACGCAACACCGCTGTTACTAAAGATTACGACACCATACTCATTAACATAGCGCCCACTGAAAGCTATTCCTGGCATAACAGCTCCCCAAAACGCATGCATTTCTTTAGGCACTGGTACTAATAAGGGAGTGTCAAGCTCCCTATAGACCCACGTCCCGTTGGTTAGTCTAACACCAAAATAACCTAATAGCCTGAACGGAGTATTCCGTGGGTTGACGAATAGCACGTCAACAACTTTACCCGAGTCATCCTCATTGTGAGCTACCATGACTGACCCATCTGCCGACGCCTCCTTACCAACGAGTACCGCAGTACACTGAAAATCTCCTTCTTCGTAGGCACTATTTGTGAGGTCTGCATTCTGAGAGATGTATCCCGAATTACTCGCCAACGAGACTTCACTTGATAAAGATACTGAACGAGTTTCTTCCGGATACATTGAGACAGTCGGTATAATGTAAATCAGGACCACTAATACAGTCATCAAGGCTAAGAATAGTCTGGTATTACTTGGTCTCATAATTTCACTTCTTGATTGATTGGTTTTGCGATTAATAAATTTTAATAAGTTCATATTTGTTCGGGTCTCTTTTAGTTACATCCCCACTTACTGTGCTAGACCTCCGTAGTAGAGAGTTCTATGAAGTGCCCTATGAATAGAATATATAAGGACGCTAACACCTATATCGGAATAGAAACCTTTAAACATACGCAATCAGACCTAGCCAACTATCCTACCTTATTGAAAGCGTAGCTTTTCCTCGATGCTCAATTCGGGTACTTTTTCTTGGATTGCGCGGGGCCTGCTCTTAAGCATGAGGGCCGCTTTTCGCGCTAGCTTCAACGCCTTTCTAGCTTTTCCTACGAAGTCTGAGAACTTGCTACTGTAGTTGGCAGCTTTTTTATAGACCTCAATGATTAGTGGTAGCTCGTCCAGCACTATCTCTCTAAGCTTCTCTTCATCTGAGGAACTTACTCTCTCCTTACTCAGGATACTGGTTAATTCAGCAATAACACTGTCTATGTCTAATACAGCTATCTGAATAGTTAGAAGCTCTTCCTCGGGGTCTCCAAGCTCGTCTCTACTATCCTCTAGAGCCAGTCTTACTGAAGATATATCGGTGAATACCCACCACCTCTGATTAGAAGACCGATAGGAAGTTCTTACGAGACCGTACTCTCTCTCCATTACCTTGAGTAGGTTTGAGGGGTTGTATTCGATCCCCCACGACTTGAGCTTGAGCACTAAAGACCTGTAGTCGAAGTCTCCAAGTTTAGAGAGCCCCATCTCTCTGTTTTCTTCTGCTACCTCTAGAGCAGCCTTTAGCACGTAGTAAGCTCTCCCACCGTACTTATACAATAAGTCCTCAATAGAGTTCATAGCGTAAAGCACTTCACAATCAATCCGCTCTCCAGAGTTATATTAGCAGGCAATATTGCTTCCTCAAAGCGGTAGGGAGAACTAGGTATTACCTTAAAATTATGCCAGACTTTTTACTCACCATAGGTTAGTATAAAAACTTAGGGCTAAAGGATCGATGGTGTTAGCTTGAGCACACCCCAGGGTCAGCTCTGGATACTTGTTGACTACACTGCTTGTTCTGGGTGTAGGTTATGCGAGATCGCCTGCTCTCTTAAGCACGAAGGAGCTATATGGCCCTCAGCCTCTAGGATAACTATCTACGAGCACTACCCGGGGGCACCCGTACCTCAGTACTGCGTGCAGTGCCCCGACTACCCGTGCGTGAGGGCTTGCCCAACTAAAGCACTTGGAGTAGACCAGGCTACTGGAGCTGTACTGGTAGACCCATCGCTCTGCACGCTATGCCTTAACTGTGTAGAGGCATGCCCCGGGAAAATCCCTAAGGTAGTTAGAGGAAAGAAGTACGTCTTGATATGCGACCTCTGCAAGGGAGACCCGGTTTGCGCTAAAGAATGCTCTAGAGCAGGCTATAATGCACTAAAGGTCATTAGGAAGCCCGCTAGTGCGGGAATTAAGCACTACGCTAAGCCTGGAAGAATTCTAGCGGAGGAGCTCGGGAAGAAGTACTTAACGTGAGGTGGTGGCTCGTGGTGCACATCTTCGGTTCTTGGGGGAGGCTTCTCAGAGTCGACCTTAGTACGGGTAAGACATCTACAGAAGAAGTCCACCCCATGGTTTACAGGATGTACGTAGGAGGTAGAGGTCTCGCAGCCTACCTACTCTGGAGGGAGCTGGGAAGGAAATGGAGGGATGTCGACCCACTCGGGCCCGAGAACGTTTTGACGGTCTTAACAGGCCCCCTAACCGGGTACTACCCTGGAATAAAGCTAGTGGTCTCAGGTAAGAGCCCGCAGAGTGGGGGTGTTGTAGGTTCTGCTGTAAGTAGCCACGTAGCTTACGCAATAAAGGCGGCAGGCTACGACGGGGTAGTAGTGAGTGGTGCCTCAAGAGACCCCGTCTACCTATATGTGAGAGACGACTCAGTAGAGGTTCGCGATGCCAGCAAGCTGTGGGGGTTGAGAGGTCTGGAGCTAGTTAGAGCACTGAGAGAGGATGTAGGTAGGGACCTGCCGTCACTGTACATAGGCCCAGCTGGAGAGAACCTAGTGAGGACGGCGGCAGTTATGGCTAGGTGGTTCCACGCAGCTGGGTACGGAGGTTACGGAGCCGTCATGGGCTCGAAGAAGCTTAAGGCGATAGTAGTTGATGGCTCGGGACCCCTGCCTCCTGTCGCTAGTAGAGACGACTTCGCAAAGCTTAGGTACGAAGTAATCGATAGAGTTGCTGCGAGATCAACTTTCCGGAAGTGGGGGACTACCTCGGGTTTGTGGAGAGTTGGATACGAAACTAGCTCGGAACCAGTTAGGAACTGGCAGGAGGAGTGGCACAACAGAGAGGAGTTCAGTCACGCACCAATAGAGAGGAGGCACTGGGTGAAGAACCCGTGGGCCGATTGGGGCTGCCCTCTAGCCTGCATGAAAGTTAGTAAGGCATTAGTTGATGGAGTAGGCTACGTAACCGATGGTCCTGACTACGAGATGGGTGCCTACTTAGGGTCTAACCTCGGTCTATTCGAGGTAGATAAGGTAATTGCTCTCTCGGCACTAGCCGACGACCTAGGGCTCTGCGGAATCCAGGTGGGGAACGTGCTGGGGTTCGCTGTTGAGCTATTCGAAAAGAAGGTGCTGACCGAAGAAGATGTCGGCTACACCTTGAAGTGGGGTGACTTCAGTAGCCTTAAGAGGCTGCTGGAGGATGTAGCCTACAGGCGGGGTATAGGTATGGTACTTGCTGAAGGAGCCTACAGGAGTGCTATTGAGCTAGCTAAGAGGAAGAGGCTGCCGGTTGAAGATGTTCTCAAGTACGCAGTGCAGGTGAAGGGTATAGGGATAGGAGCTCACGGAATTAGGAGTAGGAAGGACTACCCGCAGCCAATAGCTTACGCAGCTTCTGTTCAGGGAGGTGACCACACGTCTGTTGCCGGACTTCCAGCAAATAGTGAGGAATCCGAGGTTTGGTCTGCGTTTCTCGATAGTGCCGTTATCTGCATGTTTACTTCTGTCGAAGAAGATACCGTACTCAAGTTCTTGAACACCGTGACTGGTTGGAGTGTGGCTAAGGATGAGCTATACGGGACTATAGGGCCGAGGATTCTCTCACTACAGAGGATACTTCTACTGCTTGGAGGACCTGACGTGAGGTGGGACCCGAGAAAACACGACGACAACCCACCCAGGTTCTACGAGCCACTCCCATCCGGACCCTATGCGGGGTCTCTAGTACCTCGAGAAGAGGTCTCAAAGAACTTAGTTGAATACTACAGGCAACTAGGTTGGGACGACCTCGGCATACCTACTGAAGAAACCCTCAGGAGGCTCGGCCTCTACGATGCAGTAGATGTGGTGCAGGCTCTCCGCAGAGAGCTGGGTGCTAGTTAGTGTTGTGTGTACGCTTTCTAGGTAACCTCTCTTCTTCTATCGGTTCTAGGCTATGCTTTGAGTTAGAGAAGTGCGTCGATCTATACTCGTTTATCGACGACCTCCTGAGGTTTAAGGGAGGAGCTCTGTCAGTTGAGGAAGTACTCGTGACGTCCATAGATGGGAAGCCTCTAGACAGTGGAGTATCGACGTGTGACGTTAGTGATGTCGTTGTGCTGAGACTAGTCAGGGGAGGTTAACCATTATTAGCTGAGTCGCAATGATCTCGTAGATTGAGGGTTGGCAACTGTTTTAGTGTGTTAGGTTTATAAAGGTTTTTGTGGGATTTTTTCGTGATGATGATGAGAGGTACTTCGAGCCACCTAGAGGTAGAGCTAGCTGTGAGCCCCGTGCCGTTGGGCTCGAAGGGTGCCCATGACTCCTGCGTGGAGTGGTCAGTGACCACGGTGAACCGCAGGGTAGGAGGCAAAACCCACCCCAGAAAAACCTAAAAAACCTAGAGCGGGAAACGGTGATGAGAGTTTCGCACTTGCTATAATATGGCTGGACCCCGCATTACTGACTTGAAGTAGTTGAGTGGAGTGGTTTAGCGTGTGTAATGCTCGCGAGGAGGCTACTAGGCTGCTCCGGGTTTTAGTTAGTGACTACTATAGCTTCTTTGATAGCCGGGGCTACCTAAACTCGGAGGGAAGAAAGGTTTTTGAGAAAGCTGTTAGATCCCTCCTAAGCGAAGAGAAGTGGTTGAAAAAGTCTGTATCTAGGGTTAGGAAGAGGGGTTCTTACGAAGACGTAGTTAAGCTCCTCGAGCTGCTTACTGGGACTGGTCAAAGCCCGTGAGAGCGTCTTCAACGTAGGGATTTGCCCTCATCTCTCTACGTAGAGTAGTGTGAGGTCCGTGTCCTGGGTAGGCTAGGGTATCTAGTGGAACCTTACTGAACATCTTGTTGATGCTCTTTGCGAGCTCTCTCGCCGAGCCTCCCGGGAGGTCCGTCCTCCCAACCGTTCCTGCGAACAGTGTGTCACCAGCGAATAGAGCACTAGCAGACGGTATGTATATAGATATGGAGCCAGGGCTGTGCCCAGGTGTGTGTAGTACTTCCAGCTCTATACTGCCGAGCTTCAGCTTTGTGTCACTATCCAGTAGAACGTCGAAGAGGGGCTCTTCGAACTTCTCACCAGTATACCTTGAGTACCACTCCATGCTTATCTTAACGGTCTCAACATCGGCTCTATGAATGTATGAAGGTACTCTACGCTCGAGCCTAGGTATTCCTACGACGTGGTCGAAGTGACCGTGGGTAGCGATTATAGCAACTAAGTTTAGGTCTAGCCTACGGACCCAGGACAGCGCTTCTGACGGGTCTCCACCTACGTCGATTAAGATAGAGTCACGAGTTTCTTCATCGTATACCAGGTACATGTTAGTGTCGAGAACTCCAACTACGAACCTCAGTACGTAGGTTCTGCCCCCAGACCTCAATACTACGGCACCACTAACAGCACCCACTCTCTACAGACGCACTAGGCGTAGCTAGACTCGATAGGCTGCTTCAACGGCTGAAGCCAGTAGAGCGAGTAACCTCATTATCTTATAGCCTTCTACGGGGTCTCGAGCTGTGTAGTGAAGTGTGTAGGCTCCAGCTCTCGTAATACCTGGTATGTCCTCAGCTGCGTCAGCGTATTCAGACCTCCTCATGTGGAACTCTATTGTTACGGGTGTACTGACTTTGAGTGGTTTCACACTACCCTCGCGAACTCTTCTTACTGCTTCACTCACACCTGCCCTAAGCTCCTCGACTACGAGGTTCATGGGCTTCATAACGGCGGAAAACCTCGAGATCGACTCCTTAATAGTGACGTAGACAGCCCAAGGAGCTTTCTCGTGAACGTCATCCCTAAGCTTGTC
>JAWBTQ010000025.1:0-12498 GCA_038841535.1 Sulfolobales archaeon | reverse complement strand
TTTACCAACATGCTTCCTGGGTGGCTCACTCTCCTAATAGTGTACTACGTGCTAGCGTATCTTCCAAGAGTTACGTGGGGTTACTACATATTCCCACTTCCGGTTAGAGCTCCTGAGATAGGTATTAGAGACTGGGAGCAGTTTAGGTACTTACTCTGGTATATGTCACCAATGCTACTAGCAGCACTAATCGCCTGGTCTGGTGGCTGGATATACTACATAAGACAGCTAGTAGTATCAGAAATGGGTCAAGACTACGTTACTACTGCTTTAGCTAAGGGCCTCGACGAGAGGTCTACGCTGAGGAAGCACGTCATACCCAACGTTAGACCCCCGATAGTTATCTCTCTGGCTTACACCATACCCGGTATATTCGGTGGGGCGATAATATTTGAGATAATATCGAACTGGCCTGGAATAGCCTACTTCGCCTACCAAGCACTACTCAACTGGGACTTCCCAGTTATGTCAGCGTTTTTCACTATATCAGCAGCACTCACAGTTACATCTCTCTTCATAGCGGAGATAGTACTCGTAGCTATAGACCCGAGGGTAAGAACGGGTGGTTAAAGTGGCTCGGGCGGCAAGTACTGCTAGAGTGAGATCCGGGGTTACACTAGGGTTTACTAGACTCGCTGAAATAGCTGTTTTAGTTTTTAGAAAGAGGACAGCGGTAGTAGGTATATCTCTAATACTGATTTTAGCAGTTCTCGGTGGTTTAGCACCAATACTAACCCCGTATAGCCCGGTAATGCGGGAAGTAGTAGCGGGAGACTTCGCTGTTCCCGAGTGGGCAGCCTCTCCCGAAATGGCTCGAAATATAGTGAAAGTGTTCGACAGCTTTAAGGTAGAGAATAGAGCGATTCAAGGGAATGTCAAAGTTAACGTGTTAAGAACTAGTGGAGGATTTGAAGTAGTGTTCGAAGGGAGCGGATACGCTAGCCTACTGATAGTAACTGAAGACTACTTAGAGTATCCATACAGGCCAGCGAAGTCGATGGATGTGAGAATAGCATTTAACACTACCTACCTAGAAGGTAGGAGTGAGGCGTGGTATAACGTCAACACACTTATCATAAACAAAGACCTAGTAGAGCGAGGAGAAAAGAGAGTACTAAGAGTAGCTCTCCCAGACGGAAAGGTTACAGAATTCGAAGTTCCGAGAGGCATCTACTCTCTGTACGACATAGTTACAACGAGAGTTGGGTGGATATACGACTACTTCAAGGGAACTCTAAGGGTTTCGGCACCCGCCGTATTACCTAACCCAATGAGGAACATGGTGCAACCCTACGTCCTGTCAATAAAGGATCCTGTACTCAGAGATAGAATATCGCAGGCCTTCGGTGAGGTTAACACCGCAAGAGAGCTCCTACTGGAAAGAGGGACCAAGATCTACTTAGCGGTAAACGTAACGTACTACTGCGACCCAATGAACTTCATGATGAGGTGCGAAAACGGAGCCCTTAGGGTAAGTTACGCACCTATTAGGATGTTCATAAAGGGTGAGACCTTCGGAGTGCTGGGTACAACTGCTTACGGCAACGATGTCTGGACGCAGTTTATCTATGGAGCTAGGAGTGCCGTAGTTCTCGGACTAGCTGTAGCCACAGTAACAACACTAGTAGCACTAGTCTTCGGGTTAGTTGCTGGCTATAGAGCTGGAACTTACACAGACCACTCAATAACGCTTCTAACAGACATAATATACTTCATACCTGTGATACCGCTAGTTATGGTAGTAGGCCTAGTCTTCGGGAGAACTCTGTGGAACATATACGCTGTACTAATAGCTACAGCGTGGCCGGGTGGTGCGAGAATCATTAGGCAATGGACTATGACTCTGAGAAGCAGTCTCTACGTTGAATCAGCTAAAGCTCTTGGAGCAAGCGAGTGGAGAATAATGATTAAGCACATAGCTCCACAGCTAGTGCCATACTTAGTCTACAGAATAGTTATGGCGGTTCCTGGAGTAGTGTTCTTTGAGGCAGGTATTCAGCTACTGGGATTCGGAGACCCGGAGGCTCCAACGTGGGGCAGAATGATAAATGAAGCATACTACCAGGGAGCATTCCTAATGAACGCTTGGTGGTGGATAATTCCACCAATAGCAGGGCTGATAATGCTAGCCGCAGGATTCGTGCTCTTCGGAATGGCTTTAGACGAGATAGTAAATCCGAGACTCAGGAGGTAACATCTACTTCGTGGAGAGCACCACAAATATTTTTTCCTTAGCTGGCAGGTACTTGGGTGTGTTGGTTGGAGGACCTCCTGATCCTAGTTGGAATAGTTGCCCTAGCCGCACTACTCATGTACGTATTGGAGTACTATAGACCACTAATACTAGCAGTTCTACTAGCCTATCTAGCCTTCCCTATCTATTGGTTTATTGCCACTCTAGAGCTAGACCCGCTTTTAAGGATTGCTCTACAAGTAATGGTATTTATGTTTATGTACGGTGTAGTTCTGTACATGGTTATGAGCTATCTCTACAAAATGAGAGTGAGGAGATATGAAGCTAAGAGATAGTACACTAATAGTACTATCGTGTTCGGCGCTACTAGGACTACTAACCACGCTCTTTAGTCACGTGATTCCTGAGAGAATATACGCACCAGCAGTAGCAGGAGTCGTAGTTGGGTTCCTGCTGACTCCGCTTATCGTGAAATACGGTGGAGGTATAGTGGACGTAGCTATAACAGGAGCTATCGTTTCACTCATTGGAGTGCTAATAGCTACGCTAGTGTACTATGTAGTGCTAGGTCTACAGTGGCAAGCCATTAGTCGGTGGACAGTAATCGACTATTTGATTATGATGATAAAGTCCGGGGTCTTTATAGTAAGGTTTCTAACCGATTTCATAATAGGGTCAGCTGCTCTACTCAGCGCAGCAGGGTTATTGGCGATTTTAGTCGTTGGAGAGTAGTCACCTAGTTCTAGCACCAAACGCTTTTGTCTATAAGACATTCACTGCTTGGCAGACTCTCTATTGAGCCACCTGGTTTAACCAAAGAGCAGGGAGGTACATCTTCATATACCGTCACACCCGGAAATATCCTAGAGTAAGCACCTACCTTAACACCCGGGTTTAGAGACACGTTAACACCGGTTCTAGTATATCCACCTAATAAAGCACCGAGCTTTCTTCTACCTGTGGGTACCTTAACGCCTTTAACCCTGACCTTTATCTCGCCTTCATCAAGCCTTAAGTTAGCTAAGATCGTCCCAGCACCTAGGTTGCTATACTCGCAGACTACGGAGTCACCGATGTACGATAAGTGGTGAGCGTGAACTCCCTCCATAACCACACTTTCTTTAACCTCTACTGAGAATCCTATCCTAGAGCCGCTCAGTATTATACTGCCAGGTCTAACGTACGCGTTTGGTCCAACAGTAACTCCATCACCGATATACGCTGGTCCCTCGATGTAGCTACCGGAGAGAACCTCAGAGTCCTTACCTATATAGACAGGCCCCTTAATGTTGACCCCGCTCTCGACCCTTCCATATACCTCCCTTTCTCTAACTCTTTCGTTAAGGGCTTCCTTACAAAAGCCGAGGTAGAGCCAAGACTTACCTAAGTCCCGCCAGAATCTTAGCCCGCGAATTCTAACCGAAAACCCGGAGCGGATTAGCAGCTTTATAGCGTCAGTTAGTTCGTATTCTCCTCTGGGGCTAGGCTCGATCCTCTCTAAGTAGGAAGAGACCCTAGTTGAGAGCTTGTATAAGCCTGCGTTAATAAGTTTCGATATCGGCTGAGAAGGCTTTTCAACTACGTCCTTTAACTCCCCACCTAGATCGCCAATCAATACGCCATAATCGCGTGGGTCATCTACATGATATGCGGCAATAACATAGGGACTAGAACTCGTGGCGATGTTTACGAGGTCTTCTACAGAGTACACTGAGTCGACGTAGAGTACTACAACACTTTCTCCTCTAACTTCTTCTAGCCCCTTGAGCAGGGAGTGACCCGTACCCAAAGGTCTGCCTTGGTCTACTACCTTAAGTTCGAATTCGTACTTACTTCCCACTATTTTAATTCTCTCTTTTATCATGTCTATCAGGTAGTTAGCGACCACGATAACTCTCTCTATCGTACCGACTCTACTAAGGTTATCTAGATGGTACTCCAAGAGGGTTTTATCGATAACTGGGATCAAGGGTTTCGGTCTAGTGTGTGTTATAGGCTCTAGACCCCTGCCGAAACCGGCAGCCAGTATTACGGCCTCCAATACTTTAACCTAGACTGAAAGTACACTGAGCAAATAATAGCTTTTGGACCGAATTATGGAATCTGGTACCCTAAGCCTTTAAGGACCATCCTCACGGCGATGAATGCTAGCACTATAGCGAACCCTCTTCTAAGGGTTTGCGACTTCGCTCTTCTAGCAATTCTCGCACCTATTTGAGCTCCTACAATGAGAGTGGGCACTAGGAGAGCGAGTAGCACTACGTCTATGTTTCCGAGAGTGTAATGAGTTATAGCTGAAGATACGGAGGTTAGAGTTATGGCCATAGATGAAGTAGCTACAGCTACATGCATTACGGCTCCAAGGTATGTTAGTAATGGTACATTCACTACTCCTCCCCCAACTCCCAGGAGTCCCGAGGCCAGACCTGCTAGAATTCCACCACCGAGTAGTGCCATATACTTTTTAAAATCCCACTGAATAGTCTTGTGTAGCTGGCTACTCCCGCTTTTTTCTCTCATTACTACCACTCTAGTGGCTACGAGGAGAAGAACCGCACCGAAGATTATTCTTAAGGTATCTACGTCAATATACCTAGTTAATAGAGCTCCGAAGTATGCTGAAACTGTAGCCGTAATCGAGATAAGTAGCCCCGCTCTATAAGCTATGTACCCGTATCTTGCGTAAGCTATCGTAGCGGATATGGCGTTAAAAAATATGGCGGTAGCTGAAGTCCCAACAGCTATCTTCATGCTTACTCCAGCAATGTTTAGCAGGGGAACCATCAAAAACCCCCCGCCAAGTCCGAACATAGAGCCCAGAGTTCCGGCTAGAAGTCCTATCATAGGAGCGAGTAGTTCAATCATTGCTCTCACACAACACACTAAAGACGATGGCAAAATAAGTGCTTAGATCGTAATAGCGCGCAAGAGAAGCTGCAGTAGGTCCTCCCCGAGGAAGTAGGTGACTCTAGCGTGAAGTGATAGATCTGAAAGAGCCACTTTAGAGAATCTCATCAAGTCGACAAGGTCTTCGACTGATGCCTCACCACTCACCACTCTGATTATCTCTGGCGATACAAGCACGAAAACAGGCTCGTGCCCCATCTTCTTCAAGATGTTCGCTACAATCTTTCCAGCAACTACGTCTACATCTGACTCCGGCTCACCTAAGTACACGACCAAGCTCCTGCCAGGGATCACGCTGGTTAAAAGCCTCACAGAAGTCCAGAGAGCAGACCTATACTCGAGGTAGTAGTCATGGGGCTCCCTATCCCAGACTATTTGGGAGAAGTACTCAGCTAAGTTCGCTAAATCACCTACTTCACGTACCTTAACGAAGCTTGGGACAGACTCATAAGTTCGCGAGACTAAAGTTACGACAACTTCTGTGCCGCGTCTAATCAGTTCAGCAACTATCTTCATGAGCTCGTGAACTAGGGTATCTAGAGCATTAGAACCCCCCCTTAGATACCTTCCCGTAATAGGCACTACGAAGAAGACTCTTCTGTAGACTTCCTTCTCGAACAACTTAACGGCGAGTTTTCCAGTTCTTGAAGACGCTTTCCAGTCTATACGCCTTAGATCGTCCCCAGGCTTGTACTCTTTGTTCATATAGTACTGTGTTCCAGACCCCGGCTTGCCTATGCTCTTTATGCCTACATCGTAGAACGAACCAGCACTATAGTGTATACCGACCTCGTCTAGCTTAGGTACAGCTCGAATAATTGAGTTAACTCCCAAGCAAGCTCTAAGAGTTATAGCTAAAGCCTTCAACTTAGCGTAGACAGTTACCTCAGTAATGTTGTGCGTACCCACTCTACATATAACTTCAGCTACTATGCTCAACGAGCGACGGTTTCTTGCAGTCCTGACTTTCAAAACCATGACTCCACTACTTCCTTCAAACATCACCTGAGAAACCTCTATAAATGGAATAATCCACGACACTATGGTTACTGAGGCTAGAAAGGGTTCTCCAGCTACAACCACACCCTTTTCAATACTCAAGTAGCTCAATGCCCTCACTCTTGGGACAGCTCGCTCAAAGGTTACCGAAACCGACGCATATACCGCAAGAGCAGCTACTGCGTACTTAATGAACTGATTATCGTATAACACTATTAGTAACGAAAATCCAAGCAACAGTAAGGCTAGTATGTGAGTTGAAGACCTCTCGACTCGAAGTAATGGAGTAGCTAACGCTGTCTCTATGGTCTCGGAACCTCGACCTTACTTATGATCTCTCTTACTAACACATCTCTCTTCGCGAGCCCATCTGGCATCAGCTCGGGTCTTATCAGTATTCTGTGGGGTACAGTATATGCGGCAGCCACCTTAATGTCATCCGGAATAACGTACTTCCTGCCCTCAGCCAGCGCAAGAGCCTTAGAGAGAAGAAGTAGCATAGCTATACCCCTAGGGCTGAGCCCAAGTCTTACGGCTCTATGCGAACTGAAGGCTTCAGATATTCGTATGACGTACTCTACTACGGAATCGTCGACCCATACTTCTTTAAGCTCTCTTCTAGCTTCGAGAACTTCCTCTCTACTTATCACTGGCTTCAAGTTCTTAAGCTCCTCTTCAATAGTGTCTAGGTCTAATCTCAAGAGCTTTCTTATACCTTCCCGGCTAAGGCCACCCATGGGGAGCTTCATGAGGAACCTGTCTAGTTGGGCTTCAGGCAGTGGAAATACTCCCTCAACCTCTACAGGGTTCATTGTGGCTAAAACGGTGAATGGAGTGGGGAGGGTGAATACGTCGCCCTCAATAGTCACCTGTTTTTCCTGCATCGCTTCTAAGAGAGCTGACTGAGTCCTCGGCGAGGCCCTGTTGATCTCGTCGACAAGGACTATGTTAGCATGTATAGGACCCAGCAAGACCTTAAAGTCACCGGACTTCTGGTCGTATATCTTCGTCCCGATGACATCAGCCGGTAGGAGGTCTGGCGTCATCTGGACCCTGCTGAACTTCAGACTTAGTGCTCTAGCTACAGACTTGGCAGTAAGTGTCTTAGCCACCCCAGGAACTCCCTCGATGAGTACGTGTCCACCAGTAATAACGGCGAGAACAAGCATCTTTATGTGCTCTTCTCGCTCTATTAAAAATGTATTGCACGCTTCGGCAACTCTCTCTACAATACTGCTAACTTTTGTCATGTTCCACCATCCAAATACGTATTGATGTCCCCACTAGCTCCGTCTCCAAAGAAAAATAAGCTCTAAAAACTTTAAAACTGGGTGTTAAGCTGGCGAAGAGCGTTTTACTGATTGCTTTAGTACTCCTAGCAGTCCCTCAGGTAGCTTTATCGAGTAGGCACCTTGACCAGCCTCCCGATGCCTACTTAAAGCAAGCTCAGGCCCTGGAAACCCTCCTCTACTTATCGAGGGTGTGTCCCAGTGTGAAACTAAACTACTCTATGCTCGCGTGGGATACTTCGAGCTGGCAGACCTTCCTCAATAACTTAGCTAGAAACCTCTTTAACGAACCTAGTCTAATCGTTCTCGTCTCAGGCGGAGTGCACTTAAAGGCACTAGCACTACTAGTTAATGGAACCGAAGAACTCCGATCAAGTACGTTGGAGAAAACGATCGTTTCATCGGTTTCTAGTCTACTGTCTATGGGAGTACCGTACCAGCTAATTAGAGACACTATGGACAACCCAACAGCTAGCAATCTCCTCAAGCTCTTTGCTTATGCGAGTAAGAACTCTAGTGCGGAAACATGCTTGAGGAATCTAACACTCAAAATGATATCTTTCGTAATGCACGTTGAAAGGGGTAATACTGGAAGAGCTAGAGCTATTGCGGAAGACGTTTTAAACTCGATGTCCCTATTTTTCGGCTCGATAATGGTTTCAATCGTCGAGAAGTCACCAGTAGGATATGTAGTACGCGCACCTAGCTCTGGGGATATCTCAGAAGAGGTCCTCGAAAAGCTCATATCTGTTATTAGAGGAAGCAGCATCAACATCGGAGAAGCTTTAGCTACTTACAGCATAGAAGACCTAATAGATCTCTACGAGAAATTAACTAGTGATGTAAGGGTAGATATAGCGCCGCAAGTTAGCAGCAACACTACGAGCATCACTACCCTACTCAACCAAGGCTTCGAAGAAATGGAAGTAGATGAAGACGTCCTAAGATACTCACTAATTACGAACGTATCCAGAGAAGGCAGTCCTAAAGACGTCTCTAAAAGCAGTGAGGGTGCCAAAGTCTTTGACGACCAAGAGGTCACAGAGATCGTAAGTAAGCTAACGCATCGAGTAATGGCTACAGTACTCAACACTATCGAGAAGACCACTTTTAAAGAATACTTGATTAAGAGTGTACAGCGGAGACAATCTACACTAACTCATACCCCAGTAAACCAGGATAAGGAATCGAGTTGGGAGCTGGTGCTAGCATCTCTCGTAATAGCAGCATCACTTGGAGGATTCTCTCAGCTCGTATTTCGTAAGAGATACTTCGAGCTAAGCCTCTCCAAGAAAGCACTAAACCTAGGTAGGGAAGCCCGCTTAATCGATAACCTTAACCCGGTAGTAAAGTTCTTTTGGGATGTGGTGAGCCAGCTACTAGCTACGAGAGATGTAGAGTTATCACCGTCCGACACTCACCGCGAGATAGTGGAGAAACTGAGTTCTAACGTGGACGATGTAACTTCGGCTGCTCTGAGAAGGTTGGGAAAGCTGTATGAAGTAGCCAGATACTCAAAGAGTCCCTCTGTTGAGTTACTAATGGAGGACCTAGAGTTTTTAAAAAGTTTTCTGGGGAAGTAAGGTTGCGAACAGCATTAATCAATCTAAAGCACCTTCTTCACTTAGCTTTCTTATCTTTACCTGTGGTCTTCCTACTGGCAGTTATTCTCCTAGCTCCAGAAGCACCTCGAGTTGTTCTAAGAACCGTGATAGGAGTTCTCGCCGCACTAGGCTGTTACGAAGTATTGCTGTATAGTGCTGGATATACATCAAGAACAGAGTCTCTAATTCCCCTCAGGCTTTCCCTTAGAAGCCCAAGTCCGCCAACACTCCTCGAATATGTCTCTCTGTTTGTTCTCACGGGTTCCACCTTCAAGTTACTTGAAGGTATTTTTCAGGTGAGCAACCCAGTGGTTATAGCTCTCTCTATGGTTGCCGCATACTTTCTTAGAAGAACACTAAAGTCGGTTCTAACTGGAGGGGGCTTGAAGCGAATGTCGGCAGCGGTATTCGTGGTAGGTGTGGTCTTTAGTACAATAACCTCCGATTCCGATATCAGGTATCTGCAGAACCTACTTAAACTCCTAGATGAGGTGGTACGCAACGTGCTCTAGTGGCTCTAGATATCTCGAATTAGTCGCTATTACGACGCTTTTTGCGGCGATGCTTCTAGCTATAGTAGAGAGGTACGTAGCTTCGATTATAGCCCTAATGTGCGGTATAGCCGTTCTCTCGTACTTATCCGAGAGGGGAAGTCGCTGTGAAAAATAAGGTATTACTCGCAGCCGTTCTCTCCATCCTCTTGATACTACCGTTAGCTGTTGAAAAAGATCTAGGTACGCGAATACCTTCTGGTGCTTCACCCTTCAATACCGGCTTCGAGGGTACTTCAGAGCTCGTACGTACTTTAAATGATAGCGGATTTAATGTAACCATCGTGAGGTCTTGGTCTAGTGACTTAAGGAAGCTGAGTCCGTGTCTAATCATAGTAGTTTCCCCAGAGCTACCTTATTCTAGTTCAGAGCTCAGCTTAATTCGAGGACTTGTAAGCTCCGGATCCAATATCTTAATCGCTGATGAAGGAACTTACTCAAACAGCATCTTGGAGTACTTAGGTGCGCCAGTCCGGATCTCTGGTAAAGTCCTTCTCGTAGGAGATAGTGCTGTATTTACGGCCAATACGAAGGTAGGAAGCATCGAACTGAACGTAGTCTACGCTTATTCTTCCAGTATAAACCTACCGGAAACTATGGATAGCTCTATTGAGGTAATAGCTCGAGTAGATAGAGATGTCCTAGCTGTAGTCTACAAAACAGCTAGCTATAGTGCCGTAGTAGTTAGCGACGGAACTATCCTAACGAACGCCCTGCTTAACCCTAGGAACGTGTTAAACCATAACTACGTCTTTGCTTACCATATGGTGAAAAACATGTGTTTGAGTGGCACAGTCCTCGTCGAGGGATCTAAGTACGAACTAAAGCCGTACCCAGTCCTAGGAGTTGAGGTACCGATCATCGCGTACCTTCACACCCTCAGTAGGGTCCTTAGCGCCACGCTAGCGGTACTAGTTGCTTTCTATGTGGCGTTACCTAAGTTCAAGACTGCTCGTAAAAGTGGGGAGGTACGGACTTCTCAAGCCCTTGGAAGCTATGAAGTAGCTAGAATCCTCTGCCAAGACACGGAGCTCTCTACTATTCTCGCAAGGGAGTGCGACATTTTCAAGAAGACCCGCAGAGCTCAGCAGTTCTTAAGCACAGTCACCACCTTAATGAAGAAAGATAGCAAGCTGGCTAGTATAGTACTAAAAGCCATAGTTGAGAGAGCTATTTAGCACCAGGGTCGGGTCAGGTTTAGTGTGTTGGTTATCACGCGTTAGTATCATCCTTATGTCCTCTACCTCAGTAAGACCTCAGTAACGTAGTTGAAGTCCGGTATCGAATATATCACTATTCTGTCCGGAGATACGGCGTAAAGTTCTCTGCCTATGTAGACTGCTCTAAATACTCCCTCCACCTCAAGTAGTGATAGAAATCTGAGATTGTGTTCCCCATATTCCACTACGGCTAGTCCGCTTAGTGGTGGGTAGTGACAGTACGACCACATTGGGAGATAGACTACAGCGAAGTCTACGTCTACAGTTATTGCTTTGTGGTCGCTTAGGACGGGAGACCAAGAGCACTCTATGTGTATTTTCGATAGCTCCCTCATCTTAGTAGGGTTAGAGACGTCGAATAGAGATATCTTTAACTTATTGTCCTCTAAGCCAATACCAAGCAGTCTGTCACTTGAGACCGGGTGTAGGTACTCACTAAACCCAGGCATCTTTAGGTAGCCGAGTACTGCGGGTTTCTCGGGGTTAGATAGGTCTATAGCGAACAGTGGGTCTACCTGTCTGAATGTAACTAAGAAGAGTACGTTCTTCATCAACCTAGCTGAGTATACTCTCTCTCCTTTAGCGAGACCTCTCAAAGACCCAAGTACGCTGAAGTTCTCCAAATCAATTACGAATACGTTGTTCTCAGGTTCATCAACGCTGACCGGGGTAATGTAGTATAGCCTCGGTGGTGTTTTAGCGGGCTTAGCTACTGGTGTGTATGTCTTAGTGCTCACTGCTTTGTCGTCGACATACTCTACTATTGTGATAGGTTTCCCAGAAGGTTCCTGCACTACCCTGTACGTATAGACCTTTAGTGAGCTAGGTGTTACTGTAGTAGCAACTACGAAGTAGTTCCCCATTTCCTCCATGGAGAACTGGTCTAGAACTACTCCATCAACCGTAAACGAGCCCAAGTACTTAATGCTTAACCCAGATAATCTAAAAGCATGAAATAGTGTTTCTTCATTAAACTTTAGACTGCCGAGCTCGCTGTTAACCTGAGATATCAGCACATCGAACTCTTCGTCACTAATGCTGTTAAGGTACTTGTGAGCTACTTCGAGGGCTTCAGCAATGTTTCCTGCTGATAGTAGGTCTCTAATTCTGCTAGCTGTGTCTTGAGGTAAGTACTTCACTAAAGAGCTTAAGAAAGTTTTGTACATCGTGGTGGTAGTAATGTACTTCGAGATCCCTACATAGAGCCTAGTGGGAGACATGTATACCCAGCTTCCAGGACCTGTTAGAAACGAGTAAGCGGTGTAGTTGAGTCTGGCTACATCTATAGTTACTATAGTTGTGTAGGTATCGGGTTCTTCATCGATTATAGCAATACTGCTTGGCGATAGTGGCAGACTGTTTACGAACGGTACGTTCGAGGTCTCGAGCGGGAGTGTAGTTAGTACGTATATAGAGCTATCGGTGTATCTAGCACTCAGGAAGGAACCTGTTGCTGAGACCTTGAGTACGACTTCAGGATTAATAGCGTTACTAACGTCTACTACGTATATAGTCGTGTTAGGTGTTCCAGCGGGGGCACTAAGAGGTAGTGGCTTAGCCTGCGTGAGTAGGGAGACGTAGTCGCGTAGTACTGTACCTACGGATACGACGGTGAGTTTTCCTTCTACTAAGAACATTCCAACAACACTAGAGTTAGCTTCAAAGCGGCTTAGCAGTTTTTTCTCTTTAGCGTCCACTATAAACACTGTACTACCTACAGCAACAGTAATAATT
>JAWBTQ010000024.1:0-13853 GCA_038841535.1 Sulfolobales archaeon | reverse complement strand
GACTTCATCTCGTGTGGCGCCGGTCTGATCCATTATGAACTGTATGTCGTCTTCCGAGACCTGAGGGAAGGCTTTAGTTTCCGGCTCTTTTTCTACTTTCTCTAACCCGGAGCAAACTATTTGAATAATGGTCTGCTGTCCAACGTTTAGTACGGCCACTTGCGGATCTTTGACTACTATATCGTATCCGTTGGCCGACATTATGACTTTCCGTATCTCAGGTAGCTCGCGGACATCGATTCCGTACTTTTTAAGCATTCGCTTTAGTTCTCGAACGTTCATGGGGAGCATATTCCTGTCCCGAGCTTAATATACTAGAAGGATATAAAAACAGGAGTAGAGGATGGGGAGAGTTGAAATCAGAATACTCGGTGGAGGGCTGGAAGTTGGGCGAACAGCTATTTCAGCTTCTGTTGAAGGGAGAACTCTGCTGATGGATTACGGAGTGAACTTTGCGGAAGACGACACACCTCAGCTCCCAGAGCACATCAGGCCGTCTGATATAGACGTTATCGTAGTGACTCATGCTCACTTAGACCACGTTGGCGCGGTTCCATACCTCTATACTACTAGCTCCCACCCAGTCTTAGTCATGAACAGACTTACGAAAGCTGTTTCTGAGGTACTGATCAAGGACTTCATTAAGATATCCGGCTACTACCTCCCATTCGATGAAAGCGACTGGTATAGAGCAGTAGAGAACTTGCGCTACTTAGAGCTCGGTGAAGAGGTAGAGCTCGGTGGTCTAACACTCAAGAGTCTGAACTCAGGGCACATACCGGGGAGTCAGACGTACGTAGCAGAGCTGGATTCTACTAGGATAGCTTACACAGGTGATGTTAACACTATAGACACGAGGCTTGTCAAGGGGTACGACCGAGGGGGTGCTAGAGCCGATATACTGATAATCGAGGGAACGTATGCGGACGTAGACCACCCCAGTAGAGACGTGGTCGAGAAGGAGTTCATAGAGGCAGTAAAAGAAGTGGTTGGAAGCGGGGGGAGCGCTCTAGTGCCCTGCTTCAGCCTTGGTAGAGCGCAGGAGATCCTCTCGCTACTGTATGAGAAGTTTAGCGAGGGTAGAGTATATTACGATGGTATGGTTAGATTGCTGAACAGTATACTGGTGAGCTACCCGGAGTACATTAACAACTACGAGCTACTCCTCAGAGCAACGAAAGAGTTCGAGGAAGTTAAGTCAGCTAGTCAAAGAAGGAAGATCGTAAAGAGTGAGGGGAACGTAATAGTCGCATCAGCTGGAATGCTTAAAGGAGGTCCGTCGGTGTACTACCTGAAGAAGATGTACGATAACCCTAGAAACGCTGTCTTCTTAGTATCTTATCAAGCACCTTCAACTCCCGGGCGGAAGATCCTGGAGAACGGGTTTCTAGAGGAGCTAGGTCCGTTAAGAGCGAGAGTAGAGTGGTTTGACTTCTCGAGTCACGCTGGCTTCAGTGGACTCTTAGAGATAGTCAAGTCGTTTAAGGACTTAAAGGCTGTGGTTATAGTACACACTGGTGAACAAGCTTACACCCTATATGAAGAACTCAAGCAGTACTACGACGTATACGTACCTAAAACCGGGAGCACCATCGAGATAGAGGTTTAAGCTTTCTCGCACTCTATCTTTCTACTTCTCTTCCTATAACCTATGAAGCCTCCTCGAAGGCTGTACGCTTTAACACCGGCCTTCCTCATCTCGATCGCTGACAACAGGCTAGCTGACCCGTAATCACAGTATAGAACTACTGGAGAATCTGGTACCTCTCTCAGCTCGGATACGTGGATCGCTCCCGGGATATGCTCGTAGTCGAACCTTTCCTTACTTCTTATGTCTACGAGAATCCATCCTTCAGGTACCTCATCGACCTCGATGTCGGCACCGATCTCTCTTAAAATAGTGCTCGGTACTGCGTCAACTACTCTGTAGGTCTTAGCGTTCTGCACTACTCCCTCTATAGTATCCTTACTCAATAGAGCTAAAGCTGCTTCTACGTCCTCTATTCTGGCTTTCGTTTCAACTGGCCCCTCAGACAGCCGACATACTTCCTCTACTTTAACGACGTAGTCGTATAAACCTATCTCTCTCACTCTATTAACTATCTCCTCCTTATCCGCTCCTGATAGAGGTCTAAGTAGAGCTACTCTAGGCCTCACAAAGTAGTCTACAACTTTAATGTTCTTGAGGGTCTGCGAAGATGTTTGCCCTATAGACTCCCCGGTGATTAAGGCATCGTATCCGTATCTCTCAGCTAGAGCTTGACCGACCTCGTGCATAACGACTCTAAGTACTACCTGCCTGAGCCTGCTAGAAACTTTCTCCCGGATCTCGGATAGTATGGGAACGAAGTTTACCACGGTCAGTGACGGCTCGTAAGGTAAAGACAATTCCGCTAGCTTTTTCGCGACCTCGATTGCCGAAGCTGTGGCCTCGGCTGAGCCCATGTAGTAGTGCAGGAAGTCAGCTTGAATTCCTCTCTTAGAGCTTAGCACGTAGGCTAGCGAGGAGTCGAAGCCTCCAGAGAACATAACCAATGCTCTACCCTCTGTACCCACGGGTAGTCCCCCCATACCCTTCCAGCAGCTTAGTACGTAGTAAGCAAACTCTTCTCGTATCTCGATCTTGACCTCGACGTCCGGGGACTTCAAGTCAACACCGGAGGAGTACTTAAGAAGCTTAGACCCAACTGCTCTCGCTACATCCATGGACGTGAAAGAGTGGTTTCCATACCTCTTAACTCTAACCGCAAACTTCTTGTTAGCTACAGTATCCTTAAAGAAGTCTTCCGCCCTGCTGGCTATGTCCTCTATGGAGTTGAACCTATACGGAACTACCTCGCATACATCGTGTACTCCGAACACCCTAGTTAAGGGTCTGCCTACGTCGCGGTCTACCTCTAGAAAGAATACTCCTTGGGAATACTTTAGCGTGTACTTAGCTTCAGAGTTCTTTAAAGCCTGCTCGATAGCTCTAAGTAGAGCCTTTTCGAACTTCGGTCGAGTCCTCCAGGACTTTAGGGGTATTTCAGGAGATTCCTTAATAAGGTAGTACTTCATTTTTACCATCTACTACTCCAGGTTCTTTTATCTCTATGGATCGAGCTGACAGCATTAGAGATGCGGGGCGTCGAAGCTCTCTAGCTAGTTTAACTCTTGTTCCAAGATAGTCACTACTTCTGGTTAGTCTACCGTATTCGAAGGTTTTCGAGTATCCCGCAGACCATGGAGATCGTAAATCAAGGTTTTCACTTAGTAGGTACTTAGCGAATACTTCCGCGTCGTTGCTGGAAGCGGCTCTATAGGCTGAGCTCATCATCAATTCAAGATGTAGTCTAAAGCTTATAAGCACTTCCCAGAAACACTTAAAGCAGACATACGATCTTCGTCCTACGCTTAGAGTAGAAAAGAGCTTCGACTTCAATTCGGTAGCTAACGTACTCGCTGATAGTACTATGGACTGAGGAGATTGCGAGCTATGAGAGCGCGAGATGGTGTTTGCGGATATTTAGTGGAGAAAAACGAGCTATAGGGCCGCAAATATTGGAGCAAAAGCTAGAGCAACTATGCTCATAAGCTTTATCAAGATGTTTAGCGATGGTCCAGCCGCGTCCTTTAAGGGGTCGCCAACCGTATCGCCGATAACTGCTGCTTTATGTGCCTCACTTCCCTTACCTCCGAAGTGTCCTTCCTCTATGTACTTCTTGGCGTTATCCCACGTATTGCCTACGTTGCCTTGGAATAAGCCCAGTAGTAGTCCCGATACTATAGCTCCAGCCAGTGTTCCAGCAAGCGCGTATGGACCTAGAGTTAGTCCTACTACGAGAGGTACTATTATAGCAAGCAGACCCGGCACTACCAGTCTTTTGATAGCGTACTTAGTCACGACGTCTACGGCCCTGCCGTAGTCGGGCTTCTCCTTAAACTCCAGTATCCCGGGTTTCTCTTTTAGCTGCCTCCTGATCTCGAATATTAGCTCGAAAGCAGAGTCACTAACCGCTCTAATGACTATTGACGTGAATAGAGCCGGGATAGCCGTACCTATGAAGATACCGGACATCACGGTTGGGTTAAGTAAGCTCAGCTGACTCATGTCAACTCTAGGTAACACACTTATGTAGGCTGCTAGTAGAGCTAGAGCCGTTAGAGCTGCGGAACCTATAGCGTAACCCTTCGAGATAGACTTCATGGTGTTACCGGCAGAGTCTAAGAGGTCTGCTACAGACCTAACATCCTCGCCGAAACCAGCCTGCTCAGCTAATCCTGCGGCATTATCGGTAATAGGGCCATAGGCGTCGGCACCAACCACGAACCCAGTTAGAGACAGCATGCCGACTGCCGCTAGTGACACACCGTAGATTCCATACCAAAAGCCTCCGAAGGAAGCCATGAGGTAGTACGCAACGAGAGCGGCTAATGCTATGCAGACTGCTGGAATCACGACACTTACGAACCCGTAAGACATTCCAGAGAGTATCGTTAGAGCTGGACCCATTTGAGACATTTGTGCCACTTTAATAGTAGGTGGAAGCCCCTTCCTCGTGAAGTAATCACTTGTGAATCCAACCATGACGCCTGTAGCTAGACCGGCAACGACAGCAACCCACGCTCTAACACCGAGGTCCCCACCTAAGAGGTGTGTAGACACGAAGTAGCTGATCGCTGCGACGATAACCGCTGAAGCGAGACTGGAGAGTGTTAAGGTTTGCGCTGGGTCCTTAACTCTCCCGAGAAGGACTATGGCAACAGACGCAGCAGAAGCCAGAAGCCCGGCTACCGAAACCGATATAGGTAATATAGCGAAGTTGTACCAACTGACTATACTTAGCGCTAGAGCTATGACCATAGTAGAAACTATAGCCTCTACGTAAGACTCGAATAGGTCAGCACCCATCCCCGCCACGTCTCCAACGTTATCTCCAACGTTATCCGCTATGACACCGGGGTTCCTCGGGTCGTCCTCCGGTATACCTACTTCAACCTTACCTACAAGGTCAGCACCTATGTCAGCAGCTTTCGTATATATTCCACCACCTACTCGAGCGAACAGAGCTACAGCTGAAGCACCGAAAGCATAGTACACTAGGTCTCTAACGGTGTCCTCAGTTAGTCCGAATATCAGGGAGAGTACTGCGATGGCGAGAGTCCCTAAACCTGCTACAGTTAACCCCATAACGAGCCCTCCCTTAAAGGCTAGAGCGAAGGCATCTTTCAAACCCTTCTTAACGGCTGCGTTAACTGTTCTGACATTCGCTCTAGTAGCTACAGACATACCGAAGTAGCCAGCAATCATAGAGGAAGCAGTACCAAGAAGGAAAACGAGGGGGGGTCTCCAGGGTGTTGACCTCCCGGAGAACAAGTTTACAGTGAAGATAGATACCGCAAGTGCTACCGATATTAACGCTATCACTCCATACTGTCTTCTCAAGTAAGCGCTGGCACCCTCTCTAATGAACTCATGGATTTCGACGGCTCGTCCAGTGCCTGGAGGATACTTCATGACGGACGTAGCTAAGTGTACTGTATAAGCTAGTACCAGTCCACCTGCTACAGCACTCAGCACTAGTGCCAGCATACTTTAACCCTTTTTTAGCTGGTATAGAAGTATGCTTATAAATTTTACTGAATCAAGTTTAAACAAGAAGATGATGACTGACCATTGTTGAGTGATGATAGGCGCGCTCTTCTCTGAAAGCGCTCAGTGCTCGAGTCCTTACTTCATCAATCATGTTCGGCGGACTCATCACCATCTAATAACTGCGTTCTAAAGCACTTAAACCTTACAGAAAGTAACTCCACAGTCAATCCTACCTTACCCCCTATAGTTCGGGGGGAGTCTAAGGGATTCGTGGTTTAACTTTCTTAGATCCACTCTACATGAGTTTATGCCGTCAGTTATATGCATTCCTTTCACTGGTCTTGAGTTCGCTGCAATGGTGTACACCCTAAGTTCCCCTCATTTAGCAACACTTTCAAAGGAAAACAAGAGTTAGAAACACAAAGACGTACTGTAAAACCCGGTATTAGACTGTGGGATGGTGGAATTGACTTCACGATTTCTTGTCTCATAGGTGGTCGAACTGTAGGATTAGATGCTGTCAACGCTATATATCACTTCTAACTTCTCTCTCACCTAGTAAGGGTCTTTACCTGCGAGGGCGCAAACTCTAGGAATTGTCGTACTGTTTATGAAGTAGGTGTTTATCTCGAGAGTACGTTATATCTATCTATACATAGGTTGATAGGTTAGGCACAGATCTTATCTAGGCTGCTTCTGCGAGCTACTACCCGGAACAAGCATTCCCAGAGCTTTTTTAATGTCTTCTGGTAGCTCGTGGCTAGACGTAATCGCAGTATCTGTGCAGACTGCGACATGCTCTATATCGGCAGCGACTCGGCCGGTGGTTAAATTGTGCACTACGCACCTATACTTAAGATGCTTTCTCCCTATCTCCTCTAACCACACGTAAACCCTCAAGGTATTGTCGAGCCTCGATGGAGATCTTATTTTCGCACTAACTTCAACTGTGGGAATGAATAGACCGTACTCGTGTATTAGCTTGCTGTAACTAATACCCGCACTAGATAGCATGGCCATGAAAGCTCTCTCGCAAACTCTAACGTAGTTAGTGTAGTGCATAACCTGAAGGTAGTCTGTCTCAGCTAGTTGAACTACGTAGTCTATAGAAAAAGACGACTCTGGCACACTTTCCGGCTTAGACGCCCCAGCTTCTTGCTCTCTCTCACTCTCTCGCATAACTTTGAGTAATTCCTCAGGTGAAACACCAAGGTCTTGAGCTAGCTTAACAAGGTCTTCTCGAGCCTTCGTATCAGCCTCCTTCTCGCTTAATCCATTGAAAGTGTAGTGGTATTTAACTAAGTCGTAGTACACGGTGAGATTGGCCAGAATACTTTCTCGATCTAGTTTCTCTATGACTACTCCAGCGTGAAGTAGAACTACATCTCCGGGTTTAGCCTCCTCTACTGCAATGAGAGCTCTTATAGTAGCTCCACCGACTTCTACTTCACCCTCAACGCCGTCAACTCTAACTAGCTTACCTAATACACCCCAGCACACAGCCTACCCCAATAGCTAACAGTATCCTCAAACTAAATAATGCCTCGCAAGGACTACGGACCTTAAGATCCGTTGAGCTATATGAGTAAGTGTTTTAAAGTAAGCAAGGTATAAGCAACCTCACGGTGTCCTGATGGAGTCTGTTGACGTAAGAACCTCGAATTCAGCTAAGACTGTGCTCGAGTTACCAGATAGAGTGCTCGTGATCGATAGGTCTACTGGTGAACTCATAGATGTACTAGGTGACAAACTCGAGACTAACAGTTCTATAGCAAAGGCTATAGCAATAGCTGCAGCAGCTCTCTCCGCACTTGAAAATACCGTCGGTGGGAGGCTCCTCAAGCTTGAAGTAGAGTACTCCGCAGGATATGCTGTCGCTCAAGTCGATGGAAGTATTGTGAAGGTCAGTATTAGAAGTTGGTGAGTAAATAAGGCACGTGGCACAATTAACTAAAAGTGTGTAGTCTCTCAACCCATAGCTTACCTGTTTATTAACCAAGGTATACACTCTATATAATCACCTATACATTCTCGATGGTGTGCCTAGTGAGATACGCTGAGACTAGTCTCAGCTAATCTAGTACTGTAGCTAGTGAAATTAAGTAGGATTCGAGATCATTATGTAGAGAAGAGGTGCTTAGAGAATGGTGCTTCCATGTAATTATAGTTAATAACTACTGCTTTAAATAGTTATGTTCGGGTACTCATATAGGTGGAATCAGCTGAGCGCTTCAGCAGGCCTCCTTATAAGGACTGAGGGAGGCAAGTACGCCATCAGTGTTATAATTGAGAGGTGTAAAGAGTGTGGTATATGTATATCAGTTTGCCCTACGAAGGTTCTTGAGAGAGGAAATAGTAGGAACAAGCGGGGCTATAGGTACGTGGTCCCAGCTCGCCCGGAGAAGTGCATCGGGTGCAAGCTTTGTGAATTTAGTTGCCCAGATTTCTCAATATACGTTGAGGCTGTTCGACAATGAGGTATGAATACCTCACTGGAAATATAGCTATCGCTGAAGCCTCTATAGCTGCTGGACTAAAGTTTTACGCCGGTTACCCGATTACACCGACCTCAGATATTTTTGAACACCTCGCTCGAGAACTGCCTAAGCATGGGGGTCACGTACTGCAGTTTGAAGACGAGATAGCGTCTATAAACGCCGTGATCGGTGCGTCTTGGACGTGCGCGAAGTCTATGACGGCAACGAGTGGACCCGGGTTTTCGCTGATGCTTGAGGCTTTGAGTCTAGCAGTAATAACGGAGACTCCACTTGTTGTTGCGTACGTCATGAGGACAGGTCCGTCTACGGGTGTCCCAACGAGGTCGGGGCAGTACGATGTGCTCCAGAGTACGTACGGTTTTCACGGAGGTCTAGTAATACCGGTCCTCGCCCCATCAACACCTCAAGAAGCCTATGACCTAACGATACGAGCTTTCAACATATCGGAGATGCTGAGAACTCCAGTAGTACTTCTTTCAGATGCGGTAATAGCCCACACTTATGGTAAGGTAGCTATTAGAGAAAAAGGTGAGGTAGAGGTAGTTAACCGCATAAAGCCCTCCTCACCTCCAGGTGCTTACAAACCGTACGACCCAGTCGATGGGTTAGTACCGCCTATGGCTTGCTTTGGGGAAGGATACAATGTACTTGTTGAGTCGCTGACGCACGATGAGAGAGGTTATTACGCACCAAGAACAGACGTACAGAGGAAGCTCATGTGGAGGCTGTACAAGAAGATCGTTGAGAACTCTGAGAAGCTCTTTGACTACTCATCAATATATCTTGACGACTGCGATTACGCCCTCGTGGCTTACGGGTCGACAGCCTTAACAGTTCATGCAGCAACTAAACTGCTCAGGGAGAAGGGACATAGCGCTTGTGCTGTGAGGCTTAAGACCCTTTTCCCCGTATACGAGGAGGGTATAATAAATTTATTAAGAGGTGTTAAGAAGGTGTTTGTTGTCGAAAACAATGTAGGTCTATACTATAGAGAGCTAAGGGGTGTAATGAGAAATAAGGATGTTATCAGTGTACCGCTAATTGATCTTGACGTTCCTCTACCACAAGAAGTGGTTGAGGTAGTTAAAGAATGGCTGTAGGACACCCACTAGATCCTTACCTAAGAACGGATAGAATACCAACAATGTGGTGCCCTGGTTGCGGGCTAGGAGTAGCTTTAGGGTCCATACTTAGGGCTATAGACAGAAGGATAAAGGAGGGGTTACTCAAGAGGGAGTATATAGCATTCGCTGGAGGGATAGGCTGTGCAGCTAGGATAACTCTTTACCCCCTCTTCGATTCGGCTCATGTAATACATGGTAGAGCCATTCCCTTCGCTCTCGCAGTAAAGGTAGTCAAACCGGAAATGAAGATGATAGTAGTTGGCGGCGATGGGGATATAGCTGCTATTGGAGGAAACCACATACTGCACGCTATAAGACGTAATGCTGATATACTTGTCGTAATGGCAAACAACATGATATACGGTATGACTGGCGGACAGCTAGCACCTACAACTCCTAGAGGGCTCTACACTACGACCACACCATACGGGAACCCGGAAAAAGAAATCAACATGGTAAAGCTAGCGGCAGCTTTGGGGGCAAACTACGTGGCTAGAGGGTCGATTACGCACCCGCACTTGCTTGAGCAAGTATTCTACAAGGCCCTCGTAAAGCAGGGTCTCGCGTTTGTCGAGGTTCTATCAACGTGCCCAGAGATCTTTGGGAGGCACATAGGCTTAAGGAACCCTGTTGACTTGTACATGGAACTTAAGAAAAGGGTCATAGTAAAAACCAAGCCGTCTGTAGATGAAAGCGATTACGACTGGGAGAGAGGCTTCGTCATAGGGGAGTTCGTAGAGAGAGATGAGCTCGGGTACATCGAAATATATCGCAGGTATATGTCTAAAGCTTTTGGAGGTGGTGAGGAGTGAGGTTGGAAATACTGATTGCTGGTCGTGGTGGGCAGGGGATACTGCTTCTAGGACACATACTAGGTAGAGCTATTGCCAAACACACGAATCTACATATACTCGGAAGTGAGGTATATGCCGCTGAAACGCGCGGTGGCGACTCCAGAGTAGATCTAGTAGTAGCGAATAGAGAAGAAGATGCTGACTTCATTAAGGTAATGAGAGCCGACATAGCTCTATTCATGCACCAGCTTCAATTAGACGCGTACAAGGATCTCGTGAGAGACGGCGCCGTAGTTTTTCTAGATAAGTCGAACGTTAGCAGTATTCCGCAAAAGAACTGGAGAATCTACCTAGAGCCCTACACGGATATAGCTGAGAGAGAGATAGGTACTAGCAGAGTAGCAAATCTCGTCGCTCTCGGTCACATAATTAAAGTAACATCAATAGTGCCTCCGAGCGCTGTAGAAGACGTGATAAAAGAAATGGTGTCTAAAGAGTGGGTTGACGTCAACATTAAGGCCTTTAGGTACTTTATACAGCGATAAGTAGAAAAGCGCTACTAACTTGAGCTATTTAAATAAGTTAAGTATAGAGCATTGAAAGTTCTAACGCCGAGTCGAGAATTAGGCTTTTTAGATTCCTTAAGTCAGAAAAATGGTGCGAACCGTGGAAAATAGTCGTACTGTAATCGCCTGCTTGATTTCGGCACTAATAGCGGTCGCAGTACTGCTGCCCGCAGTAACTATTGGAAGTAGTGTATACCTGTACCTTTATGGGGCAACTTGGTGTCCTCACTGTAGGTCTCTTGACCAATTCCTTACTCAAGCTTATCCAAGTAGTTACTATTTCTGTAAGATAGATCTCTACGAGAGCTGCAAGAGCAATTTAGATAGCATTAGAAGTTTTTTCGCATCTAAAGGAGTGTCGTCAGAGTACTTAGGGTACATACCTCAAACGTACGTTATTAAGGATGGAAAATACCTCATCGCAGTAGTGGTGGGAGCGGTTACCGATGTTCAGTTCTGGCAGAATATTACCGCGAGGAGCCCTCAGGAGAAGGTCGTGCTCATCGTTCCTCCAAAAGTGTATGAAATACAGGTGTCTTTTCAAGAGCAGCAAGAGTTAGTAGCGCTAGTCACTAAATACACGGTGACGACTACGACTCTCCCTAGTTCCCAGCAGATAGTCGAGCCTCAGCTAATAATCCCCATAGCCTTCATCGTCACCGGAGTTCTAGTAATAGCCTACTCCATCTTTAGGAGGAGGAAATAATGAGGCTAAACCCATCAGTCGCTCTTTTAATCATATTGTTCGCACTAGCTTGTTCAGTCCTTGCTTCCGGAGTCCATCCCTTAGGAATTCCGGTGTCCTATAAGGGGATGCTAGTTGGGTGTGCTGAACAACCTACAGAACTAGCTGATGACTTAATAACGCGCTTTGGTGATCAAGTTGTTTACTTCTTCGGCTTGAGGGGATGTCCCGAATGTATTGAGATGGAGGGATACCTAAGAAACCTTCTTCCCAGCGGGCTCGCGTACGTAGACGTAGTAGAGCACAGCGACCTATTTACGAAGCTGCTGAATTACCTTAGTAAGTACGTCGAGGAAGAGTATTTAAGAGAGGTTCCCATAGTTCTAGTCCGAAATAGCACATCGGTAGTAGCTATTTCGATTGGATTATACCGAAACGACTCCTACTGGACGTCCGCCCTACTCGGAGTAGGCTTGGAGGTATGTGAAGTAAGGGTCACTAAGCCGATGGGTCAAGACCCATTGAAGCTAGTAGTCGGGGCATTAATGCTAGGGACGGCTTCCGCCTTCAGCCCATGCGTTATCTACCTATACTCGACACTCCTCCTATCATACGCTGCGTACGGTGCTAGAAAGTCTCTGCTAAAGCTTCTCTCGTTCGTAGTCGGGCTCGGGCTCGGGTATTTCCTCGTGATAATCGGTCTCTACAACTTACTGTGGCTTTTGCGACCATTCACGTGGATGTTCTTCCTAGCTTTCGGGTTTTACATGGTGCTACACTCCAGAGGAGTCCTTGGATGCCTAGTAGGTGGTAGAGCCTGCCGCGAGATGAGTTACCCCATTGGCACTAGAGTGTTCACACTACTAAGCAGCTTCTTCCCATTTTTACTAGGAATATTAGCGTCGATTAGTGCAACCCCCTGTAGTGCGGGCTACTTCGTTCTACTTCAATCAGCTTTCATGGTTGATGCCGGTCCTCTAGTTAACATCATAATTCTCACCTACTTGATAGCCTACGTACTGCCCTACGTTCTCATTTCCATACTTTCAAGCAGGTTCCTCGGGTTAGTAGATAGGTTCATGAGCAAAGTATCCGTTGTCGAGCTCCTCGGAGGTATCGTCTTAATATCCATGGGAATATATCTAGTTCTCAGCTCCTGAATACTTTCAACCATACTCAAGTTTTTGAAGAGCCTGAGCTTATCGTAGAAACGTGCTGACCAATAAAGTTTGTCCTCAGAAGACCGGATTCTAATCAGATCCTACTTGCTCTATGAATGTAATTTTATAAACTTAGTTACCTAGAGTGGTTGGTGAAACTAATTAAGCTACTCGCACATGTACTCCTCTCTACAGCTGTAGCAGTGTGGTTTATGAGGTGTGTTAAGTTAGGAGAGGGTATAGAACTACTTAATGCGTCCTTTATGGCGTCCCTCTGCTTGAACTGGATTATTGATTATCTTGGCCATAAAGGTAGGTACAGGACGCCTACAACTCACGAGCCGATTAATGCGTCGGTGGCCTCAGCTTTGGTAGCAGTACTTGTTGGAGCGCTCTTTCTCTACGATGTTAAGAGCTATACATCGGTGTACGTAGCGTGCGGAATTACGTACATAACTCACTTGGGGCTGGACTTAACATCTGGTGGTGTTTATGTAAGAAACGGAGCATCATTTGAGAGAGTGTGCTTATCGAAGCTGAATAAGAGAACGTATGATGCTCTTAATAGCGTAGTATTAGCGGTATCGATTATTATGACTGCTACGTACTTAGTGTCGAGCTGGCCTCAGCTCTAGCCCTCAATGCCTTTAGGCAAAAGATTAAACACTGTTTATAACGTAATTCTAGCTCTTAGAAGTGGGTACGAGGGTGTCGGTTGAGGAACTACTCAGAGCTCACGGTAAACCCCCGAGAGAGGTCTACATGGATAACGAAAACTCTGGCTACGTTCCAAAGGAAGTTGTAGAGGAAATGATCCCGTACTTCAACACTATCGGTTACGGGCACCCATCTATTACGCATAAACTGGGGTGGGAAGCCTACGAGGCCATCTATAGAGCGAAAGAGGCTCTAACTCAAGTTCTCAACGCCCGCAACCTCGGTGAGTTCGCTTTAGTGCACAGCGGTACTGAAGCAAATAACCTAGCAGTTCTAGGTCACGCATTAGCCAATAGGGGGAGAGGAGGAAAGATCGTTGTCTCAGCTATCGAGCACCTCAGCGTCATATATCCGGCAGAAGAAGCCGAGAAGATCTTCGGGTTTAGAGTAGTTAGAGTGCCTGTCGATAGTGAAGGATTCGTGGACCCAGAAGTCCTCAAGGAGTTCGTCGACAATAACACGTCATTAGTCAGTATCCAGATGGTTAACCACGAAATAGGGACAGTCCAGAAAATCTCTGAGCTCTCTAAGGTGGTTAAGGAAACCAACCCTCGAGCGGTGTTTCATACTGACGCCGCAGACGCTTTTGGTAAGATACCTATAGACCTTAAGAAGCTCGAACACGTAGACATGGTCACCCTCAGTAGCCACAAGATACACGGTCCTAGAGGGGTTGGAGTCCTCTTCATTAGAGAGGGTGTTAGAGTTGAACCAGTCCTCAAAGGGCAGTTAAG
>JAWBTQ010000023.1:7700-15542 GCA_038841535.1 Sulfolobales archaeon | reverse complement strand
TTTCCATGGAGAGGAGAAGTCGGTTGGTACGGTGTTCTTATTGCCGAATTCATGCTGATTAGAACTAGGTCTGAAGTCGCTGAGAGGACTTTTTATGAGTTTGTTCGTGCGTTCCCGAAGCCCGATCTCATCTGTTCTACAGACCATAAAGAAGTCGTAAAATACTTTAGAAAAATCGGGCTTCCCGCTAGAGCTGAAAGACTGATCGATGCTGTCTGCACCATCCTGAGTAAATACGGTGGGGAAATACCGTGCGACTACAGGAAACTGAGGGAGCTACCGGGTGTGGGTGATTACATTGCTAGGGTCCTGCTGTCTAGAGTATGCGGTAAGCACTACGCTTTTGTCGACTCAAATATCGTCCGGATACTGTCTAGGTTTTCAGGTAAGCTACTGAGTACTCTGGAAGCAGCGCGAATCCTGGAGGAAGCTTTCACTAGCAAGGATCTTACTCCTATTAACATCGCTCTAATAGACCTTGGTTCACTGGTATGTAAACCTAAGAAACCGTACTGCTTAGAATGTCCAGTCAAGGAGGTGTGCCAATTCCATGTAGGTTCCCAAAATGGTTTTCAATATTTTAGCTGAACAGCTAAATTCTTGGGATACTTAATGATTTGGAAGGTGCTCTCGTACCCAAGGTATAGATTGACCTCTCTACCCACACCAATAGAGAGAGCTACTAGGCTTAATAAGGAGCTGGGGATAGAGCTACTCATAAAGAGAGACGACGTTATGGAACTTTGCTTGGGCGGCAACAAAGTTCGAAAACTCGAGTTTATACTAGCTGACGCCCTCAAGAAGGGATGTGATGTTCTCATAACTCGGGGAGCTACTCACTCAAACCATGTGAGACTTACGGCAGCTGCGGCTAAAAAAGCTGGTTTAGACGTCTATGCTGTCGTTACTCCACCCGGGAGTTTGGCAACTCAAGGGAACATACTCCTAGATAGACTCTTCGACGTTAACCTGGTTCCAGTGAGCAGAGTAGAGGAGGCAGATGAAACGATGGAGAAACTGGCCGAGAAGCTTAGGTTGGCAGGAAGGAGGCCATACGTTATCCCAGCAGGTGGAGCCTCTGAACTTGGAGTGCTTGGATACGCTCTAGCAGCTCTAGAGATCCTTCAGCAGTCTTTGTCCCTCGGAGTAAAACCTGACTACATAATTCACGCAACAGGTACTGGAGCTACTCAAGCTGGTTTAACCCTCGGACTCAAGCTACTCGGAGTAACTGGTGTTAGGGTTTTAGGAATATCGAACGGTAGGAAGGCGTCCGACGTCGTTAAGAGACTAGTCGACCTCCTTAATTCGACTGCGGAAATGCTCGGTATAAGTATGAGAGCTTCAGAAAGCGACTTCACGGTTTACGACGAGTACTCGTTCGGTGGTTACGGAGTAATAACTTCAGAAGTAGTGAACACGATAAAATACGTAGCAAGGACTGAGGGAGTACTTCTCGACCCAGTCTATACAGCGAAGGCTATGTACGGACTGATGGACCTCGTCCAAAGGGGAGTAATAGGGAGGGGGAGCTCCGTGATATTCATACACACTGGTGGAAGCCCTATAACATTCCAATATGCCTCTGAGGTCGAAAGGTACTTATAAGCTCTAAGAGTTTTCTTTACATAGAGATTTATTCAAGGTATTACTGATCATCGAACCGGCGATGAGTGTAGTGTATCTAGTGAAGCTGGACAGCGGGGGTGGCTTTTTCGCAATACACTTGGAGACCTAGTCTAGTGGCATAGATGTAGAACCCGCATCGAAGCACGCCACTTCCGATTGAGGTAACCCGACGCTTGCGCGAACACGTATCAGAGTGCGACTTACTTCAAAAACAGGCGATTGGCTAATATGGTGAGCTTCCCTGTTAATTCCAAACATTACTATCTAGACCTGGGCTCCTTTACTTATAATGGTCGTATAGAGCTGGAAAAGGTACTCAGGTCCTGCGTTGAATACTCTCATCCTTAATAGGTCACTGCTTGGAACTACTCCTAAACATTCCTTGAGTCTCTTCGCTAAAACGCGTTTACGCTGATTGAAAAGGCACTTGAGGAACTCCTCGTAGCCACGCAAAGATTCACTCCACTCACGCTTTCTCTTAAGTACTACTACAGTAGACCAGACCTTGGGCTTAGGTTTAAACGAGTTGGGGGGATAGCTACCTCCAAGTTCAACATTCATAAATGTTTGAGTAAAGGCCGTTATTCTCCCGTAATTGGGTGCCCCCGGGTCGGCGGCAAGCTTTCTAGCTACATCTTCCTGTAGCACTAATACGGCACTTTTAATGCTTGATTTAACTAATGCTACGACTATCTTAGACGAAACTACGTAGGGAGTGTTTGAAACTAGGATACAGCTTTTCCTAAGTGCTGAGATCAGAGGTATTCCATCAGATGCTACTACATCAATTAAGTCACTTGTAAACCTCTTCTTTAGGTAGTTAACAAACCTCGCATCTATCTCGGAACTAACTACGTAATCGAAGTAGCTTTTAAGAAATAAAGTGAGTGAACCGAGGCCTGAACCGAGCTCGTATAAGTAGCACTCTCTAGTTGGACATACTTCCTCGAGTTTCTCTAGTACCTCTAAAGCCAGGTTGCAGTCAACCATGATGTGCTGACCTAGTTTTTTATGTAATCTAAATTCTCTGGCTATCTTTAGTACGTCTTTGAGCTCTAGACATTCTTTAGAGAACCTCATACGGATTCCCTACTTACCACCGTTTAAGAGCTGAGTAAAAGAGTTTAAACGTATAAATTATCTTGGGTTTAACTGTTGAGCTCTATAGTTGAGGTATCTTTGAACGAGGGTCAAGTACTCAGAGTATTTGGTCCAGCAAAAGCTGATGTAGTTGCTGGTATGGTTTTAGTAGTTGGTTCTAAGTATTCAGCAGGTTCATCATTCGTTGTTCACAGACTTAGGTCTTACGGAGTTAAAGCCCTTTCACCAGCGAAGCTCAGGTTCGCTTTAGGTGAGGGATCCCAAGTAGAGATAGCTAGAGAGAGTGAGGAGGTTGTTGACGAGTGGCTAAAGGTATCTGAGCACGTACTGAGAACGTGTCTAGAGAAGGAATGCAGAGTTCTTGTAGTAGGACCCCCAGAGTCGGGGAAGTCGACTTTTACGGCATTCCTAGCTAACTATCTTAGAGAATCTAGAGTTAGAGTAGGTGTAGTAGAAGGTGATGTGGGACAGGAGGACATACTTGTTCCTACCGCGATAGCTCTAGCAGAAGTCTCAAAGCCTGTTCTATGGCTGAGAGAGCTTGAGCCAATACTATTTAAGTTCGTAGGATGTACCTCACCTCAGTACTGCTATTCTGAGAGCATCCTAGCGATCAGGGAGCTAGTGGACGAGGGCGTTAATCTAGGACTCAAGGCAATACTAGTAAATACAGATGGCTGGGTCAATACTGCCTCAGGAATAGAACACAAGCTAACCATTATTAGGTGGATCAAGCCAGATGTAGTTGTTGCGATGGATAAGGAAGTCTATAGTTACTTACTTAAGTGTGCCAACAGCTTAACTAACGTTATATACGCTCCTAGACCAGCTGTAGTAAGGGTTAGAAATAAGGAAGAGAGGCGTGAGCTGAGAACGCAGGCTTACAGAAGATACTTCAGTAAGGGTAAAGTTAGGAGGGTTAAGTTAGAGAGCGTGGGGATACTTAATGCCTGCGCTCTTTCCGGGCTCTCGGTATCTAGAGAGGAACTACTGGAATCATTCAAAGTTCCCGATAATGAATTAGAGAAGATCGTGTACTCAACTAAAATAGGAGACACTCTTTACCTAATATCTAGAGAACCCTTGAACATTACACTAGACTCTGAAGGCGTTTCGAGGGTCGTGGTGATCACACCTAAAGACGCTAGAGGAACGTTAGTTGGGTTACTGGGAGAACGCATGCGTGAAGTAGGTATCGGTGTAGTTACGGAGCTAGATTTGAGTACTCAGGAACTAGCCATCTTGACGCCATGGGAGGGTGGTATTAGAGGTTTAATTATTGGTAAAATAAAGCTTAGTGAGGACCTTGAAGAAGTTGGTAGGGTGGCTCGATGTACTCTCTAGCTAAAGTCATAGAAGCCCAGGTTAGCAGGGGATACGTCGAGATAGTAGATAAAAGACTAAGCCCAGATCTTGAAGCAACTAAGTACTTGGTTAGAGCAGATGAAACGGGATCTACGGTTCTTTTTAGAGTCAGTAATTCTGATCTAGACTGCGTTAGTGGTGTTATCAATACTAGGAAAAAGCTTTATGAAGTACTCGGGGTAAGTAGCGATGAAGAGGCCTATGCTAAGCTTTCAAAAGCTCTTAATAAAGAAACTCCATCAAGCTTTAAGACGGTGGAGTTCGGAGAGCAGTACAAGCCGTTCGACGGTTCTCTTAGCTCTATTCCAGCTGTGAAGTTCTATAAAGTTGATGGTGGAAGATACATAACGTCGTCTATAGTAATAGCTAGAACTCCCGATCTCGACTCCTATAATGCCTCAATACACAGGCTTATGTTTATAGACGAACATAGTGTTGCCATACGCATTGTGCCCAGGCATCTGTACCGAATATATGAGTTAAATAAAAAGATGGGTAAGGATACTGAAGTAGCAGTCGTAATCGGTGCACACCCTCTGGTCGAACTCGCTTCATCTATATCCCCTCCATACGGAGTGTTTGAACTGGAGTTAGTAGAGCAGCTGGGCGATCATTCTCTTGAGGTAGCATACACACCTAGGTATGGACTCCCTGTTCCTGCCTACGCATCTGTAGTTATTGAAGGAAGAATTACGGAGAATTTAGTAAGAGAGGGACCCTTTGTTGATATACTTAGGCTCCCGGATAGAGTTCGCGACCAACCAGTTTTAGTGATTGACCAAATATACGTTTCTAGGGATAGAGAGTTCTTTCACGTTGTACTTCCGGGAGGTGGAGACCATGTTATGCTAATGGGGTTTCCTCGAGAGGCAGCAATTTGGGAAGCTGTTAGAAGAGCCTTGCCAGGTGTTAGAAAAGTTAGACTCACAAGAGGCGGGGGTATGTGGCTCCACGCTATTATATCGATCTCTAAGGAAGCCGAGGGCGACGGTAAAACAGCCATAATGGCTGCTTTTGCGGCTCACCCAAGCCTAAAACACGTTGTCGTGGTTGACGAAGACATAGATCCAGACAACCCTCAGGAAGTTGAGTGGGCAATAGCTACTAGGTTACAAGCTAGTAGAGGACTAGTTCTAATAAGGGATGCTCGAGGTTCCACGCTAGACCCGAGCTCTGATGATGGTGTAACAGACAAAGTCGGTGTTGATGCTACAGCCCCAGTACGGCGTAGAGAGTTATTTAGGAGACCTGAAGACTGATGAGGTGTTTTTGTGTACCTAACCAAGGAGGAAGAAAAGATGTTGTCCGGTGAAGTGGGTGAAGCAGTCGCTAGAGCCATGGATGTCGTAGTAAAAGTAGGTGAGGCATTGGGGGCCTCGAGGCTTGTTGAAGTTAGCCATGCTCACGTGTCTGGAGTCTCGTACTTTAACATAGGAGACTTCGGCTTGGAGTTCATTGAAGACCTTCTAGATATTGGAGCAAGGTTTTCTGTTTTTACAACAGCTAATCCTCACGCAACTCTACTAAGTTACAAGACCAGAAGTTTCGATAACTGGATAAGCGATAAGCAATCGAGGATCGTTAGTGCCTTAAGGCAGATGGGTGTGAAGAGCTTTACTTGCACTCCGTACTACGTGAGAAGGCCATCACTAGGTGAGCACCTCGCTTGGGCTGAGAGTAGCGCTGTATTGTATGCTAATAGCGTACTAGGAGCTATGACCAACAGGGAGCCTGGGATAGTGGCTCTCTTGTCTGGAGTTACTGGCAGAACTTACTTGGGAGATGCTCACACTGGTCTCCCTCACGAAGTTGAATATGCGGTAGAAATCGAGAAGCCGGAAGACCCTTCTGAAGCCGGAGCCTATGGGCTGCTCGTTGGTGAATCTTTGGGAAACTCTATACCGTTAGTAAATGGGTTAGCGAGTTACCCCGAATACTACCTTAAGGAGTTTCTAGCGGCTTTCGCTACTAGTTCTCCGACTTACTTAGCAGTACTTTACGGTATAACACCCGGGTATCGCGAAGTTGACACATCTAGTGCCGAAAAGCTTGTTTTCAAAAAGTCTGACATACTTAAGCTATACACTGAGATGACTAGCTGTAGCACACCTCTATACTTAATAGGCTGCCCTCACCTATCTCTTCAGGAACTTAGTGATATATTAGGTAAAGTAGGGAGAGTTAGAAGCGGAGAGCTCTGGCTTACTGTAGGAGAGCACTACGGTCAGATTGCGGACATTGAGAACGGTCGCAATATAAGAATAGCCCCTGGAGGATGTGCTGTTACTACAAGACTAAACCTTTTGGGAGTAGACTGTGTAATAACTGATTCAGCTAAGGCTTTGGTATATCTACCCAAACTTGCTAATGTTAGAGCCTTCCTAGTTAGGAGAAGCGAGCTACTTAAGATGGTGTCAAGTATTGATTGAAGTGCCTCTTCACCCCGTCGGTAGAGCTATTGTGGCGAGAGTATGTGGTAGGCTGATAACTTACAGTAGACTGATATCTCCCCTCGGAGATATAGATGTCACAACAGGGCGCTTAAAGAACACCTTCACTATTAGAAACAAGATAGTGGCTGTTAAAGGCTTTACGGGTAGCACTGTTGGACCCTACGTTATATATTCACTCAAGAAGAGGAATTTAGCACCTAGAGCACTGATAGTTGAACAACTAGACGTAAATGCCGTGACTTCCGCAGTGATCTCGGGCATTCCGCTGTTTAAAGCGGATAACTTATCGGATATAGAGAAGCTGAGTGAAGAAGGTTTGGCTTTAGTCTGTATCGAGAGCGATAAGCTCGTGCCTCGGGGGGCTTTAATCGCTATAGAGGGTGTAGATGGCGCTGGCAAGACCACCATCTCTAAGTACCTGCTAGAAGCGCTTAGAAAATGTGGATTTAGGGCTGTATACACGTATGAACCATACTACGACGCTATAAGGAAGATTTTTGAGACCAAAAACATGGATTTAACACCTGAGTCCGAAGCCCTATTGTTGGTTGCCGATAGATATTCGCACATTAGTAAGGTAGTTAAGAGAGAATTAGAGAGTGGGAGCATAGTAATTCTCGATAGATATAAGTACTCGACAATAGCGTATCAGGGAGCTCTCGGTCTCTCCCATGAATGGCTAAGAGAAGTACAGAAATACCTACCAGACCCTGACGTCGCGATTTATCTAGACATAAACCCAGTAGAGGGCCTTAAGAGAAAAGTAGAGAGTAAGTCGAGGTCCCTCACTTATTTTGAGAACGTGGAGAGAATCGAAAGGGCTCGCGAGATCTACTTAGACATGGTATCAAAAGGTGAGCTAGCTCTAGTTGACGCTTCACTGGAATTGCCGAAAGTAGTTGAAAAAGTGGTTGAGATAATTGACGGGAAACTCGGTCTAGGGCTACGGGAGTGTGCTTTATGAACAGTATTCGTCCAGTGCTTTACTTAAGCCTCTGACGACATACTCATATACTTCCTGGCTTACAGCCATAAATTGGCTAGTCAAGTGAGACCTTAGCTCTTCCTGATCTACGAGCTCGCAAGGTTCGTTTTTAGCTCGCACTAAGTCTATAGCTAAATCTACGTACTCTACGGTATTGGGAATAACTAACTCGGGCTTAGTGTTGATGTTTACATAAACTCCCTTCAGCCTTCCGCCACTACCATAGTAATAGTGAACCAAATATGGAATTCCCTCTGTTACAACAGTCTTGATTATATCGCCGAAGTCTTTCTTGACTTTAATGCCGTC
>JAWBTQ010000023.1:0-7600 GCA_038841535.1 Sulfolobales archaeon | reverse complement strand
CTAGTCCTATTCTTCAAGTGTGGACTAAAGAGTACTTTAGAGCCCCTCCAAACTACCGCAAAATCTCCTACGATCCTGACTCCAGGTACTGCGACAATTCTGTCTCCGGGGTGAGTCGGTACCTTGATTATCGATACTGGGAGAAGAGCTCCTTCCTTACACTCTCGGTACTCAACTAGCTCAGCCTGCCCGTACGGTGTCTCAATAATACAGCAACCCTCTTTCACACCTTTAACTAGAGCTATTAGGGTAGCGTAAAGACCGACCGGTGGGATATACGTAATTACTGCGGGTATGTGCTCTAATAAGGTCTTAGCCACCGCTTCAGCGTACTCAGAATGGCCTATTATTAGCAATTTCGAAGCATCATCATTATCTGTCTTAACTGTTACATCTGCTGGAAGACCTCTATTTAACGGTACCTGCAGTCTTTCAACTAGAACGTCGCTGACATCCACTAGAGTGTATCTCTCATCTCGGAGTATCTTAGAGATAGCAGTAGCGTAGATGCCGCGCACCCTAACCTTAATGTCCAAGGCTTCAGCCCTCAATCCCTAATACTTGAGAGTATTGCTATTATGTTCCAGATGGTTGTTCTGGCATATGAAGGCATGTTGGGGTCCTGACTTATTTCGTCTAGAACGCTAACTGCGTTAGCCGCTCTAACACCCGGTGACAAAGACCTATCATTAAGCATCTTCAGCGCTTCGAAAGCAGCCCTTCTTATGTTTCTGGGAACGCCAGAATCAACTATGATCCTATTGAGCAGAGTGATAACCTGATTCAACTTCATTTCATTTACCTGGTCCTTACTTATGCTTGGTCCACTCAACGCTCAACCCCTATAACCTGCACCTATTCATCTTAAAAGTGGGTTCCACCGTCACATTCAAAAACCTCTTAACCTAGCTCGAAAGAGCCTATGCACTAACCCCCCGCACTGATGGGTAAGGGCTCCTGTGGTGTATGGGAGGTTTGGCTACTTTCCTTTTACCGGAGGGTTTAGCCCTCGCAGGGTCTCCAGAGCGTTACTCCAACCCCGTAGAGTGCGGGACTCTGGGATATGTTTTAAAGCTACATTCATGAGCCCATCCCTCAAGAATTATGAGGTAACCTAGGTGTTACTAGGCTCGAGAAGTGCTTAAGACCCTCGTGTGGAGCGATTAATGGCCGTGATGAACTACTGGGGGGGTTCAAAGCTACGTGTTAAGCGAGCAAAAGCGTGTTAACTAAAGCTTCGACCTGGTACTCTGCTAGCTAGATTACCTGGCTCTTGGACTGGTATTCAGTCAACCCTGAAGGAGGAGCCTTCTTCGACCTATACGGAGATATCCTTATGTTCTCCATGGTAGGTAACTTTAGCTTCTTACCACAGTTAGGGCAATGATCCCCTATTTTCGCTATTAGCTCTGATGGTGTTGGTAATCCGTAAGAATCCTGCCCTACCTTAAGGAACTCGTAGAGAACGTAGTTGCAAGAACCGCATCGATATACTACAGGCAATTAACTCACCATTAGTATCTACTCTGTATTACATAGTTAAATTGAGGTTTACTAAATACCCCTAGATAGGCTAAGATTATCTTAATACCACCCGGATAGCTGTTGTGCGAAGCTGCCTACTTAAGTAATACTCTTCGTGTCCTAGCTTTCTCGTCAGTTTTCTTACTTATATAGCTTAGTATTGCGGCTCTAATAACCTCAGACCTCGATATACCAAGCTCGTTTGCCACCCTGTTTAGCTTTAGTATAGTCTCTTCGTCAAGCTTAAATGTTATTACACGCACTAACCGCACCATCAAGTACGTATTTGACTGTCAATATGACCTTTTAGGTAACGACTTTACCTGGGGGGAGTTCACTGAAACTGACTACTCAGTTAGTTTGCGAGGAAAAGGTTGAAATAAAAAGCATATAGCCAAAATACTCTTGGTGATGCGAGATTGAGTACCGAGTGGTTAACTAATAGAAAAGCCTTAATAGTTGCCTTACTTCCAGCTATTATAATACTGTTTATATTATGCTATTTTTACCTAGGGGCCTTAAAAGGAGACACTTTCTTCAGGTTTCTCCTCTATACCACTCCGGGAAACGCTATCTTAGTTCTAACTATGGTTTCCTATACCTACTACGTTACTAAGAACGCTATATCTCCAGCACTCTGCGAAGCGCTAGTACCTAGCTCATCACTTATAGAAGAGCTACACAATGTTCTCTTCTTGGTGTCTCTAGCACTCGTTTTTTACCCTGTCGCATCGAGTCTATCCGTAGTATTCCAGGAGTACGCTACTCTAGCTTCTGCTTCATTGTCCCTTATAATTTCCCTACTAATCCTAGTTCTTTTTTTAAAGAAAAGAAATAGGCTATTGATAGCTTTTAGTTACTTGAGTGTTGGAGTATTAATCGTAGTTACTTTAAGCCTTGTCAATACGGTCAGTGACGCATTCGCTGAGTTAGCTAAATTAATCTCTAACATGGAGATGCTAGCAAGAGAGTTGGGTGTCACGTAATGTTGAGCACACTTAAAGCACTAGCTGTTGCCGTAATCGCATCATCAATATCCCTCCTAGTCCTCTCCGTAGTCTTAATGCTCTTCGCGCTAGTTGCCACATCCCTCGTGGCTTTAACCTCTGGTCTCGCAATGCTCTCTGCTGGAGTGCGCTTGATCAGCCTAGTGATAGGTAAAGAAGCATGCAAGCAGTCTTCTTGAGCGCTTCAAAAGCCGTAATAGTAGCAGTTCTTTTATCTGCGATAGCTGTGGTTGCCTTATTTGAGTACATAGATCTTCCGACGCCGTACCCCACGGGTTCTTCACCAATTAACCCAGGCCAGTTTGGAACATCTATATTTGTAGAAATGCTCAAGGGCTACGGCTTGAGAGTGAGTTACGTATCTAATTGGAGCTACGTGCGTTTTCCGAGACTAAAAGAAAAAGTTTGCTTGCTAATGATCTCCCCCGAGTATGGTTATACCCAGAGCGAAGTTGAGAATATAGCTAAGGTATTGAAATCTTCTGGGGGAGTTCTAGTAGTTGCTGATGAAACTACTACCACTAACAGTATACTAGAGCTTCTTGATGTCCAAGCCAGGGTGTATGGAAATAGATTGCTTGACGAATACTACGACTTTTACCCGAGAGCTATATTCTATATAGAGAACAGTGAGGTAGCTCTGAGACTAGATAAAGCATCTGAAATACGTAACTGCAGTACCGTAATCGGAGTTGCCGAGTCCCACGACTACCTTACCTCAACTGCCGAGTTAAAGCCTGTTGCCTGCCTTGAGCACGTGAATAACTTAGTTGTTCTAGTACTCAGCGACGGATCTCTACTCACAAACCAAGCACTTCAGCTAGGTGGTACCTATAGAGAACTAGCTAAGTTCGTAGCACTAACGATTAGGAAGTGGTGCGGATATGACTGCGTAGTGCTAGTTGAGGCAGGAAAGTACCTATCTAATAGAGACCTGTTTTTGAGGCTTTATAGTCATAGTAATGAAGGGTCTTTTCTAGTCTTCTTGAATGACGTAGTATATGGCTTAGCAAATGTAAGAAATGCCCTCGAGAGAGACCCTCTTGAAGGTTTAAGAGAGGAGGTGGTAGTTGCAGCTACATTTTTGGTTTCAGTAATTATCTCGATCCGACTAGGTAGAGGAAGAGTAGAGTTAACTAAAACGCTAAAGAGCTTCGTCTGGAGAGGGAGAGAAGACTTCAGGAAGGTGTATAGCACGATAGCTGAAGTACTAACTCTACTCGGTTGCGAACCTCGCCCCAGCCGAGAGTTAGTGCGCTGCCTCGAGAGCGTAGGCTATAAACCCAGGTACTCAATAGGGCTCGTTAGATTCATGAAGCTTTCGGAGTTCCTCCTCAACCGAAAAACTCTTTCATACTTACCTATGTGGAGGATTATGATTAATAGAGCCCTAAAGTACTCAGAGAAATTGCTTGAAGTACTTGAAGAAGTCTTCGTGAGTGAGAGACGTGTTTAGTTACGGTGAAGTCCTGAAGACACGAAGATTAATTTACCTTTGCTTAACTGCTGTAGTAGCATCCAGTGCTTTAGCTCTCCTAGACATAGTTCTTGGAGCCTTATGCGTTACTGCGTACTTTCTAGCATATTTCACAGTAAGCTACTCCCACCTTAAGCTAATGAGCAAGTTTACTGCGTGCCGGTTAGACAGGATTGAACTAGAATTGCGAGACGTAGATGTAGTTCTCAATCTGAGCCTAGATATTACCTCGAGAGGAAGCTTTGTTTATCTAAAGCTCTACCTCGAATTGCCCCCGCAGCTTTCACACTTGAGTACTCGTTTCACGTACTCCACGAGGTTTACTCTAAAGCCAGGGCAAGCTAGGTTTTCACTTCAACTGCCTAGGCGTACAGGCCTCCACGTGATAGGTCCACTAAGAGTAGCGATTACCGACGCCCTCGGTGCTTTTGAAGCTCCAATCTACCACTTGGAGTCTCTAGCCATTAGGATCCCACCTAAGGTTGGTTTAGCACCAGTAGCTAAGTGGTACGGCATTGTGCGTTCATCTACTGGTGCGAGAACCCTTAGCCCAGGCTTGGGAGTCGAGTACCACAGTACTAGAGAGTATAGACCCGAGGACGAGCTTCGCCATATCGACTGGAAGGCTACGGCTAGGCTAGGGAAGCTCCACGTTAAAGTATTTGAGGTAGAGACGCCACTCAGGGTAGTGATAATACTTGACGCCCAGAAGTATACGTTTATTGGTAGCCCTAAGTCTCTTTTTGAACACTGCGCTGACTTAGCCGTAGCACTATCGAGTTACCTCGTAAAACGCGGAGACAGACTGAGGTTCATCGTTATTACGGAAGATGGAGTTAAGCGTAGTAGTGAAGCAAGAAGCTATAGCGGTCTAGTAGAGATACTTGATGTACTTTCTAATATAAGATGGCCTGGGTACGGTCCAGCCCCGAGAGTAGAGTTACCGCAGGAGAACCTTCATGTAGACTCTATAAGTAGGTCATTTAAAGACGTGTCTGCCTCAGTGATTTTCTCACCAGTGATCAGTAGTCGAAGAGCGTACGAGATCCTGGAGCTAGCTAAGCAAACACGAGAAAGTGGTGTTAGAGTCATAGTAGTTGCCCCACTAATAGCCTTCTTCAGTAGCACAAGTAAAGTGAACGACGCTATATACAGAGTTCTACGATACAACATCGTACTTCGAGAGCTCAAAAACATAGAGCTACTGAGGAACTCTGGAATAGATGTAATAGCTCTATCACCGCATAGAGCACTAGAAAAAGTGATATCGGAACTCGAAAGAATTCGCGTATCTAAAACGCGATGAACTCGGCTTAAAAACAGAGCAAGAACCCGATCTCACAAACTGGAGCCGGGGGCGGGATTCGAACCCGCGAGAGAGCGGGTTTCTACACCACTGCAGCCCGCCGCCTTAGGCCGCTCGGCCACCCCGGCTCTGAGATAAATAGTTGTACAAAACTTAAAAATCTAGTCTCCATCCTACGGCCGCTGTTTAAATGTTTACCAACGTGAGATAACGGCTTAAAATGCTCCAAACGGTGCTATAAGTATTTACTGGCGTAAATAGCGTGAGAGGCCTCCTGAGGATAAAGCACTCACACGTAAGCTATTAACTCAAGTTAAGGTTAGGTAGCTGTATAGTACATGTATCATATACAGCTCACTAACTCTGCAACATGTAGCAGCCCGTTCTTGGCTCATAGATATCTCCAGACCTCTTTAAGTTATTTATTATCTTCTCTAGAGTTCCGTGATCTATGCCGAGAGCTTCTGCTATTTTTTCAAGTTCTGCGTACTTAGCGCATTCCTCCTTCTTACTACGCTCTCTTATGCGCTCAAGTATTATTATCTCCTTATCTCTGAGGCTTTTAGCTTTTCCTGACATCAGTATATCTATGTCCAACATTCCGGTCTCGACGTCCATACCGACTCTCTCTAGAACAGCGTTCATGAGTCTTACCGCCTCTAAAGCGTCTTCAGCTTCAACTTCGTTCTTTAAGGCCATTTTAGCGTGAGCTTCTGATAATCTAATTAGAGCCTCGAGTTGTCTAGTGGTGATTGCTAGAGGTGCGTTAGGGTCGGATGCACTCCTTTTTCTGAGCTCGATGTAGTAGTTCTCTATGATCTTTTTGGCTTCATCTGTTAACTTGGGCTTAACGTATTTTCTCGCATACGCTATGTACTTTCTCAATAAGTCGGGAGATACTTCGGCCCTAGCTCCCTCTGTGCTGTGCACCTCGAGTACGTGTCTAACTATCTGCTTATCTCTATCTATTTCGGCTATATCTTTAACTACGAATATTAGGTCGAATCTCGATAATATTGTTACGGGTAAGTTTATGTTACCGGAAAGCCCGAGGGTATCAACATACCTACCACGCTTCGGATTTCCTGCGGCAAGAACAGAAGCTCTAGCGCTGAGCCTAGCGTGAATACCTGCTTTAGATATAGTCACAGTTCCCTGCTCCATAGCTTCGTGAATAGCTACTCTATCCTCCTCTCTCATCTTGTCTATTTCATCGACTGCTACAATACCTCCATCCGCTAGCACCATAGCACCTGCCTCAAGGAAGAACTCCCCGCTCTGCTTATCCCTTATTACAGCCGCTGTTAAGCCAGCTGCCGAAGAACCTTTGCCTGTCGTATATAGACCTCGGGGTGCTATCCTCGACGCGTACTGAAGTAGCTGGCTCTTGGCCGTCCCAGGGTCTCCTATCATGAGGACGTGTATTTCGCCTCTTATCCTAGTACCGTCCGCTAAAACCTTAGGTACACCACCAAAAAGTAGAAGAGCTATCGACTCCTTCAGATCCCAATATCCATGAATTGCCGGTGCGATACTAGCTATAATCTTTCTTCTAACCATCGGGTCTCGAGCTAGTTCCCGTATTTCAGCCTCGTCTTCTGGGCTAATACTAACTTCTTCGAGAAGTCTTTGAGCCGGTATAATGTTGTTGGCCTCTATATAGAAATCATAAACCGACGATAACCTTCTGCCTCCCCTAAATAGCTTTACTATCCCTATCAAGACGACTCTATCGCCAGGTCTCACGGTATCTACTATGTCTTCTGAGAGCACTACATCTATAGACCTAGGAAGCTGTCCAGGTGGGGTGTCCTCAGGTTTTTCCTGCAAAGTCAGGAATTGCCAATCAATAAAGCTAGACTTCTCTAGGACTAGCCTATAGGTACCTCTACGATAAGAGCCTCCCTCCTCTGGAAGCTCGGTTACGCACTTGGGACAGTAAGAGGGCCTCTCCATTTCATCTAGCTCCCTATCATCCGGAGGCCAACTAAACTCGTGTTGAGTACCGTCGGGTAGTATGTGAACGTATGTCGCCTTTATTAACTTCTCTTTTGGTGGCGTAGATCTCACTACGACACCCTCGAGCATCACTAACCTATTCAACAAATCGCTTCGTACTTCCCTGATAGGTGTCGGCTTAACCCAGCCCGTTAGTCTGCCATAAAACTTACGCACTCTTTTAGCGTAAGTCTCATCTATGCTCTCTACTATTGTCTTAATAGCTTCCGAGAGGTCGTCTAATGCTACCTGAGGGTCTTTATCTAAAAGTAAGAGGAGCCTGTCGTC
>JAWBTQ010000022.1:0-19773 GCA_038841535.1 Sulfolobales archaeon | reverse complement strand
TAATACCTATCTCAGGAGCTCTAACCGGAAGTGGGAATATGTAGTAACCCCACGTAACTCTTGGAAGATACGCTAGCACGTAGTACACTATTAGGAGAGTGAGCCACCCAGGAAGCATGTTGGTAAATATTGATGCCTGAACTATAGCTGTATCTAGAGGTCTGCCTCTATTCTTTGCCGCAGTTATCCCTAGGTAGAACCCTATTACTATCGGCAATATAGTCGTTATAGTGTAGAAGGACAACGTATAGGGAAGTCTAGTAGCTATCTCATCTAAAACAGGTTTTTGGGTGTATACGGAGATCCCAAAGTCAAAGACGAGTATGTTTCTCAAGTACATCAATAGCTGGTCGGGTACTAGCGGTCTATCCAGACCGAACCTCTTTATAGTCTCACCGATCCACAGGCTGAACCTAGGGTCTTCAGCAGTTCTTCTTAGTGCTGCTAGGAGAGGGTCTGCTGCCATATTACCACCAGCAGCAACTACGGGCAGCACTCTAACAACGATGAAGTAAATCATGAGCACTACCATGTACGTTCCTATCAACCTAACTCCTGTCTTAGCAATGAACGTCCCAGCACCCACTTAGTTTCCCTATAATCCTACGGTGTAACCCTTAAATATATAAGATAGATAATTTCCTTAACTCAATTGCTGTCGTTGATTATCTGGGTTCTTTCCAATATCTAGTTACTAAAGTAAAGAGGCTATGTGTAAACTAAACTAAGATTGAGGTATAGATATGTAACTAGAAATAAGACCGAGAAAATAATGCTAAACAAAAACGTGATTAACTTATTTTCTTCTTACTGCTACAGCTATTCCTAGAGCTACTATCGATAGTGCTACGGCTCCATACGATAGCGTGGCTGGTGCTACTGCCGCAACTGTTTCTGTAGTCTTGGGTACGGCCTCAGTCGATGAAAGCGTTACTACGGGTGTTGTCACCTTTACCTCTGGTGCTGCGAACGATATCATTGGCGGTGGAGTTATTTGCACTGGCGGAATTCCCGGGATCTCGATGACCACTGCCGGCGGTCTCTCGATAGTGGGACCTACTGGACCAGGACCAACAACAGCACCAACAGTTACTTTAGTGGAGTACTTGTTGTCAACAGACCACTTCATGATCGGCTGCTCTGCGTATATCTCAACGGAGTAAGTGCCTGCTCTTAGACCTGGGACAGTTGCTTCGTACACACCACCACCGACGTGAGAGACGGTGAGCGTTAGAGTTATTGGACCAGTGAGCTTCAAAGTAACGGAGGCATTAGTTGCTCTAGCACCTAGGTAGTCAACTAAGGTTACAGAGACCTTGAATGACTTGCCTTCATCAACGGTGCTGGGTATAGTCACGGTAGCGAACTTTACTGTCCTATCTGGATGTCTGTAGTAGAACCACGGGTTCCAGACGAGCTCAGCGTAAGCTATCTCTCTTATCTTAGCTAAAGCGTACGGTCCGTTACCGATCATTGCTGGCAGGCCTGGTATCGTTGGGTGTGGCAGTGTTGATGGGTCTTCTAGTGGGTTAGGTAATCTTTCAAATACGTGTTTAGGCAGTATGACACGCTCAGTGTAAGCGAATGGGTCTACCCAACCGTAGTCCTTGAAGTATAGCTCCAGCGTGGTCTTGTTGACTACCTTTACGTCTATGAGCTGCTCTATGTCCGGACCGTAGTACCTCCTAGTCTTTAACTCTCTACCGAACTTTAGTACTGTATAGGCATAATCCTCCGCAGTAAGCTCAACACCGTCTTGCCACTTGATGCCCTCAAAGAGTGTTATGGTGAACCTATACGCTTTCGTACCTTCATATGTTACTTCATCTATCTTGAAGTACTTTAAGAACATCGGTATCCTCGGCTCGGCATATATGTCCTCAGGTCTTGTATACATAGTCGGTATGTATATCCTAAAGATAGCGTCTGCCTCACTAGCCCACAGGTATGTCGCTGGGTGGTAGGTCGTCAGGTCGACTGTGTGGTAGTACCTTAAAACACCACCGAATGTTCTGTCTTTGTATTTAACGGTGAACCACCAGAATGCTGAGAACCCTACGGGGTCCTTTAGAGGTGGTGCGTAAGCTAAGATTATGGAGTCTCTATCTACAGCACCATCGAAAGCTGTAATACCTATGCTTGTGTACGTGGGTATCCACGGAATTATCTCTTTAGCTAGAAGTTCCTGAGCCTTCCAGCCATACTCCATAGCCTCCTTCATGTCTTTAGTGAAGTAGAACCTGTCGAGAATAGCGTCGAGCCTTGAGTCGTTGACTCTCCACTCGTTCCAGCCGCCCGGCCTGATCTCGCTGCTGTGCCAGAAGTAGTACATGAACGTAGGGAACCTGCCAAAAGACCATCCAATGATCCATGTTTGAGCAGTTCCAGCAGCAGTTGCTGCGTCTAGTTCTCTGCTGCTGACGGCCTTTATCGTTACTCTCAGTCCTATTGCTTCTGCTTCTGACTTTATGTACTGAGCTATCCACCAGTAGGTTGGTGATGTAGCTTCCGGTAGTGAGAGGATCTCGATCTCGACTAATCTACCTCCCTCTCTCGGGTCGCACCAAGCAGGTCTACCGTCAGGACCAGTACATGGTGTAAATATCTTCGCTAAGAGAGACTTAGCCTTCTCAGGGTCGTACGGGTAAAGCTTCTCGAAGTCAGCATCCCAGTTAACCCAAGCACCGTGAGTAGGTGGAGCTATAGTAGTACACTTTACTGCTAGCCCCCTAAGTGGGGATTCCGCGATTATCCTATCCCTATTCCATAAGTGGGCTAAAGCAGCCCTCAACTCGAAGTACTTAACTGGCCATAACTCTACGTTAAAGTGTAGCTGACCTAGAGAGTTTATACCTACAGTAAAGAATATGTGGGCATCAGGTCTATTCGTCCTTACTCTATCTAGGTGGGCCGGGAGGACACCAGTTAAAGATAACTCACCGGCCTCGAAGGCTAATAACCTCATAGTGTAGTCCTTCATTACTGGGTATGTTATTTTATCTAGGTACGGCCCGTACTTATACCAATCCTCACCCAGTCCCTTCTGGGCTTCTACAGGTGCTGCTACACCTATAAGGAGTAGGCTTATGAGCGATATAGCGAATAGGCTGGCCATCACGTACCGCATAATTTACCCCAGAACTAAATCTTAACTGGTTTATAAAGTTTTCGCCTAGCTGAATTCGGGACTTGCCGAGGTATATCAGTTAATAACTGTAAGTTAAACAGGTTTCTATATTTTGTTACTGCTGGATTAGACCACCAAAGAGAATGGTAGCCACCAGATTATGGCTTTATAAGAGTAGGTTATAGAGATCTGAAAGCCGAAGCTATATACACTATTACCTAGAAATTCGGGTTACTCACCTTTAACGATATATAGCACACTTATCGGAGTATACCGTTGTCTCCCTCGTTTTAGACCTACTTAAAACTCGAGGGCAGCTAGCTTAATTTGCTAAACGTCTTAGTTAGTAGGGGATTATAGCACCATAGCAGTGCTTTAATTCTCTGCTTTTATTTAATGGTGGACCCAGTTAAGTGGGTGGTAGGGTGCTCCCGAGACTGCCCGTTATTGAGGATATCGACGTAACGAATCTTAGGGTTCTTGTTCGCGTGGATTTTAACGTTCCCCTAGATCTCGAGGGTAGGATCTTAGATGACTCAAGGATTAAAGCCCACCTTAAGACTATTAGGGACCTTTTAGATTCGAACTGCGCTATTGTTCTGTTATCTCACCAGGGTAGACCTGGTGAAGAGGGATTTACTCAGTTGAAACCTCACAGCGAGGTACTCTCGAAGTACCTAGAGATCGAAGTTAAGTTCGTTGAAGACGTAATGGGCCCTACAGCATTATCGGAGATTAAAAAGCTAGGTTACGGTGAAGTCCTGCTACTAGACAATGTTAGGTTTGCCTCAGAAGAACTAATAGAGGCACCTCCCGAAGTACATGCTAGGAGCTTTCTTGTTAAAAGGCTGGCACCGCTTTTTGACCTTTACGTATTTGATGCTTTTGCTACAGCACATAGATCGCAGCCATCTATAGTCGGATTCCCGATGGTGGTTAAGTCAGTTATAGGGCACGTTATGAGAAGCGAGGTTGAAGCTCTTAGGAAGATCGTGGACTCTGATTATTCACCCAGAGTTTTCGTCTTAGGTGGTGCGAAAGTTGCTGACACCCTAAAGATCATAGAAAACCTGACTAGGAATAGACTAGCAGATAGGATACTTACTACTGGTCTAGTTGCTTTAGTCTTTCACATAGCTCGCGGAGGTAAGATATCGGAAAACGTGCTTAAAGTCTTAGAGGACAGAGGCCTCATGACGCTAGTCCCGAGAGCGAGGAGAATTCTCTTAGGTGGTGCACCAATAGATGTTCCACTAGATTACGTAGTGATTAAGAACAGTGGCGAGATAGATGAGTGTCCAGCGAGCACCATAACGGGTAAACCCATGGACATAGGTACGTACACCATGCAGATGTACTCCGAGTTAATGAAAGATGCGAAGCTGATTGTCATGAGGGGACCTGCTGGATACATCGAAGACCCTAAGTTCAGAGCCGGCTCTGAAGCCCTTGTATCTGCTGCGCTAAGGAGTGGAGCGTTCCTCGTAATAGGTGGAGGACATCTGGGGGCACTAGTAGAAGGTACCTCTAGGGACAAAATGCATATATCGACTGGGGGTGGAGCCTTACTGATGGCACTAGCTGGTGAAGAGCTTCCAGCAATTAAGGCACTAAGAGAATCCGCTAAAAGGTTTTTTGGATGGAATTACTAGTGAAGTAACTAACCCTTAGTAATCCCTACTCACTGAAATCATTACATGGACTTCCATGAAGACACCTTGCTCTCCTCAAGCTTTCTTTGGAAACCAAGCACGCTAAACAGCTAGATGCAGTCAAGCAGAACTATTAACTGCGCAAAACTGCTTTTCTAACACCTTTAGAGAGATTATAGACTTCACAGGTATCTAACTGCTAAAACATTATCGCACCAGTCAATAGCACCAATCACTAAGTAAATAGCGAGTAAGTGGCTCCCCCGCCCATAAGCTAGGTTACTTCGATCATTTCGGCTACTCTGGTTTTGTGGGTACAGGCTCCCTCTTTCACACTCACTCACAACTCGTGGGGTTCTCAGGAGCTACTTTGGCGGGCACCATAGAGCCCCCCTTTAGGAATAGGTATATTCTCCCACCTTCGATGGCTATCGCGCAGTCATTGAGGCTGGAGGCTGTCCTCCAAGCTTCTCAGAATAACAAAACTAGCTTACAAGCTTTCGCCATGAATACAGTCTACCCTTACGGCTCGGAGCCTAACATTAATTATATTTTCTAGACTTAGAGCAAGCAAAACCGTGGCACCAAGAGCTACCTACGAGAACGTTTTAGGCGGCAGAGTCATCTTGAGTAACTGTTTCGGGTTTCATATTTGTTCATGTGGATGGAAACGCTTGTAAGTACTCTATGTGTAGTGGTATGTGGAAGTAGTTCGTTAAGGAGTCGGGAGCCACGTAGATGAGGTGCGGGCTCTCCCCGAGACGCTCAAGATGTAGAGTGCCTGGGGCCACCTCGAACGCCCCCGAACCCGAAGAGGCCCCGAGCGGAATGCGGGGGAACAGAGATGAGGCAATGAAACCAACCAATACAAACCAACATAGGAGCTGAACCCCTCCCTAGCTTGAATTTTTAAGTCTGCGTACGTATTTAGTAAGCGAGGTGTGATTGTTGAAGGTCAAGACACCTGTTTTAATAGGTATAGTAGTTATAGTCTTAGTAGTTGTCGGTATAGCTACGTACATGCTGATGAGACCGGAGGTCAAACCGTACACTCTAAACATATGGACTGGTGGAACTGGTGGGGTTTACTACCCCCTCGGAGTTAAGCTCTCAGAGATGCTGAATAAGTACGCAGGTAACGTGATTTCGTCTTCGGTATCGACTAGTGGTGCTTCAGTAGCCAACATGAGAGCTCTGGGAGCCGGGGATGCCCAACTAGTGTTCGTTCAAAACGACATAGCTTACTACGCCTACAAAGGTATCTACATGTTCGAGGGCGGTAAGGTTGAGTTAGCGAGAGGTGTCGCAGTTCTTTACCCCGAGGTTATTCAGATAGTAGTTAGAGCAGATAGCGGCATAAAGAGCATATACGACTTAGCTGGTAAGAGAGTAGCGATAGGGGCGGTAGGTAGTGGAACTGCTGTTGAAGCAGAGCTCATTCTGAAAGCCGCTGGATTGTGGGATAAAATCGCTGTACAAAACCTAGACTTCGCAGCGGCAGCAGACTCCCTAAAGCTGGGCTTAGTAGATGCGGCCTTTGTTGTTGCTGGAATACCTACTTCAGCAGTACTATCTCTTGCTGCTACAGTTCCAGTAAACCTAGTTGAAGTCCCAGACGAAGTACTGAATAAGCTCGTTGAACAAGGGTACAGATTCTTTACGAGGTACACTGTTCCCTCGGGAACATACACCGGCATGACGTCTGATACTAGAACCTTAGCCGTTATGGCTATGTTGGCAGTAAGAGCTGATGTTCCAAGTGATGTTGTATACTACGTACTCAAGGTGATGTTTGAGCGCATAGATGAGCTGCGGGAGGCGCATGCTAGAGCTAGAGACATAGACTTAAAAAAGGCTCTAGAGGGTATGCCCATACCCCTACATCCGGGCGCCATCAAGTTCTACGAGGAGAAGGGAGTCTCTATCCCTAGCGAGTTAAGACCGTAAGGAACCTGCGTTGAAGACTAGTAGATGTAGAAGTAAAGCATTGTTTTTCTACTTAGTTTACACATCCATGCTCGCAGTAGCTTTATTGCTCGCACTACTACCTCTACTGTACATAGGCTTAGTTATAGTAGACGGAAGTATTAGTGCGATAACCGTTGACTCTGAAACTAACATTACTTTAACTTACGTACATAGCGTTGAGCATTATCGAATCACAGAAAGATACGCTCTAGAAAGCTGCGGTCTTAGGCTCATAGCACTAGAGTGGGCTGGATTTGGTGCCGGTATGCCCTCGACACCAACAGACTTAGGAGATGGAGCACTTAAGTGGGGACCTGCGGGTGGGATGACATCGGAAACCAATATCAAACTTGGGGAGTACGTAGTGATAGCCGTGAAACACATGCCTCACCCCAGGTTATTCATTAACAGTGTGGAAGTAAGTGTAAGTAACAACATAACCTTGAGAACCTGCCTCAAGATCTCTTTACTAGAGTTGGTAGTTAGATACATTGAGTTCAGGCTACTCAAAAAACCTAGTTCTTAAAAGCAGAGTTGTAGTACCCCGTAGTTAAGTTCTTTACGTTAGCTAGGGGCTATTCTGCCTTCATTACCTACTAAACAACGTATGTAGGGGAAAGTCCTGCTGGTAGCCAAGTTCGCTGAGTTGATGGCGTGGTCTAAAGGTGGGGCATTAATTGTGACACATAGAAATGCCGATATCGACTCTGTAGCGGCAGCACTCACACTAAATTATGCTCTAAGCTCTTATTCTAGTTCTAGTAGAACTTTCGAGGTGTGCCTTCCTGACGGAGCGGACTCTGTAAGTAAGAGAGTTCTCCAGGCCCTTGGCTTCGGTATACCGAGCGTGAGGAAGTGTGCCAGTGAGAGAGTAGTGTTCGTTGATGTATCATCGATTACTCAGGTAGAGGGTGTTGAGTTCTCTAAGTGCTCTTTCATCGACCATCACGCAGTAAATACTTTAGCAGGTATTTGTGAGTCATATATTTACGACCCGGAGTCTAAAGCATCATCAGCTCTTTTAGCTGAAGTCCTCATGCTCTCCGGCTATAGTATCCCTAGAAGTTATGCTACACTTCTATTAGCCGGCATAATGTTTGACACTAAGTTCTTGAGGATCTTAAACTCTAGGTTGCTAAAGGTAGTAGATTGGCTCTTGAATTCGGGTGCCGATATCGAAGATGTAGGTCGCCTCTTAACTCAGCAGGAAGTTCCTTACGCTGAGCGTGTCGCTAGATTGAGGAGCCTATCGAGAATGGGTGTATACTCAATAGGGAGCGACTACCTCATGACGATTACGTGCATAGGAGCATACGAGTCGTCGTCTCTCAAGTACCCCATTGAGGCGGGATCCGATATAGCGATCGCTCTTACACCCCGTGAGACTGAGACTCGCGTGACGATTAGAGCGAGCACTAAGCTTGTTAAAGATCTTAGGGCCCCGATCGCAGCTGAGCTAGCTAAATACGTTGGAGAGAGTTTGGGGGGAGGTGGGGGTGGTCATGAAGCCGCAGCAGGAGCGTCGATCTCGAAAAGCTCAATTAACGATCTAGAAAGACTGATAATCGAGTTCTTTTCAGCACGTGGTTATAAAGTCCGAGTTCTAGAGAGAGGTAGATGGCTGGAGGAGTGCGTTTAGATGGTTAAGATCTACGTGGACTCTAGGGAGAAAGAGTCTGAAGTACCCAAGTATTTAATGGAGCTAGGTGTGCTCGTAATTTTTAAGCAGCTAGCGGTGGGAGATTACGTCATAGCTGAAGACGTAATCGCTGAGAGAAAGACTGTTAATGACTTAGCTAAGTCCGTCTACGACGGGAGGTTCTTTGCCCAGTTGTCTAGGCTAACTCGTTCTGCTGGTAGGTGCTTCCTAATTATTGAAGGAAACTTAGAGAAGCTGAAGTACATCACGTCAAATTATAAAAGCGTTTTAGCAGCTCTATACTACTCCTCTATTGTAGATAGAATACCGGTTATACTTACTGACGACCCAAAGCATACTGCTGAAATACTGAAGTACTTATCCATAAAGCTCGGCGAATCTCCTCATGTTCTGAGAGCTGCTATGGTATCTAAAAATAAGCCTAGAGAAGCTCTACTAAGTGATTGGCAACTATACGTCATCTCCGCACTCCCGGGAGTTGGTATCAAGACCGCCGAGAGGTTGCTGAGAAAATTCGGCAGTGTGAAAAAAGTGTTTAATGCTTCTCTAGCTGAGCTAGCGAGTATCGAAGGGCTGTCGGAGGAGAAAGCTAGCCTCATCTTTAGAGTTATAAATGAGCCGTACGTTAAAAAGACTACTAAGGACTTAAGGGTTTTCACTGAAAAAAGCAAGAGCAGTGACAATAGCTCAAATTGAGTGGTGTAGAAGGTACTCGAGTTTTATGTATTTCTTCGGTATCTCGGCTCTTACTCCCTTCATAGGATCGACGACTTGGTTGATCCTTAGATCCACCACTAGGCTAGCGAGCATATATGACTCCTCAAAGCTTAAGCTATGTGCTCTCATGATGGCGTAAACTGCCTCCTCGGAGGCTCTGTAAGCAGCCTCGTCGAGATCCTTCCCGAAAGCCACTATCGAGTACCTGTCTTCACTCTCAACTATCGGGTACCTCGGTCTCTTCCCCTTCACCAAGCCTATCTTAACTCTTACTTCACCAGAAGCTTCCGCAGCTGCTACACATATCTCCCCGTCTGCTTGAACTACGTGTACGTCTCCTAGAGCTAGTAGAGCACCGTCGACAAACACGGGTAGGAAGACTCTACTCCCCGCAGTGAGTGTGGCTACGTCCATGTTTCCCCCATGGTGACCAGAAGTGCCTGTTGGGAATTCTCCTTCTTCGGGTGCTACACCTAGTACACCAATCATAGGCCTAACTTCGACCTCCAGGTTTCCGAACATCAACTTCTCTCCTACTACTTTCAGTATCTTGACTGATGGTCTAAAGTCCTTATCCGGTAGTGCGCCAAACCCTGGTGTTACAATGATAGCGGCTCTATCTGATACCTTTATGTCCTCGATTTCGACTACTAAGGTATCACCTGGCTTAGCTCCTTCAACATAGAGAGGACCTGTAGCAGGATTTACCCTGCTCCAGTCGATCTTATCGAGAGCAGTCGATTCATCCACGACCTGACCTCCTAAAGCATCAACTGTTTCAAATATGACCGAGTCACCAGGAACTACACTAAACATAGCTGGGTGCTTCTTAGAGAAGCTGTAGATAACGTGATCCCTCGTAATTTTAATAGTCAAGTTTTCACCAAATGCAGAAAAACGTGGCAACTTATTAAGACAACTGACAATCCCTCATCCGAAGCTTCTCACATGCTTAAACCCAGCCAACTCGGCTTAGCTGTAGTGTTAATCAGTATTGTAATGATGGTGGCGCAACGAACCCGCTCTTTAATACCTTCGACTCATCCTAGTGTCACCTCGCTGTGTAGACTTCACGACCTAGAACTAACGTGAATAACTCACTAACGCAATTAGGCTAAGCTTCCGTATGAGGTTTTACGAATATTGGTCGCTTGGTCTAGTTATTCTATAAAATAGTTTCGCACTTAGTTCTCCATATTTGGCCCATATGTAGCAGGTTCCCTCTTGAGAGACCATGCAAGGACCGTATGGCTTGCTCGGTGTACACGCTCTCATAAACATTGAGCACTGCGTGGGCTTAGCTATCCCCAGCACTACTTCACCGCACCTACACGACGGAGGGAGATCGGGGCTACTAGATGCCGTAGTAAGTACGTAACCCTCAGGTCCCGGGGGCTTTAAGCCGTATTGTTCGTATGCGTCAAGCTCTTTAAATCTCTCCTTCAGTAGAAGACCACTTTTTGGTATATATCCTATTCCTCTCCAAGCACTATCAGCTTCTTCAAAGACCTCATTTATGTACTTTCTCGCTAACGCATTGCCCTCCCATCTGACAGCCCTCCTGTACTCGATGTAGAGAGCTGGAGACCCTTCAGAGATCATCCTCACTATTTCTGCTATGGACACGAGGAGGTCGAAGCCGTCAAATCCCGATACAGCTACTGCTATACCGAATTCCTTGGGAAGAAAGTCCCACGCAGAAGCACCCGTAATTACAGATACATGACCGGGAGCTATTACACCTCTTATTGGGAGAAGACCTCTTTCCTTATAGAGCTTAACAGTGTACCTCATGACTGGTGGGGTTAGCCTTAAAGTGCTCAAGAGCTTGAGATTCCGAGGTACTTTACCACTGTGTATTGGAATAGCGTAGGAGGGAGCTGTAGTCTCAAAGCCTATTCCTAGAAAAACTGACTCCTTACCGTTCTTCCTGGAGTCCAGTATGGCATCATAGAAGCTGTAAACTACTCTAACATCTGCTCCGAGAGCCTTAGCCTCCGCTAAGCTACGTGGGAAACTGGAGGAAGCAGACGGAGCTCTAAATGCATCACCAAAAGTGTACACCCTGAGCCCATCTAGAGACAGCTTGACTGCTTGCTCGATAACAGCTCCGGGGGTTACACAAACTGGGCATCCGGGGCCAGCTACGAGTTCTATACTCTCAGGGAGCAGAGACCTTATACCATACCTTACGGCAGTCCACTCGTGAGTTCCACAGAAGTTCATTATCTTTAGGGGGGCTTCCTTAGAGAGGTCTAGCTTACTTAGTGAATCCCTTACAAGCCTCACAGCTAGCTCTATAATTTTTTCTGAGCCTAGACGTCTAACTATCTCTTCTACCTCCATCTTACAGCCACTACTACTTTAAACTAGGTCCTAAACTACTAATTTTGAGGTGCTTTAATACATAAAAAGGCGCTTGTGCTAAACCGCACTGCTTGCGAGTTATTTATATGCCCGGTACTGCCTCAACTACTTGAGGAGTTTTCTTGTATATTCCTAGCTTCTCTAGTACTCTAGTGGTTTGAATAATTACCCACTTATCCGCAGCTGACGACCTACCTGTAGCTAGTAGTTCGGCAGTAACCCTCCTCTGGCGAGGGTCTAGTAGGAGAAGTCCCAGTAGAAACACTGTTTCCTCAGTCGTTAAGGGCTTACCGAGTTCTCCGGGGAGCTTGACTAGAGCTTTACCTAAGTCACTTAGATCCCACGTATCATCACCTACTTTTGTAACCAGAGGATTCCACTCAAGAAGTACTTCGCGGACCCACGCTCCTCTAGCTCTAAGAGTTGGATAGATCTTCCTAAGCTCTGTTCCTATCTCTTTTCTAGTGCGGGGGCCGCTCGCTAGAATTCTCGCTACATCTCTACATCTAACATCATATAATACCATGCTCTAACCAAGATAACAATCTCTAAAAAGCTTATATTTTTTATGTAGTACAATGTAGCTACAAACCTAATCCCACACTTCGAGCTTACTTTACCCACAATAACTCTAGTGAACATCGTGGTAATACCCAAACCATAAAACTTTGAATGAGCAGTAAACAAATCAATGCGTACGTTGATATAATTACCGTAAATAGGACTTTAATTGGGCTATATTAGAAGAGAGGTTAATAGAAGTAATAGGTAGAGTACTCAAGAACTTAGGTATGACTGTTTACACTAATGTTCTAGTAGGGAAACTAGAACTAGACCTTGTAGCAGTTGAAAACAGTAGCGATAGACCACTTATTTACGTAATCGAAGTAAAGTCTAGACCTAAGCATAAGCTACTTCATCAACTACTAAACAGAGTTGGACTCTCAGATTACGTCTACGCTGCTCTCCCAGTCAAGCACTACTCATACCTCCTAGAAATACCGGAACCAGCAGGCTCACTAGCAGTCGACGCGAATTACCAAATAATATACGAAATCAAGAAGCCTATTTATATTGGCAACGGTTGGAAACTACTAGAAATACTGAGGTCTCGCCCTCTACGGATCGGTCAGTAAAACTAGGCAACGCTCTGAGCTCGTAAACCCCGAACGAGAGAGTTTACCCGGGGTCACTCTCCCATTTGGGGCTTAGCGTGCTCGGAGTGTTGCTTAGTTTTACTGATCGACCCGTAGAGGCTGGCGCCTCCACATACTTATTTGCAGGAAAAGCTAGTTTATCTTTACTATCGTAATATGTTAAACCGTTTTTCTTTGTATTACGGACTAAAGTAGCTTTTTCTTAATTAAATGCCTTGTGAGTTAAATAGAAGACGTTTATATAAACTAATTCAATAAAGAGCAGAAGCCTAAAGCCGTGGAACCCGCAACCGAGTGTTGAGTATAAGTAGGTACCAAGAGATAAACTAAGTAATAAATAAGCTATGGTCTTTATTGTGGTCTTCAGTTGAGACAGGTAAGATCATTTATCACTACCGCTGAGTTCATCATCAGTGCGGGATTTACTCCAATCTGCTGTCGTTTTCAGCTTAATATGCTACAGACGCAAAGGGGCTCCCTTTACTGCGTGACTCGATGTCGTTGATTGTTCTAAGGCTGTATTAAGCATGGTTTAGGTTCTTAGTGAACTAGCTTAATGATGGGTTTATTGGGCTAAGATGAACTACGAACGTCGAGTAGCTATGGAGAGGACGATCACTGAGAGTAAGTAAAAGTCATTGGCTTAGCTACAGAAAGCTAGTAATGTAAATAGCTATCTTAGTAAGCAATAGGCAGCTAGAACTCCTCAGATACCATGAGCTTCATCACCGAATCGCTTAAAACTCTCCTGGCTTCTTCTGGTAACTGCTCCGACTTCAGTATTTCCTCGATTCTCTGTTTAGTCGACTCGACTATGTCGATTACTGAAGTGTATCCCTTGCTAAGGTACCGAAGTCCCTGAAGCAATGTGGCGAGATTATCACAAACTCTTATCAGTATAGCCTCTAAGCTTCTACCCTCCAATAGTTCTTGGTAAATGTCTATGTAGTTATCCATGCCTAGCTCTCGAATAGCTCTTTCTTCTAACTGCTGGGAACTGCCGATAGATTCCTTAACCGCTCTGACTATATCGCCGATAACGCTTTCAGCAAGGTCATGTAGCAACGCAGACCTGAGGACTTTGGACACGTCTACATTCACTCCAATACTCATAAGACGGTCAGCGAGGAGCATGGACAGAAAGGCTACCTCGAAGGAGTGGGAACTAACTGTTTCTGAGTCAGAAGGCGGTACACCTCGCATCATCCACCCCGTTCTAGCGATGTTCTTAACCCTCATAGCAAGACCGTATCTGACCAACCCTCGTCACCCTAAGTAACCCAGGAAAGAAGTTTAAATAACTAGTTTAACGTTATAAAATCATGTGAGCTGCTGTACGAAATTGTGGGAGTGCGTGAAAGCAATCGAGTTAACATAGGTAGCAGTTCTGTTAAAACTTACTTATACATCAGCATAGACCATAATAAACAGCTTTAAAACTTGTTCTTAGTAGTATTTCTTGAGGGGTACACATGAGTAGTGGTAAGATTAGTTACCTCCAGTGGATGCTTCAAGTTCTCAGGAGATCCGTCGACCTCGCCGGTTTTCCAGAAGAAGTTTACCAGATATTGAGCAAGCCTGAGAGAGTTTTAATGGTCAGCATACCGGTCAGAATGGATAATGGAAAATTAGTAGTATTTGAAGGGTATAGGGTACAGCACAACAGCGCGCTAGGACCGTATAAAGGTGGAATAAGGTTTCACCCCGAAGTAGACCTTGAGACAGACATGGCTTTAGCTCTTGGGATGACCCTGAAGAACTCTCTGAACGGCTTACCGTATGGTGGTGGTAAGGGAGCTGTTAAGGTAGACCCAAAGAAGCTCTCCCAAGGGGAGCTGGAGAGGCTTTCAAGAGGTTACGCTAGAGCTATAGCACCACTCATAGGAGACCTCGTAGACATACCCGCCCCAGACGTCGGCACTAACCCGCAAATAATGGCTTGGATGGTCGATGAGTACAGCAAGCTCAAGGGCTACAACGTCCCCGGAGTGTTTACTGCTAAACCTCCAGACCTCTGGGGTAACCCAGTGAGACTTTACTCAACAGGGTTTGGAACAGCTGTAGCTGGTAGAGTAGCTGCAGAAAAGTACCTAGGGACGTTCGAGGGTCTTAGGGTATCGGTACACGGATTTGGAAACGTAGGTCAGTACGCAGCACTATTCTCAGCGAAGTTCGGTGCGAAGGTAGTGGCTGTAAGCGATACATCTGGCACTGTTTACGACCCTAACGGTGTAGACGTAGAACTGGCTATTAAGGTAAAAGAGAGCACCGGGAAAGTGATCAACTATCCTAAAGGGGAGAAGATACCTGACCCAGACGCATCTCTATACGTAGACTGTGAGGTACTAATGCCATCAGCTATAGAAAACGTAATTAGAGAAGACAACGTCAATAAGGTTAAAGCAAAGGTCTTATCGGAGGGAGCGAACGGACCGACTACACCCGGAGCTGAAAAAGTGCTGTATGAACGTGGAGCAGTCATAGTCCCCGATATAGCCGCAAATGCTGGAGGCGTAGTCATGTCGTATCTAGAGTGGGTAGAAAACCTGCAGTGGTACTGGTGGTCTGAGGAAGAAACCCTAAAGAGGATCGAGTCTATCATGGAGGGCAACATCAAGAGGCTGATATCTAAGTACGAATCCCTTAGAAGCGAGAAAGGGCTAGTGACGATGAGAGACGCAGCGTTTGTTGTAGCTGTTGAGAGAGTCTATAAGGCAATGAAGCTGAGAGGCTGGATATAGCGATCATCTGTACTTCAAATTCAGTAAACTACTTTTTCCAACTCAAGTTCAACTCTCCTCGCGTAGTTGTGGAAACACGAAAGCGAACTCGCTCGACTCTCACTTAGTTTTAGCTAGGTTATTTATAGAATTTTATTGCTATCAGGTCTCAGTTTTAGCTCACATCTCAAAGACACTACCTTACTCCTACTTATAAAACAGTGTTCAGGTCCTACGCTGACGTTCTAACACGTTCAAGTTTGAGCCGAGAGCTAACCGAAGGAAAAAGAAGTGTGTTAAAAGTAGGCCGTGAGGTTATATATCTTAAGCTTCTTTACTATTTCTGAGGCCGATCTAGGTGATAGAAGAGCAGATCCTCATAAGAGCCCTAGATTTAGCTCTCTCTCAAGGTGCTACATATGCTGAAGTAAGATTTCAAGAAGACGTCTCCGACTACCTAGTGATGAGAAATGGTAAAGTGCTTTCTCTTACTACATCAATCGCTAGGGGAATTGGCATTAGGGTTCTCGTAGGTGGAGCTCTAGGATTTGCGGCAACCGACAGGCTCGATAGAGACTCCGTGGAGACTACAGTCAGAGAAGCTATAGGTAGAGCAAGATCTGTCTCCCCACTAATGAAGACGCCGATAGAGTTCGATGGATCTAGGGTTGGTAGAGCAAGCTTTGAGGTTATACCTAAGGTTAGCTTTGAAAGCCTGGGGGTTGAAGAGAGGGTTGAGTTAGGTAGAGAAACTTATAAAGCCGTTAGTGGAGCTCTAAAGGAAGCGCGCCTCTCTGTCCTCACCTTCAGTACAAGGACTCACACCCAAAAGAAGTTAATAGTTAATAGTGATGGTGCTTACGTTAGGTCTACAGTTCCCAGAATATATGTATGGGTAAATTTCGTTGAACACGTTCCCGAGAAAGGGACTATCCAGAGACATATAGACTTTGGAGCATCGGGAGGCTCTGAATGGTTAAGAGAGTGGAGAGTTGTAGACGAAGTAACTCAAGAAGCTACAAATCTCGAGAAAGTTCTCACCAGAGGTATCGAACCCCCAAAAGAAGAAGTAGACGTAGTAGTCGGGTCAGAAATAGTTGGCCTCGTTGTCCACGAGTCCGCCGGTCACCCCATGGAAGCAGACAGAATACTTGGAAGAGAAGCTGCTCAAGCTGGAGAGTCTTACGTGAAGCCGGAGATGATCGGAAAGTACGTAGTTGGCAACGAATTCGCTACAGTTATCGAGGACCCAACGATACCGGGAAGCAACGGCTTTTACCTCTATGACGACGAGGGAGTCACAGCAAGACCTAGGTATCTTTACAAAGAAGGCTTACTCTACGAGCCTCTCCACAATAGACATACAGCTAAATTATTTGGTACGCTGAGTAATGGCGCCGCAAGAGCTATGAACTACGCAAGCGAGCCAATAATTAGGATGAGCAACACGTATTTAAAACCTGGAGATATGAGCTTTGAAGAGCTTATCGAAGATATAAAACTAGGTGTTTACATGAAGTCGTATATGGAGTGGAACATAGATGATATAAGATGGAACCAAAGATACGTAGGTTTGGAATCCTATCTAGTTGTTGACGGTGAGATCACGAACCCTGTCCGCAACCCGGTTCTAGAGGTTACCACAAAAAGCTTCTACAGTAAGATCTCTGGAGCAGGAAAGCAGTTAGTGTTCTATCCTGGTACATGTGGAAAGGGAGAACCTTCGCAGGGCGTCCCAGTGTGGTACGGGGGACCCGATGTTAGACTCTCGAAAGTTAAGTTAGGTGTTGCCCTATGAGAGCACACGATATAGCTGAAGCTCTCCTCAAAGAGCTGAAGAAGAAGTTCGATGGCGCTATAGTTAAGGTAGTCAGCAGAGACACGACTATGCTAAAAATATGGAACAACCAGCCCGGAGTTCTACAAATGTGGAAAGACATAAACATACAGTTACTCTTAGGAAAGCAGAAGAGAGTCGCTATTTTAGAATTCAGAGTGGAGTCTCCAGAAGAAGTACTGAGCGCCGTTAGAAGAGTAGAGGACTATGTGACTAAAGTTGAGGAGTCAGAGCTTTATGCTGACCTCCCAGAGCCTAAGAAACCTTCGCCACTTGAGGGAGGATACGATAAAAGAGTAGTTGAGCACCTAGCTAATCCCAAACACTTAGCTGAAGCCATGGTAACCTCCGCTCTTAGCTCAGGTGCCGAAAGAACTGCCGGAACTCTAGAGCTTGAGGAAGCTGAAGTTGTTGTTGCAACAAGCAAGGGCTTTCAGGATAGTTACCGTAAAACAGGGATTATGGCTTACCTAAGGTCTATTAGAAGGGACATCAGCGGTCATTGGGCTTGGGGGTCAACGCATCTCGATACTAACGCCTTAGAGAATGTTGGCTTGAGGTCTGCCGAATTCTTAGGGCTCGCTAAAGCAAAAGCCGATTTCACGCCCGGTAGGTACGATATAGTGCTATCCCCGCTCGTAGTAGGAAACCTGATTAACTACGTAGCTTCTATGGCTTCAGGTATGGCGATACTCATGGGGATGTCGTTCCTTGCTAAAAAGAATGTGGGTGAGGCAATCGCTTCAGAGAAGTTTACACTACTAGATGCCCCACGAGACATCACGCTGCCAGGCCTAGCCCCATTCGATGATGAAGGTGTGGAAACCTACAATAAACCAATAATCAATAGAGGGGTGCTTACTTCGATCCTACACAACACAGCCACCGGAAAAGTATTTAGAACCGCAAGCACGGGTAACGCTGGCTGGGTCAATCCTAGACCTTGGAACTTAGTGATAGAGCCAGGAGACGGCTCGCTCGACAGTATGATTTCTGAAGTAAGAAAAGGCTACATGATATTAAATAACTGGTATACTAGACTGCAAAACTACGTTGAGGGTCAGTTCTCGACGGTAGCGCGAGACTTGGTCTTAGAGATAAGAAATGGCAGTGTCATGGGATACGTAGATAGAATAAGAATAGCCGACAAGTTCGAAACCTTACTTAAGTCAATTAAATTGATTAGCAGAGACACTTATGACATAACATGGTGGGAGGTTAGAACACCTACAAGATCTCCCTACATACTAGCGGAAAACATAAACTTGACTAAACCCGTAATATAGAGCCTTTAAAATGAGCTCAACTTGAGACCGAGGCGGTAGGGTCGATAGCGGTAACTTAAATCTTTCTTTTATATTCTATAATTTCTATACAGCTAGAGAAAACCGCATCCTCAGTGTTTTAAGTATTTCAAAGCAAAGCTATGAGTATGCCGATGTCTCTGTTTATTTTTGTTTGCTCAAGTTTAGAAATGTGTCTATAGGTGGAAAAGTTATTGTTAAGTAGTGGTACGATTTTAGTGAGCTCGATCTTGTTATCTTAGGGGTGGTATAAGCCTTACAGGTAAAGCAGGTGATTAGTACGTGGAAGTAAGATTGAGGCTTAAGTGTGGTAGCCCTGTTGCGTGCAGTGAATTAGCGGAATTCGTATCAAAGTCTAGGGGGGTTCGCTCGACTCAAATAATCTACGAAGTGCGAAATGGGATTCTCGAGATAGACATCTTCGGTTCTCCCAACGAGGTATTATCGAGTAAGAAAGCCTTGATGAAGGCCTACGAAGAATGGAGAAGAATTAAGGAATTTGAATCTGGAAGATCAAGTGGGCTTAACGTAAGAACTCTTTCCGCACTAGTAGGTAAACCTACGATCCCCGATGTCGTGGTGTTTCTACTGAAAAATCAGGGCTACTCGGCTGAGCTACGAGGAGACGTACTCGTTACTAACGCATCAGCTACACTCGTTTTAGACTTAGCTCGTGAAGTGTCTATGAAGCTAGAGGAAGTTTCTAAAGAATTCCCTAGAGCCAGCCGAAACTTAAAAGCCTTATTAGTGGCTTTATCCGTATTAGGGTATGACGCTAGGAGTTTACTTCAGCATTTAATCCAAATGGGGCTCGTGGAGGAAAACCGCAAGCTTAAGCTGAATACTGAGTGGAGCAGCTTATTAGCTAAATTATGTACCATAAACTCAGGTGTAAGTGAGAGTGAGGCTAGAAGTAAGGAAAGCTGACGAAAGAGAGATCATAATTAAGGTTTTCGGAGAGTCTCACACTCTCGGAAACCTCCTAGCGAAGTCAGCTCTCAAGCATCCAAACGTAAAACTCGCGGCGTACAGCATAGAACACCCCCTAGAGGAAGCTTTCGTCTTGAGGATAATAACTGATGGCAGTAAGCCGGCTCCTGAAGTGCTAAAAGAGGTGGTCATAAACTTGATAAACCTGAGTGATGAAGTAATGAAGAGGTTTAAGGAAGTGCTGAGTGCTGTATCTTAAGGAAATAGGTAGCTAAAGCACTACATTACGTAAAACCGTTTAAACCAGTTGCTCGCTAGTGAGGTGTCGATTTGG
>JAWBTQ010000021.1:0-20581 GCA_038841535.1 Sulfolobales archaeon | reverse complement strand
CGAGGACCGGTGAACCACCCAATGTTGAGAGACTGAAGATAGTGAAGAAGTTCTCAACAGTTCCTGTCTTAGTTGGGAGTGGTGCTAATATAGAGAACGTTGTAGCACTACTTAAACACTCGGACGGACTGATAGTTGGATCATACGTGAGGAAGGATGGTAAGGCTGGAAACCCTCTAGATCTAGTGAGACTTAAGGAGTTTGCTAGAGCTGTGAGAGCAGCCCTGGTCTAGTAACCAGTGAGGTCAGAGAGATTCTTCAGATACGACTATTCTGCCGTCTCTAAGCTCTACTCTAACACTCTTTATCCAACCACTAACTTCCTCTGGGTAGTCTACTCTGAAGTGACTACCTCTGCTTTCTCTTCTCTCGAGTGCTGAAGCAGCTATAGACAGTGACGTCAGTACCGTGTTCTCTGCTTCAACTACCTCAACGAGTCCTCTAACCCCATAAACTCTAGCCTTACTAACCTCTTCAGCCAGTAGGTACAGCCTCTCTAAGGAGTTCTTAAGAGATTCTTCAGACCTTAATACTCCAACATTCTCCCACATAATCCTCCTGGTCTCTAGCTTTACGTCCGCAGGGTCTACGCCTTTCCCACTAGGGTTAAACCTTTTGAGGGCTTCTCGCACGTCGTGCTCATCAATAAGCCCTCTGCTTCCTTTATCAAAACTTCCTTCAAGGTAGCTCACTATGTTTTGCGCTATCCTTCTCGATAAGGCTACACATGCGGTTAGGGCATTACCACCGAGTCTGTTAGCTCCGTGGACACCACCGACGAGCTCTCCAGCTACATAAAATCCTGGAAGCGCCGTCCTTAAGCTAGAGTCTACTCTTACACCTCCCATGGTGTAGTGAGCTGTGGGGAGTACCCTGATGGGGGGCTTAAGGTTTAAGCGTCTCATAGTCTCAAACCCGGCTGCATTAAGTTCGTCGCTATCTTCGGTAGGGTATACGAGTAAAGCCCCGTCTACGCCATTCCCACTCTTGACCTCCGTCATCATGTACCTGGAGAGAGCGTCACGAGCAACTAATACGGCCTTACCCAAGCTCTCCAAGCCGTACTTCTGCACGATGTCCTCACTGTACTTATTGACGAGTCTACCCTTAGTAAAGGGAATCATAACTGGTGGTTTTCCACGTTCTGCTACACCTAGAGGAAAGAACTGCACGAACTCCATATCTACTAGTGAAAGCCCTAACCTTAGGGCAAGAGCATGTCCATCGCATGTCAGTTGAGATGGGTTATCTGACCTTAAGTAGGCGTTCGCTGCACCACCGGTGGCAAGCACGACTGCCTTAGCTCCCACAGCAACGATACTGTTCCCTAAGGCATGTAGGGCTATGTACCCACCATTACCTGACCTAGCGATATCGAGTAGAGTTCCACCTTCCAAAAACTTTACACCTCGACTGGCGAGGTAACTCGCAAGTCTCGTCGTGAGCTCTCTCCCAGGGAAGAGCTTGTCGTCACTAATGACACGGAAGCCCGACGGCGTCTCCCTAAGGGCTATGCCGGCTTCTCTAAGACACTGAATAGACTCTCGGCACTCTCGAGCCAATATTTCAACGAGGTACCTTCTGTTCATATATCTTCCACCTACTAGTGCGTCCCTAATGAAGTCGTCTTCACTGTAGCTAGTTCCAGGGCACCTGAATGCACCTTGAGAGTAAAACGTAGATGAACCATAGCCAGCTGAAGTCTTTGATGAAACAGCTACAGTGTAGTCTGAAATCTTGTCTATAAAGAACGCTGTTGCGAGCCCGCTAAGTCCCGACCCTACGATTACTATATCCGCTCTTTCGAACTTTATGTCCATTCTTAAACCCAGGAGCAATCACTTGGGCAGTTAAATACTTAAAGCAATCGCTAGGTCGTTAATCACAGCGTACGAGTAAATCAAAAGTCAAGCCTTTAGTAGTAGACCTCAGACTCAATACCGAGGATCCTACATAAAACCTCGAGAGGCTTCAGTACGTTAGTAAAGGCTACCACTACGTGGGCTCCCAGCGGATCACCTAGAAGTTTGCGTGAGTACTCCTCAGGTACTCTCAGGCTTACTTGAGTTCTACACCTCGCGCTATGCTTTGGAAAGCCCTCCAATACTTCTCCAAGAGCTGCTCTAACTAGGTTTCGCTTAGGATCGTACTTAGCGATAGTAGCCTTTAGGCCGACATTCACTCTGCCGGCTACCGCTGTTGGTTTACCGCTCTCGAAGTGTGTTGTAAGCTCATATCCGTTCGTTACTGACGTCGCTATAGTGCAGTGAGCTAGCTCTACTAAACCCTCTTTTACTTCAACGACGTTGGCCATCCACGGGGTGCTGCCACTCAGCTCCCTTAGGATCATCATAGTAGCTGTAGTCGGTAAGTCGGCCTCGCACCCAGCGACTATACCCTTATCAAGTAGCTTCGAGAGAGCTAGGCAACCAGTCACACCGGTTTCCTTTATTAAGTCAAAGCACCTAACGGAGACAGCTTGAGCTCTTCTAACACGCACTAATCTGTCTATAGCTAGGTATAGCCTGTATGAGTCCAGCAGAGATCTTTCATTTATGAATGAGTGAGCGAGTAACTGACTGAACTCCTCTGACTTTAGGGCTTCACCTACATTAGTTTTTCCATATTCAGCGACCAGCTCCTCTAGTTCAACAAACTCCAACTCCACACCTAGCTTACTACGTATAACTCCTTCTACACCGGATGAGTAGATAAGCCACGGCGAGGGGCCCCCGATAACGAGGAGTTTACTCCCACGTACCCTGCTGAGAGCCTTAGAGGCAGTTACTACAGGTGCCATTAACTCAGAAAGATAATCGAGCTTTACTACATCGACTTGCGTCATGCCTCTTAATACCGGGAGGGCCTCAAGAACCGCGGGAAGAGAGTTCTCGAGGTCGTGATAGACTAAAAGAACGTAGCTGAACTTACTCATTTTAGTAGTTTCGAGCAATACGTGCTCCGTACCTCCAGTTGCCACTAAGATGATTGCTGATGTAGCACTTAAACAAACGGGTTCTGTTATGACTCCCGAAAAAGTGACGCCTTGTGTTTTAGACAGAAAATCACTCACGTACTTTGAGAGCCTCGAAGGCTCGTGAAGAGGTGAAGCTACAACGGCTGCAACAACATCCACCACTCGACACCAACTAAGTATGCCCGAAGCTTTTTTAGTGGCTCTGCGGAGACACTAAAACGCGAGCTTTTATGAAGCACTCAAGCCTTAGTTCCTCGATAGCGGTTTGTGGTTAAGTAGGTAGTCAAGTAATAAGTAGATAAGTATCTAGTAGGAGTCTCAAACTTGAAGTAAAATAAAAAAGTTTTGATCGTCTCAAAGCTACTTCTTCCGGAATAGCTGAACTAGTGATATCACGAGACCTATTGCTGCTATAGCTAGTGCTACATATGCTACAGTACTAATAGTCGATAGGTTATCACTAAGAGAGCTCACACTGGCTTTAACTCCAGAAAGGTCTTGGGAGAGAGTAGAGGCCGTAGTAGCTAGTTGCTGTAGCTTTGTTGAGAGGTCGGTTAGTCCACTTTCTACTTTAGACAGCCTACTGTTGATCTTGTCTACCTCGGTCTTCAGTCCGGTCTCCAGAGCTTTAATCGAGTTCTCGAGCTGCGTGAGGGTCCTAGATACCGAATCCTTTGTTATTGCTAGATCTGATTCAAGCCGGCTTAGCCTGGTATCCACCTTATCGACGTAGCTTAGCTCACCCATGTACTTCGATGCCCATAGAACGACGTTTCGCACGAATCTCGGTCCATCTAGGTAGACTAAGTAGTACTGTGCTGTGATCATGGGCTGGTAGCCCCCAATAGGCGTCTCACTCGAGAGAACCACGACAGCGTTCTTATACTCCGGCATTACTTGAGCTACTACCATTGGGAACCTGCCGACAGAACCGACTTCGTAAGCTACTCCCCGTATCTTTGCGTTGTTCTCAACAATAGTACCGTTCGACGAGCTCCAAACGATAACCTTGATGTCGCTCCTCGTACCCAGTACTTTAGTGAGCGGTAGCATCATACCTGTTGCGCGATCGTAGTAAGCTACAACACCGGGACCGTGCATGAGTATTTTCTTAGCTCCATACGCTAGGAATCCTAGGTCCTCCGGTGGCTCAATTAGGGCCACAACCCTGTAGTCAGCACCACAGTTCGATACCGGGTCTGCTATCGACAGTTGGTCTAGTACTATGCTAGCACCTATAGCGATCATGAAATCATTCACTAGCTTAATCACGTCTTCACCTGCTCCATAGTCACTATCTCCAGCTATCCATAGACCCCCACCCCTAGTTTTTAAGTAGTCTACGATTGCGGCTACCTCAGCGTCCTTAATAGGGGAGGTCGGCTGGGGGATTATGAGGAGGTCTGTATATATGCCCGAGAGGGTGTACTCTCTACCCGTAGCAGGGTCCTTAAACTTAGACAAGTCACCTACGTAATACCCTGTTACTAAAGCTTTTACCTGCGGGGTTAGGGCATCGTAGAACTCCTTAGATGACACTATGAGGTACACTTCAGCATCGTACATAGTCTTTAGGAATACATCGAGACCTTTGACTCCCTGTCCATGAGTTAGGTCTATTACTACAACATAACTGACTGCTCCCCTGGTTGGAACAGAGTATACGGCGAGAGCTATTGTTAAAGCTAAGAGCAAGGCCGCCTTCTTAGTACTCAAGCTTTCACCACAAGCATGTTTTTAAGGACTAGAATAAAAGTTTTCAAGGAGCGAGTTAATGCGTTCCATCGAGAGGGCATCGGTGGCGAAAAAAGTTCTTGGAAAGCTCGACTTCTTTATAGCTATGAACCTGGCTCTAGCCGTAACCTTCTTCACCTTGTTTCTCGTTCTTCCCGTCCTTTCCTCGGCCGTTGAGGCTTTTCTTGATAAAGGAACATTCTCGCTCAGTCCAATAATAGACGTCCTAACGAACCCGGAGTACGTTAGACTACCGCCTTTACTCGAGACAGTCAGGATAGAGCCTGTATACGGGATTGTGAACGGCACTGTTGTTCCACTAGGCTACATAGTGTCGATAGGGAGGTACGGTCCAGATTTCGGGAAGCTTGTGAATTCTCTCTTCGTGTCTTTTACAACTGCGGCGTTAGCTACCGTTCTCGGAGTCATAGCTGCGTTCGTAATGTCCCGCTATAGGTTCCCCGGAAAGACAGTCTTCGGAGTCCTTCTCATAGTCCCCCTACTAGCTACACCATTTGTTAATGGGTACGTAATCGGTAGAGTCTTTGGTAGGGACGGACTGATAAACTCGTTCGTTAGAGAGGTCCTCGGCTTTAAGAACGTAACTATAGAGCTAGTAGGTCTGCCGGCCGTTATCTTAGTTCAATCCCTCAGCTTCTTCCCCATAGTATACCTTAACGCGTATGCTTCTATGATCAACCTCGACCCATCTCTAGAAGAGCAGGCCGAGAACCTTGGATCTTCAGGTTTGCGCTTGTTTAGAACTATAACGTTTCCGCTCTCCCTACCTGGTGTTGCTGCTGGTGCTGCTCTCGTGTTTATTTTCAGCCTCGAGGACCTCGGAGCCCCGATAGGGGTGAAGGCTGCGTTTGGTTTAGGTCTCCACAATAAGCTCTTATCTTACGATGTTTACGATCACTTCAGGAAAGCTTACGCTCTGGAGCTCGTGTCTAGAAGTGCTTACGCCGTAACTTTCTTAATGTTGCTCATATCTTCAGTTGGCTTCATACTGATACGGAGCTATGTCTCCTTGAGGCAGTATGCCATGCTTAGTAAGGGAGGCAGGTGGGCACCTAGAGTGAGATCTGTGAGAGGATGGAGAAGACTCGCTGTACCGATAGGGCTAGCCATGATACTCGCGATCACATCGTTTCCTCAGGTGGGTACTGTACTAATGGCTTTCTCTGACTGGGCTATTACGGGTACGGCACCGAGGAACTTCCGTATAGAGTACTTCCTCACTATAGCTTCCGACGCCGACATAGTGAGGGCTATTGGTAATAGCGTCCGATACTCCCTTATGGCTCTATCCGTAATGGTTTTAGTAGGTGGGGGGCTTGCTTACATTACCTCAAGAAGGAGGGTTCCGGGCTCCGATGTTCTAGACCTTCTGGCAACCCTCCCTATCGCAATACCTGGAATAGTTGTTGGAGTAGGTTACATGACGTTCTTCAACACCTACTTTAAGGGGACTATACTCAGCCCTGTAGACTACCCAACCAACCTGCTAGTCTTCACGTACTCTGCTAGGAGAATACCTTTTGTAGTGAGACCGATATATGCAGGGCTACAGCAGGTACACATCAGCTTAGAAGAAGCAGCCCACAACCTGGGGGCGTCGAGAAATAGAGTATATCTAACTGTCATCTTACCTCTAATTATAGGTAACGTAGTAGCGGGTGCTTTAACGGCCTTCGTGTACTCTATGAACGAGGTCAGTACGAGCTTACTCCTCGGTGCTAGAGACCCTGAGAGAGCTCCACTTACTTACTGGATAAGTGATAGAATCGGTGGTCAAACCCTAGGTGCTGTTTCAGCTGCCGCAGCTGCTTGCGTTCTCCTCATGATTCTACAGCTAGCCTCTATAGTGACCTCTAACACTATTTTAAGACAGAGGGTATCCTTCCTAGGGGTCTAGGATGTCGATAGAGCTGGTTCAAGTCAGCAAGAGATTTGGCAAGGTTGTGGCTGTAGATAAGGTCAGTGTTGAAATAGAGAAAGGGGAGTTCTTTACCTTCCTAGGCCCCTCCGGATGCGGAAAAACTACTACGCTGAGGATTATAGCTGGTCTAGAGATCCCTGACGAAGGCAGAGTAATAATGGACGGTGCGGATATCACTTACCTACCTCCCCACAAGAGAGACACAGCAATGGTTTTCCAAAACTACGCACTCTGGCCCCACATGTCGGTATTCGAGAACGTCGCATACGGGCTTAAGGTAAGGAAATACCCGAAGGAGGAGATACGTAGGAAGGTGAAGGAAGTCTTGGAGCTAGTTCGACTTGAGGGACTTGAAGACAGGTACCCAACGCAGCTATCCGGAGGTCAGCAGCAGAGAGTTGCACTAGCGAGAGCCTTAGTGGTCGAGCCCAAGGCCCTCCTGCTCGACGAACCATTAAGTAACCTAGACGCAAAGCTACGCATTGAAATGAGGGAAGAACTCAAGAGAATTCAGAAAAGCCTCAATATTACCGCAGTCTACGTCACGCACGACCAAGAGGAGGCCATGGTTCTATCAGATAGGATAGCCGTAATGAACCGTGGTAGAGTCGTTCAAATCGGTAGCCCTGAAGAACTCTACGGAAGACCTAGAACACTCTTTGTAGCCACCTTTATCGGTAAGTACAACATCTTGGAGGGTGTAGTTAGGGAAGTAGAGGGCGATACGGTGTCTATAGAGTCATCTGGAGTAAGAATTATAGGTGTTCTACCCTCTGGAGACGTCAAGCCCTCGGTAGGTGAGGGAGCCTATGCGGTTTTTAGACCACATGGCGCCTACCTTAAGCCATCGAGCGATAGAGACAACGAGTTCTTCGGAAAGATATCTCTAGTGTCATACTTAGGCGAGCACCTCGAAGTAAGAGTTGAAACAAAGCTCGGTAAGATGTTGATATACTTACCTCCCGACTTTAGTTTACCGCTCGGTGAATCCATCAGGTTCTACGTACCTCAACACAACGTATTAGTCTACCCAAAGAAAGGTGAAGAAGTATACTCAGTCTAACAAATTGAAACCTTTAGGGATCGTCGCACTTTAAGGTACCAACACTCGCAGTGAATTACACTCTTCAAACATGAGTAGGCAAGCGTGAAGTAGTGTGCAGACCCAATTCCATAAAAAACTTTAGATGGATAACGCGCTTCGAGGATAGTTTATCAGCCTTTTAGTGACGTTATAGCCAGTGCTAGCACGAACCCTACTACGAATGCTTTGTGGATCCAGAAAGCTAGTTCTACTTTGTCTTTACTTACGTAGTCTTTCTGTCTTACTAGCTTACTCGACTGACTTACTACGAGTTTGAGAGTGTGTATAATTACACTTTGAAGTGATTCAGCTAAGGACTGAAGTGTGCTTACTGTGCGAGCTACGTCCTGCAGTGAGTAGATACTTATACTTACGCCCATCTGCTAATACCATATTTATATACTGTTTGCTTGCTTAAAAATCTTTTGTTTAGCTCAATACATGTTTATACATGATTATATTCGACCCAGGTCAAAATATAATACGGTCTTTAGAGAAACCTAACTACGGTGGTAGCTTGGTTAACTTAGTTGAGATAAGTAATGCTGTATCAAGGCTTGTTGAGAGCGTGAAGGATTCTGTAATCACTATAGCTACGGAAATGCCGCATCCAGCCATGCTGTTCGGTGAGAGACCGATAACAGGGTACGGCTCCGGCTTCGTTTTTTCTCCCGGTTTCGCAATAACTAACGCACACGTAGTTAGAAGTGCGGCGAGAATCACGGTAATCTACTCTGACGGCTCTCACGAGGAAGCTGAGGTTTTAGCCGTTGACCCAACGAAAGACTTGGCTTTAGTAGAGGTCACTAGTGGTACTAGACCGCTACCTATGGGTGACTCTGACACTATTAGAGTTGGAGATATAGTCCTAGCTATCGGCTCTCCACTAGGGCTTCCGGGACCTTCGGTTACTCTCGGTGTTGTGAGCGCTCTCGGTAGGACTATAGCTGGAGAGGAGATCATATTGGAAGACCTAATACAGACGGATGCGGCGATAAATCCTGGCAATAGTGGAGGTCCACTCGTGAACTCGAGTGGTGAAGCTGTTGGAGTTACAACAGCTATAGTCCCCTACGCTCAGGGAATAGGCTTCGCTATACCCATAAATACAGTCAAGAGGTTTCTCGAGATGCTGAGGAGGTATGGAAAACCGATTAGAGCTTGGATCGGTGTTTACGTAGCCAACATAAGTAAGTCTACAGCTAGAGTCATGGGTCTACCGGTAACGGAGGGTGTATATGTAGTTAAGGTAGCTCCGGGCACACCTGCCTATAGAGTAAGAATCAGAGAGGGTGACGTAATAGTTAAAGCAGGCCAGAGAGAAGTTAAGAAAGTTAGGGACCTAAGAGAGGCAATTGAAGACAGCATAGAGAGGGGATACATAGATCTAGAGATAATTAGGGGAGGCAAGAGGCTAGTACTGCAGGTTCCTATAGTAGTTCAAGAACTGTAGATAGTCGCTGGTGCGATCTTGAGAGACTCACTCCTAGAGACAGTAAAGATAGACGAGGTCTCTATGAAGTACGGAATTAGTTGTGAGATCTGCGGTTCCCAGATAGCTCTCAACTTCGGCGGCTTAGAGGTAAGGATAGTTGAGGAAGGAGGTACTTACGTTGCCTTAATACAGATCCCTCTCCCAGGTGACTACTTAGATTCTTACCTACTCGAAGAGTACTCAAGGAGGTTCAGACTCTTCCTCTTACTAGTTGAGGAGGGAGCGCTGATAAACATAGCCTACGAGCTCAGGGCAGATATACCGTCAGTAGTGGCAAGATCTGTGGTAGGTAGCTTAGCTAAAGCTGTCGAGCTGGTCGAAAAGATGGCGAGTATCTGCGAGAAGCATAAAGATGTGTGCCCTTAGTTAGAGTATGTAGCGGCTTAATCGGTTGACTAAGTGGGAAGCATACCACCTAGAGACGAAAAATTGAGTTACGGTCTTAGAAGCCGAAGACCTTGACGAACTCCTTTGTTGCGTAACCCCATGGCATTGCTTGAGTGTTGTACGCGCCATGTGCTCTGCCGTCTCTATCTATCAGTATCAAGCCGGCAGTATCTCCTCCGTACTTACTAGTGAAGTCTTTCATTACTTCCTCAGCGACCGACACAGGGTCGCCGTTTTCACATAGGGAATCAACTGCTTTCCTGCTTAAGCCGTAGAGAATGATGAACTCACCTATTCCAGTAGCTGAAGCAGCTCCACACCTACTTGCGTAAAACCCGGCACCAGCGATAGGTGAGTCACCTACTCTACCAGGCATCTTTAGGAATACACCACCGGTACTTGTTGCAGCAGCAAGTTCGCCGTCTTTATCTACTGCTACAGCACCTACGGTATCACCGATCCCAAAGAACCTTAACCAGAGCTCCAGCGACCTAGAGTAGAATCTCTGCGGAACTTCCCCATACCGGATCTTGCGTACGGCATCTTCGTAAAGGTTTCTAACTCTAGCCGATACACCCGGGTGACGCGGTAGCCCTAACCTTTCAGCTAGTCTATCGGCTGCTTCACCAGCTACGAGAACGTGGTCTGTTTGCTCGAGTACGTATTTCGCTAGAACTACGGGGTTCCTGGGGTACTTTACGTAAGCTACAGCACCAGCTCTACCCGTCTTACTGTACATAACTCCAGCGTCCATACTCACTGAGCCGGTGAGGTCGACGGTACTTCCGGCACCGGCGTTCACTATCCCGGAATCCTCCAGTACCCTAACGGCTTGAACAACCATATCTAGAGAGGAACCCGTCTCACCAGCCCTAAGACCGGCGTCAAGAGAGCTCCGCACTAGCTCTACGATCTCTTCTATCACCTTCTGCTCTCGAGACCATCTTCCGGCACCCACGTGAACAGCAATAGCCGGCTTACTCACGGCTATCACCACAGCTCTATTCTAGCTCATGTTTAAAGCACTTACGGTAAGCACTAACGTAAGATGTTGTTAGTTAAATGTTTTACACTAAGTAAGCTCTCTTCCCTCTTCGTCCATCTAATTTCGACAATTTCATCGTCCTAGCTCCTTCGGTTTTCGTTTTTAGCTCGGAGTAGTCGCAGGTTTAACGAAGTTCTTCAATAGCTGTTAGTGATCTCTAGGTGGTGGTATGTTGAGCTGTGACCATAGGGGTGAAGCCAGGAGGTTATCTAGGTTGCTGGAGTCTGAGGGCTTGGGTAAGTTGAGGGTAGAGTCTTACGGTAGCTACCACATCGTTGTTGTTGAGTTATGTGAGGACTTCTACCTTTTTGTGTCTATTTCGTGTTCCAACGGGAATTACCTCTACGAATTTGCTCTAGGTGATGAAAACTTCGTTTTCGGTCTCGATAAAGTCGAGTGCTTAGATAGGGCTGTAGCTACCGCTAAGAAAGTTACTGCCTGGACTGTACCCCGCTAGACTGACCGCCCCACATCTTCATCGCCCTACTCGAGCTCCTTGAGGCGATGTGTGGTAGCGGGGCCGTGATCTAGTAATGTTTTAGGCTAATAAGTTCTCGCAACCTACGCATCTGGAGGTGCTAGAGAGATTAGAGGTAGTGAGGAGCTTGGATACTGGGTCGGTGGGCTTCCTACTGGTTGCAGACTCTGCATGTCCGGGGCTAAGTCCGTTGTTTTTGCTACTGGTTTGTGTAGTGTTGGTTGCTACTACTGCCCTATCTCACATCAGAGGAAGGGTAGGGACGTAGTATACGTAAACGACGTAGTGGTTGAGAGCTTGAGGGACTTAGTTGAGGAAGTAGCTGCGTCTATGTCCGAAGGTGTGGGTATTACCGGTGGAGAGCCTCTCCTAGTTCTAGATAGAGTTCTCGAAGTCATTAAGCTACTTAAGGACGTCTTCGGTAGTAGATTCCACGTCCACCTCTATACTTCCGGTGTTGGACTCGATGGAGAGTCTATGGGTAGACTAGTTGGTGCTGGTCTAGATGAGTTGAGAGTTCACGTAGTCTCGGATCGGTCTCTGGATGCTGTCGAGCTAGCCCTCGACTACCCCGTGGATATCGTAGTGGAGAACCCGGCTATCCCGAGTGATAGCGAGAGGCTTAAGAAGCTGGTTTCTGCTTTGAGTAGTCTCGGTGTTAGATACGTAAACTTGAACGAGCTAGAAGTAAGTGAGTTAAACTTTGACTTAATATCGCTCAGAGGGTTTCGAGTCTCTAGTAGTGGGAGGTCTGTAGAGGGCTCTAGAGAAGTAGCTCTTGAAGTACTTAAGTGGGTTGAGGAAACAGGTTTGGATCTCTCGGTTCACTACTGTCCAGCGCTCTACAAGGACGTCTATCAGTACCCGAGGAGGTTGTGGAGGAGGGCTTTAGCTACTAGGAGGGTTTTCGAGGAGCTGGGTTATGGTCTAGTTAAGTGGGTTGAAGTAGAGTGCTACGGGGAGCTCGAGAAGCTGGTGCCTGTAGGTTTAGTCTTTAAGTTCGGTAGTACTTGCTTTACTCACCCTAGAGTGGGGGCTAGCCTCGAGCTCGGTAGAGTTGTTGAGGCACTACCCCTAACACCTAGAAAAGCTCTAAACGAGTACTAAGTGGTGAGCTAGTTGCTGAAGCTGAGGGTTTGGGACCTCAACAAGCTCCTCAAGCACCTAGCTGATATAGGCTACACCATATCGGAGGGACCCCACGCAGTACTACACGACGGCTCTGAGGTAGGGTACTGGATGCTGACGAAGGACTCTCAGATAGTAGGTCAAGTTATAGCGCACTACATAGACAACCACTACTACGCACTCATGAAGACTGAGGGAGCTACAGATAGCGAGGTAATAGAAGCACTAGTTCGAGCAGAACACGGAGAAATGTGGAGGGCCCCAGTCGAAGACGTAGTGGTGATAGCTGTGGAAGAAGTCTTAGAGAGTATAGTGAAGTACGCTGACACAATACCGAATAAGGAAGCAGAAGAAGCACTCGCACACTATGAAAAGAAAGCAACGAAAATAATGAACAGATTCATGAGGAAACTAGTTGAGCAAGTCGAGAACGACAAGAACATAAACTCAGAATCAAATTAGTATAGGGCCCGTGGCCCAGCCAGGATAGGGCGCCGGCCTGCGGAGCCGGAGGTCCCGGGTTCAAGTCCCGGCGGGCCCGCTATGCGTTTAGACATGAGCATCCATAACGAAGAGTCTTTAAGAGCGTTTAACTCAGCCAAGAGACGACTTAGTTTAGCTGTGCTAACTGGTATCTACGTATAGCGAAATGCGTTTAGGTGTTTATTAGCGTATCCTAGGTGCTGATAGTTCTCTCGGTCTAAAGGTTTAGAGTTTGATAAGGTGAAGTAGGATTATTAGAAACATTAGTAGAGAGCTGACTACTATAAATGTGATTACGTAAAATACGTACTGCGTAATGAAGAGGCCTAGCCTAATAGATGCCAGCAGGTATTCCGCGGGAGTGAAACCCACTTGGTGACCTACGTAAAGTCCCGCTATCAAGTAGTAAGCAGTTAAGTACATGAACACTCCTAAGAGCACCGGTGAGACTAAGTCAACGAAGACCTCCGACAGGCCTCCGTAGTGCCTACCTGAAGTTAAAGCAAGGGAGCACACTACACTGAAACTAGCAAGAGCTACTACTAGAAACACTTCCTCTACTAAGTAACCAAGAGCGAGAGTCACCAGCATTAAAACAGTAGAACACAGCAATACATTAATTACCCTCTTACGTAAGGGTATGCTTATACTTAAACCCTTTCTAACTGCGAGACCCCCAGTCGCTGACTCTATGTAAACTAAAACTTTAGAGGCTACAGCGCTTACTGCCGACACGGTCCTCACACAAACTACCAATAATTCACAGAAGCTGGCTTAAATAGAGGATGAAGCAGTTAAAAAGTGGTATACATTAGCATCTCTAGCGGATTTGCGGTAATAGATACTATCTCTAGAACTCTATCTGCTGGTTTAGCCTCACTCACTTCGAACTCACTCATAGCTTAAGATGTGTTTTGATCTTTCACAGCCCTACCCAAGTGACTGGTTTACGATCTTTCAGAGTCCTAAAGTCTTAAGCATGGGTAAACGCGAACTAGCTATTGGAACCGAGGTCTGTCATATACTGCTAGAGAACGAAGACGCTGATTTGTATGGAGTGAGTAAAGCAAAAGCACGAGCCAAACACCTGTGGGGGGCGCGTGAGAAAGCTGAAAGAGTTGATGAGTGAAAGCGGGAAGTGTTTTCGATGAGTTAAAGACCGCGAGAGCTCATGGTGAAACCGTTTTTAGAGAGATGAACTCCTCTACTTTCACTAGCTCCGACCTCCGCTTGTAAAGGTCCAGCATCTCTCTCTTTACGACGTGTACTTCGAATGGGTCCTTTATCCCCCTCTCCCACAGTTTTACCAACACTTCCTCCGGAGGCCGGTCTGTGACTACTAGTACGTCTACGTCGCTTGATAACGTATACGTACCTTCAGCAACGCTACCGAAGAGGTAGACTTCGGCGTCTTCATCCAGCTCCTTGACCGCCTCTACGGCTACTTTAAGGTAGTGCTTGAGGTTTCTAAATACTTCGGCTCTATGCCTAGCTAACTTCACTAAGAGTCTCTCTGACAACTCTGATCACCCTATCCACAACTCCTCTAACTCTCGTTACTTCTTCGACTCTAAAATCTCTCGGCACGTATCTTGAAGTTATGTAGGCATCTTCGAGTAAAGCTAGCTCTACACTATGCTCCACCCACAGCTCTTTAACGTCTTCATCACCTGTCAGCTCGTGTACCAATTCGAGTAGCCTTCTAATGCTGTGCGTCCTCGGGTAATCTACACCCAGAGAGAGTAGAGCCGCCTTCAAGAACAACTGAAGACTTTGCTTGAAGCTAAACATCGCTAAGTCGTAAAACCCTTTCTCGATCTGAAAGAGAGCGGATTCGTAGAAACGCCTAGATCTCTCTAGGAGACTATTCACTTCATCTCGTTTAATCAAGCAGTACGCACCTCACACGCCTGATATTAATGACCTAATAATTCTTAAGCTTACTACCTACTACCAGCGTTAACTCAAACGCACGAAGTCTCTGCGTATCAACGTAGTTCGCTTCTGTTAGAAATCCGCTAACGACAGAAGAACACATACTCACCGAAGCCGTTTCAATACTCTACGGGAACATACAAGAGTGTTCTAAAGCACGCATCACTCATACCGCTCTGTAGGCAGTGCGTGGCTCGTCAAGCAATCCTCCATAGTGACTAGCATTTTGATGGGCGCTCCCGCTTGAGCCTCCCGGTTGAGAGGGGTTTACGTAGACTAGCGCGGAGGGTCGATCACTAAAAGCCAGCAATTCGTAACAAACCTCCCGAGCTCATCGGTAGGGAAGCTAGTAGGTAAGCTACACGAAGTAGAAGATAGTAGGGTGTTTGTTGTAACGCCGAAGATGGTCTCGAAAGTTAATGAGAGAGTCTACAGGCTAGAAGGCGATAAACCCCGCTTGTTGAAACAGCTGCAGAACCTTCTCTTATTCCGTACGGCACATAGTGTAGCTTAACGTAGATAAGGTCTGTCAATTGATGACTCCGTATGGCTCTCTGCCGTACTGCGTACAGCGATGATGTGTGGTAGTTGCCCTCACCTCTACTTTCTAAGCCATGTTTCTTAGAGAGCTTGATTATCCTCTTTTGAATCTCAACGTAACCGTCCATTGAAGAGCGCGGCAGGCTCTGTAGTCCAGTTTGCCCACAAGCCTAAGTCTCCTAGCCCCACGCTCAGTCTGATGAATTTCGTTGTCGCGGAAATGAGCATCCCGGCAACACCTTGCGAGCTCTTTTCTGCATAAAGATTCTCACTCCCGGACGTGATGAGAGGTTTGGAGATGCTTCAGCTCGCTTAAGGCTTCATTGCTCGAATACTTAATACCATGATGTTATGGGAAACGGGGAAATAATGACGTTTATCGATACGTAGGGCTTCCGTTACTTTTAATTGTACTCCTTCGCTTATGAGGAGATCTCTTACTTCTGGAGCTACTTGGAGCTAAGCAGCAATCTTAGTCTCTCGAGGCTGCGGTAGGTGGCTCTAGTGCTCCCTGAGGAGGCGGCCGTAGTTTAGCTTGTCTCTAATACCCGCAGTTCTAAGGGCGAGCCACATGGACGCAGTGTTGCTGGAGACGGCCGGGAGCCCTAGCTCTTCTTCTAGCACTCCGACTACCTCTAGGGTCCTGAAGTTAGTGCAGCTTATGAACACTCCGTCTACGGCCGACTTGGCCTCCCTAACGACCTCCCTAGCCAACCTGTATGCTACCCAAGCGGGCTGCCTACCTATTTCAGTGTTCTTGACTATGCCGAGCCCACGTATCCTAACGACGGCAAAGCCGACGCTCTCGAGGAACGCTTTTTCTCTAGCGTTTATCTCTTCTATGTACGGAGTCGCCACGGCAACTCTCTTGAGTCCTAGTGTGCGGAGGGCCTCGGCAACCGCCTGAGCTGTCGTCACAGTCTTCACCCCGACTCTGCTCTCTATTTCTCTCCGCAGGCTCTCCTCCCATTTGACGCCCTCTAGCAGAGACCCAGAAGTGCATCCGTACACTATCACGTCGACCTCAGCAGTAGTGAGCTCTTCTGCTGCTCTAACCGCTTCAGAGGACATCTGCTTAAGAGCTTCAGGAGTCACCTCACTTAATCTAACTCTCGAGGCGTGGATGCTGACTCCCTTAGGAGCCATCCTCCAGAACTCCGGCTCCATCGTGGTGTTGGACGACGGGACTATGAGCCCTATTCTACACCTCCACCCATACATAGGGGTCCAAGATTATTGTTTGAATAAAATTTGTGAATGTTACTGAAACAAAAGTGATGAGTGTTCTATTGAACCCACTAAATGTGAGTATAGCATTCATTATAGCTCTCGCGGCTAAGACTACACTACCAAAAGGATCTACGAACGCAGATTAAGCATCTCACTTCATTTCCTTTCCTGTCTTTTTCTATTGAAACTCTAGAAGCAACTTTTTCCACCCTTGTCAGGACTCTGGCGGTGAAGAACGTATTGCACTTTGGCTCATATGCTAAGAACGCGTAGAGTTCAAAACCTTGTCGATAGACGGGACCGCATGAAGTTGCTGTTGGAAGAGTCAGGATGATCGAGCCCTTCTGGGTTTGACCTCGATTTCGTGTAGTTTGAAAATTTTGACTGTCATGTGGGATCCATTACCCTTGAAGCCGGCGACAGTTAGGTCTTTAGGTATTGAAACAGGAGTAGAGACTAGTACTGAAGTCAGTAAGGTTGAGAACATTACAACAATAGGAAGCAAGATGGTCGCCGGTAATCGTCAGTGGTGCTAACTAAGCCTAAGCTGACTAAATCCCACACCACAAACCCAGAAGCCTACAAGAAGTTCTTAAAGAAGTCCCTTTAGACCGGACCACCGAGGCATCCCTCTCTAAATATAGTGGGGGCTCTTTCGGTCGGTGGCAGTCAACAGACTATTACTTTGATGAGGTGTCTTCACGTTCTAGGCATCGCCCCCGGCTCCATCATGGTATCCTTACTGATGAAGTCTGTAGCTTATGCGGAAGCTCCTCTATCATTCCGGTTCCAACGTCCCTGAGAACTCGCGAAGCATTCTTAAATACGGAGCCGGAGAGTCCATTAAAGTGTGTAGGTCGAAGCTACAGTAGTTTGACAAGCGTAGTAAGAAAAACACCGTAGAGTGTCTTCCTTACTTTCTTCTAGTCTTCCTGACTAAAAGCACGAGGACAACCGAGATCAGTAAGACTGGTGCGAGGAGTATAGTGAGTGGTGTAAGCTCTCCTCCTGTGGTTTCCGTCGTTGCCGTCACTCCCTCAGTTTGCGTAGTTTTCTCTGTTGTTGCCGTAGTCGTCGTAGGCTGTGGTACTAGTGTAGTCGTTGTGGGAGTTAGTGTAGGAGATGGTGTTGTAGAAATCGATGTGGTAGGGAAGAGCTCCGGGAATTTGTAGTCCGGACTGGAGGCAACGAGAGGGAAAGGATCTCTGTTTGCGTCGTCTAGAACGTGCGGTTCATCCCCAACGCCATCTCCGTTTCTATCCGGACCGCTGTAGTTACTCCAATAGTTGCCTAAGTAGCTGACGTACTCTTTCCCGCGGTAGAAGTACTTTAGTGGCTCTAGCGAGAACCACCTCTGGCTGTTCCCCACTTCACAAAGGACGCACTTATAGTTGTAGGTATTGGACAGGAAGTAGTTTAGGTATATTATGTTGTTCGAGGACTCCTCTAGGTATATTCCGTAACCGTTGCCTGCTACAGTATTTCTTGCTACGGTATTACTCGAAGACCCAAATAGGCTTATTCCGTAGCTACCGTTCTTCACCCTGTTCTCTATTACTAAGTTACTCGATGATTTATCTAAGACTATGTTGTGGTTGTTGCTCACTAGCTCGTTGAGAGCTAATAGGTTACTCGAAGAATTTACTAAGTTCAAGCCGCACTGGTTACCCGCTAAGGTATTACCGATGAGGGTGTTATTAGAGGACTCGATTACCGTAATGCTCCAGTCGTTACCCCTAAATGTGTTGTTCACTACCGCGTTGCTAGCGGTCTTTTCAATGCGGAGCGCCTCGTACGCGTTATCAGTGAACGTGTTGCCAGCTATGGTGTTGTTTGGGGACTCTACGTATACTCCGACCTCTATGTTTCCTTCTACGATGTTCCCAAGTATAGAGTTACCTGGGGAAGCAGGGATATAGAGCCCGAGCACGTTCCTAGAGATAGTGTTATTAGCTATCGTATTGCGGCTCGAAGGCCACACTAAGATAACGCCCCACCTGTAGTTCACTACCTTCACGTTCTTGATCACCGAGCCCGAGCCCTTCACTTCTACACCAGCACCCTCGCTAAAGCCAGAGATCGTGAAGCCCCTCCCGTCGAGCACTACTCCATCAGCCACTATGCTAATACAGGAAAACCTGTTTTCACCTACTCCAGAAACGTCCTTCTCCAGGACATAGTACCCTGGCTTATCGATCTTCAAGCAACTCGATATACCCACTGCGGCTACAGCCATAGAGTAACCATGACTGAGCACCGCAGCAAAAGACACTAGTAACACCATTAGAACTAAACCCACCAGAAGGTAATCCGCAGACCTAGAGTACAATAGTTTTACCCACGGATACGCTAGCCAACCCTTATAAACTTATGTCAAAGCGCGTGAAAACCCCAGCTTACGAAGCCAGTCGACCCTACGAAGTTCGGATTTAACAGTAGTCGATATGGTATGATGTCGACTCTAAGCTTCATAAACCTGGAGACCCCTTTCACTGTCTCCATATCATCGGCTTCCATCCTTTCGCTGTGACCCCTACCTACAGCTCTCCCTCGTAGTCTACCTTGGGTTCACGACTGTAGGAAAACTTCAGTCCTAACCTGCCAGAGGTATATGTTTATGGATTCGACTAGTTCTCACATATTGACGTCTGGAAGTGCACGGGAAGTTGAGCTCTGCTTGCAGATACTAATACTACAGCTCCACTACTGCTTTAACCCCCACTGAAGACCGTCAGCGTGGTTTAGAGGTTGACTCACCGTGTACCAAGGTATTTACGTAGTAAGAGCTTTGATCTCGAAGTTACTCGACGCTGTGTAACTGATTTCCAAGAGGGTTAAGCTGGGGAGATCATAGTCCACGTTCTCCCCTGCTTAGCATACCTGCTCCTCACTTCCTTGTAGATGTTCATCACCTTCTTCAGGAAATCTGCGTCTTCGAACAGTATCTTTCCTTCTTCTAGTATCTCGATAATGAACGTGCTTCCTTCTCTAAGCTTTTTAAGAAAGCTTTCTGTGTTAAAGCCGATTGGATGTACTCTCGCGAAGCCGATGTTACGGAGTACCGCGAAGCACTCTCTTGGGTCTCTAGGGAGGTCGTCAGCAACTACGAGGACGTCTATATCGCTCCAGTCTGTATAGTCTCCTCTCGCTCTAGACCCAAACAACACTACTAGTCTCAGCTTTAGCTTACTTCTATAGTTTTCTACTAGGTTGCTTAACTCACTTAACAGTAGACTTCACCCAATCAATTATCTTACTCATGCACGAAAGACATCCTTCCGCGTCCTCCTTCGTGTAGTAATCCGATGGAGTTCCTTCATCGTAAACGTCTGGGTACCTTGATGGAATGTAGTGCTTGTCTAAGTATAGAACGCACTGCTTGATCTCTTCTGGAACCTCGACTAGCGCCTCAGATAGGAGGAACAGTAGCGAGCGTCCTCTCCTCTCTTTGTGAAGATAGTTTAAGAGAGCTTTAATAGCCTTCTCAGCAGCTTGGTGAGACTCAAAGCATACTTCTTCAAATATGCCTTCACGGTAGTTAGCTAAAGCTGACATAGCGTTTCTCTCTGACTGCTTCAACCAATCCCTAAATCGAGAAACCATATTTACCGCCGCTTAAGCTACTCAATGTTTAATAATCTGGACAGCTATTAAAATAAACCACATTACAGTCCCCAACATATTTTCGACGACTAATCGGTTCCACAGAGTGGTTTACCATCTTCACAACCCTTGAAGACTAGGCCTTTACTGGAGCAAATAATCTAAAATTGTCTACGCTCTCCGTGAAATTTACAGAAGTACAGCAGATTTCCACAATGTGTACTACGAAGCGAGCTTTTAGTTTTTACGTAGAGTCAGCAGCGACCAAGGTTTACGCTGTGGAGCGCTGTGGAGATAAGAAGTACTGCGTGATTTGTTTGAGCAGTACGTTTGAGCACATGGTCTGCGACTTAAGAGGTGTCAAGACTTTAACGCAGAGTATTTGAATGATATCAGTAGGCACCATGTGCTTAACAGTTTAAGGTTGACTGGCGAGGAGGTCTGCACTACCGTACTCTAAATAAGAACTATGTAGCGGTGAACAGCATACTGATGGCGCAATTGCGCTAGGGAAGATCGT
>JAWBTQ010000020.1:0-21216 GCA_038841535.1 Sulfolobales archaeon | reverse complement strand
ACTAGGTGCTGTGCTTGACTACTAGCAAGCTAGAAAGGCTTTACCGCATAGATAGCTCAGTAAAGCTCTCGACATACGTGCTACTTGCGGACGGACTTTTCTCTCTGGCTTCAGAGTACGGATGCGAAACCTCCGGAGACGTTGAGGACGGAGAAGTGAGGGTTTACTACAGCAACTGCTCCTTAGGTCAAGACATCTTCGAACTCGAGGAGCTGAGAGATAGCGGTGTAGAAGTCCGCTTTATTAATGGATTGGGTGGTAAGCGCCCTGGGAGGTTACTGGAAGAAGCACATCGCTACGCACTTGAAGTACTGAGCGAGCTAAAGTACTTTGCCTACATAACTTCGCAGTCGAGAGTAGAGTACAGCCTTTTTGTAATGAAGACGGGTGACGTATACCTAGCTGAAGGAGAAGTAGATAAAATTTTGCTGCCTTACGTAAGCGGAGTCATACTCGAGGCACACACTCACCCGCTATCCTGCGCACCTTCTGAAAGAGATGTCGCTACCGCCATAGCGAGGTTTATGGAGGGCCTGTATGCATCGGCTGTTGTTGGACTAAGCTGCGCGTTTTTAATGTATAGAGTTGGGCCTCTCACTGAAGAGGACTTAATAGCGATTAGGAAGCTTCCGGAGTTACTCAAAAACCAGAGAGCCTGGACAGGAGTGGTAAACCTTGGGGGAACTAAGGTCCTGGTAGTACCGTACTAAAGTAGTCTCGAGCGACTGCTGGGTAACTAGTTATTGTTATTAGCTCATTTAAGGATTAAAGACGTCAGGTAAACCCTGCCGTCATCATGCTTCAGCGATCGAGGACTTCATCAACTAGTCGAGTAAGCTGCTACAACAAGTAGTGGTAGCAGGACTTTTAAGTCAGTATAAACCCTCGAACTTATTTCTTCACGTGACATAGGTAAACACTCATTACATCACAATTTACGTTCGGAAGTCACCGTGCTCGAGACATAGTACAAGCTACCTGGGCCCCTGCTTTCGGTCTTCTCTAGTAACTCCCCAAGGACCCAAGGCAGCTACCTCCGGATGAGCCGACCCAGGCAACATAGCCTGCAGGTCCTGAGATCATGAAACGCAGTAGACGTGTAGAGGAACTTATCCCGTAGCTCTCGAGGCTATGTACTCAATAGTCCTCTTGACTATCTCCATTACTTGGTGTGGTAGTCTAGGTTCTTCGATACTTAGGAAGCCTTTGATTATAGCTGCGCGGGCTTCTTCCTCGGTGAATCCCTTGCTCATAAGGTAGCTTAATTGCTCCTCACTAATCTTACCTATAGCCGCTTCGTGAGTTAGAACTGCTTCAGGAGTTGACGAGCTTATTTCAGGCAATGACTCGATAACCGCACTTGGACCATCAATGAGACCCAGGCACTCTATGTGCCCTCTCGATGGTCCGATAGCACCCTCTATTCGGGATCTTGCGTATATTACTGAACTTCCCTTACTGAGGTTTCTTGACAGTATCTCGCCCGACGATTCCCCACCTTTCAGGATCACAGACGATCCGACATCGTATATGCTGTTGCCAGTACCTACGACAACAGAGTTAAGTGTGGCTTTAGCTCTATCCCGTAAGTATACTCTGGGATATGTCTGGAGAGACTCAACTGGGGAGTAAATTACGTAGTAACTGACGTACTCCCCTCCCCCTAGAACTTCTACAGCAGTCCTAGGTCTCACCACCATCTCTGGGGCCCAAGCGTGTATCATAGTGTATGTAAGCTTTCCCCCTCTCCCTACATAGAACTCTGAGACCCCAACGTGGAGAGACTTCGTCGGCTGGTCGGGTACTCCACACCCAGTAACTAGGTTTAATTCAGCTCCCTCGTCGACAACAACTATATTGTGGAGTAATTGAGCGTAGTTCTTCTTAGTTATGAAGAGGCATGTGTATATGGGTTCCATGATCTTGATGCCTGGGGGTACATAGATAAAGAAACCCGACTCCCTGCCGTATAGGTAAGATGCCGCAGTGTATTTATCTATGGTAGGCTCTATCAGCTTCCACGAGTACGCAGATACCCAGTTAAGCTTCCTTAGGGCTTCACGAGTTGGTAAAACTACGGCACCGTGCTTAACGAGCTTCTCGCTCATAGCCTTAGCAACTACTGACTCATTCACTTGGAGGTAGTCAACCCTCCTAAACACTTGACCACTAATACCGAGTCTATCCGTTATCCTCTCAACGCTTCGCTCATCGACTGACTCAGGAGTCGAGCTACCGATATCGAATCTACTTAAGTCAACGTCGGGACCATAAGGTGAGGGCTTACTGAGGGCCTTAAGTACTTCATCTCGGTTCAATGCGGACCACCGGCTAGTCTCGATAGAGCCCCAGAGAAACCGTGCTTCTCGATCAGCGGAACCACCTCATCGTATAGACCTGAGAGTATTAGTGTCCCGCCGTACAGTACGTGGACGAGCTTGATGTAGTCTCGCAGAAGCTTTATCATATGTAGTGAGTGAGTTACTAAAACTACCGACGTCCCAGAGTTGAGGGCTACATGAATAGCTCTGCTCATCTTCTCCATGCTATCTATGTCAACACCACTATCTGGCTCGTCAAGCAACGCTACCTTAGGTCTAACGAGCAGCGTTAAAAACATCTCCAATCTCTTTCTCTCACCACCACTCATCTTATCAAATAAATACCTATCCAACAAGTACCTGACTTCTAGCGTTTCTAGGAGTGTGTCTACGTAAATCCTCATGACACCGTATCTCCTCACTAACTCATCAGCAAACTTTCCGGCTACGATACCCTTAAGAACCGGTGGAAGCTGGTGTGCGATGGCTATACCTCTCTTAGCTTTCAGGTATGGAGGCTCCCGAGTTACGTCTGAATCCATGAAAAGCACCTGACCGCTAACGACCTCGTAGGGCTTGATCCCCATTATGGCGTTAAGCAGTGATGTCTTACCCGAGCCGTTTGGACCTATAAGCACGTGGAGCTCTCTTGAGTCTACCCCAATGTTGATGTTTGAGACTATGGTGCGGTCTCCTAGAGCCACACTGACGTTCCTTAACTCCAGCAGCATTCTGTATATTAATATGTGAACTACGCTCTTAAAGGTTTCAGTACTGTACAGTGCTTTAGCGAATTTCGGAGTTCATTTCCAATTTATTCGAGCTAGTTAATACCTTACTCGGTGTATACTTTGAGATACTGTGGTGAGATGAACGAACTACTGAAGGTCGATAAGTCCCTCATCCCTCTTGGTGTTTATGTCTCATACACAGTTGTTTGGGTTACAGAGCCGAAGCAACTAGTGTTTGAAAAAGAATTGAGTGAGCTGATTGAGTACGTAGGCTCTCAATACACTCTTGACTCAGTAAAGAGCTATGCCGTGTTTAGAGCTTACAGAGACTTCTTCTGGAGGATCGGCATAGACCCAACCAAGGTTAGACCCTCTAGTGAAGCCTTAGTGAGAAGGTGTTTGAGGGGGTCTTTCCCCAAGATAAACACCGTTGTAGACGCAGGTAACATAGCTTCAGCATATACTGGAGTCCCTATAGGTCTCTACGACATGAGTAAGTCACTGCCTCCCTACACTCTAACGCTAAGCAAGGGAGGAGAAGTCTTCAATCCTATAGGAGGTGGAAGTGAGACCCTGCCTAAGGGCATCCCCATACTCGTTGATAGTAGGGGGGTAGTCATGCACCTCTACCCACATAGAGATAGCGTTGAGACAGCCATACAAGACAACACTACGGAAGTATTTGTTTTAGGGGCTGGAGTGCCGGGCGTAGAGAGAGCTAGAGTCATAGAGGCAGTAAGCAAGGTATTCGAGTTACTATCTAAAGCTGGCTGGAGTTGGTGTGGTAGAGTTCTAGTCAAAGAACCTTCAGGGTGATGAGGACCTACTGAAGACAATACTGTAACTAAATGTTCAAGTGGACTGCTTTCTTGTTGAAGGCTTTAAGGTAGTTTAGCTGCCTGGGTTGATTGGGAGCTGGTACTAAGCTTTCTGTAGCCCCGCCGCCGCAGGGGCTGGAGGGATTAGCCTTGTGGTGCACACTGATGCTTCTCTTGATGACTCTACGGCTAGTGAATGGGAGTAGGGGAGCCTGCGTCCAGAAAAAACTAAGACACTCTGGATAGTAAACAACAGCAACCACTGCCTAGGATAGCAGACTGCTTTATGGCTCCACTAGCAATTAACAGTTTCAAGTGTATGTCTCTCGTGTAAGTAACTGCACCAGTATTCCTCCAATAGCTGATAGAGCAGCACTAACTACAACAGCAGTGCGGTAATCTAGCTGTGGCAGTATGCTGTTAAGAAACGCTGTTCCAAGGAATAGAACAGTATTCATAAAGGCGACCGATGTAGCTGCTACAGTGCGTTCATGAGCCTCCCTAATCATAACTGATATGACTATGTGTGGACCTAGGGACACTCCCAAACTTACCAGAGCAACACTGAGGTGAAGTATGCTCCTCGAAATCGATGAAGCTAGTAGCAGCAACCAAGAAAAAGCCATTAGCACTGAGGAAGCTACTAGGAAGGGCTTCCTCTTCTTGATTACCTTATCACTAAGGTATCCAGCGATTGGGCACGAAGCCATGAACACTGTTGCCAGCATAAGTAGATAGAAGCTGACTTCAACCTTGTCTAGGCTGAAAGCCTTAGATAGAAGTATCTGACCCCAGGAAGATTGAAAGGAGAGACCCGTGCCGTAGGTAGCCAGAGCGCCTAAGCTAACACCCCAGCTGTGCTTGTCGGATACTACCTTACGCAGACTGCCCCTTGTCTTAGCTGAGTACTCCCCGAGACTCCCACCGGATCTCGTATCCGCTGACGCTAAGTATACTACCGCAGAGAGAAGTAGTGTAAACGCAGCTAGTAGCGTTAGTGTTCCATTTAATCCTATAGAGTCAAGAGCGCGCCTCAGAGGGTACGTCGCTATAGCTGCTGTAAGGTTTCCAGCAACAAGAGCTAATGCCGTAGCTCTTACCTGTTCCTCAGTTCTGTAATATAGAGAAAGAGACCTTTGGTAGGAGAGAAACGCAGCGACAGACATAAATCCGACTACTACTCTACCTAGTATCATGACTAGAGAATCTGGTACCATCATGAGTAGAGTTCCAAGAGCCAGCAGAAATAGGAATATAGAGCCAACTCTCTTAATTCCGTAGTAATCGATGAGGGACCCAACTACGAACTGCGATAGAGAGTAAGCGTAAAAGTAGGCTGACGAGAGGAGAGATAGATAGAGAGCTGGGTCATAACCATACCTCACCGAGATCGAAGCAATCTCAGCCTCCATAACCCCGGACATGGTTCGATGAAAGTAGACTAGGCTGTAAGAAGCCAGTAAAACAGCTAAAACAATGTTGCGCTTACCCAGAGTATCAGATGCCTCAGCTTTCGTATCAGCACCCGCTAGACTTAAGCCACTGCCTCCCCTATTCAAGGACTCCACACCATTACGAAGTTTAACGCATAGCTATTTAGGCATCTCTGTTCTCGCAAAACGATCATTAATGTAGACCGGGGGGGATGAGGCGATATATTAACTCTTGTAAATAGTCTTTGGCAGGGAAATGAGTGCCTTTTACTACTTACCACCTAGGCTCAGCCTTACTAATAGGTTATGTCCTGCGTAAAAAGGTCTGCTGGGCAGCACTCCTGATTTGCTCAGTTTTTGTCGTTGACGTAGAGCCCATTGCTGTAGTAGTTACTAGGACGGGTGACGATCTCCATGGATACGCCCACACATTCGTAGCTTCAGTAGCTCTAGGTGCTCTAGTGGGTTTCGTATTGTACTTTGCTAGAGGTTACGTTAAGCTCTTGCTTTCTGACTTGGGTCTGTGTAACTACTGTGACTCGCTTAGATCCTATGTTTTGGGAGGTATCGTAGGGTGGTTTATACATGTCTTAATGGACGCACCTATCTATCACGACATAAAGCCGTTTAGACCCTACTCAGAGAACATCATGTACATCTCTAAGTACTCAGTAGAACTATACGCACTCTACGGACTAATCTTCTATGCTGGGTCAGCACTCTACTTAACTTATACACACGGGGTAGCATATTCCAACCGTACACCGGGGACGGCTAGAGTACTGACTGGGCTAGTAGCACTCGGGCTTGGGTCCACAGCGCTCCCTATTAAGAGCATGGATATGTACTGTGCTTTCTTTGTATTGACCCTCATCGGCGTGTATTTGGTAATATCAGGTCTGTCTACAATATTCTCTAGCTACAGGCTGAGATTGAGGGCAGCACTGGCATTCTCAATTATCTCCACCACGCTCTTCAGTACCACCTATACTCAGTTTATAAACGAGCTGGCTTCACTGGCGAGCAGAGTTCCACCGGAAGCAATCAGTATATTCATCTTGCTGTCCTACGTATCTCTACTCGCAGCTGTGGCAATAGCTTACCCAGTAATCCGAGATGCCTTTAAAATAAGTAGGAGTAAATTATTCAGATCCTCTCTAGTGTCGCTAGTTGCGGGATTATCGACTGCCCTAATCGGTATTGGGATAGTCTTGGTCTTTATAGGGTACTTAGGGCTCCTATTTACGAGCAGAAGAGTGTTAGCGGATATTGAAGAGCGTCATAGTATCGCACTGAAGCCTATTAGTTGAATTCAGTAGGAAGCCCTAGGTCATTCGATGACTGTAGTAGTACTAGCTATGAGGATTATCCCTACCGCCCCACTTTCGGAAGCTCACCTACGGACCTATACCAGTCGATAGTCTCTCGCAATCCTGTCCTTAGGTCGTATACCGGGTAGTACCCTAGCTCCCGCTTGGCTTTATCTATTCTGTAAGCTCTGTGCTTAGTTACTGCGTCAACGATGGCCCTCCTATAGAGCAGGTTCTCTCCACGTCTAGCAGTATCGTATAGCTCAGTGAACGTGAGAAGCACTTTAGCTAGCTTTGGTGGAAGAGAGTACCTCGGCGGGTTTCTCCCAACTAGTTCTCCAAGTATTCTATAGACTTCCGCGTAAGTATACGCTCTATCTTCAGAAACTATGTAGGTCTGCCCAACTGATACGCTCGACTTCTCGAGTGCCAGTACGAAGGCTCTAGCAGCATCGAGAGCGTGAGCAAACTGAACGAGTGTTTGACCATCTCCAACCATGAACTTCGAGTAGATCCCCCCTCTTGAGAAGCTAACTATAAACCAGTACGAAACGTCCTCGAGGTTTCCTGGACCGTAGAGTCCACTGGGTCTAACAATAGTGAACTCCAACCCCTTCCGTCCAAGCAAGCCCAGCACTCGCTCTGCTTCTAGCTTCGACTTTCCATACTCGAACTGAGGATTAGGTTGTGTTGTTTCATCTGCTGGCGGATTATCGACGGGGCCTATAGCTTCTGTGCTACTGCAGTATATAAACCTCCGAACTCCGGAGTCTAGAGCTACTTCAGCTAGAGTTCTCGTTCCCTCGACGTTTATTTTCCAGTAGAGCTCCTTCTTACCTACGAAGGTGTAGTACGCTGCTAAATGGATAACAGCGTCCACATTCCTTACTGCGGACTTGATGGTTTCAGGGTTCAGCAGGTCCATCATAACGGCTCTCGCTCCAAGCTCAAGAACTCTCCTATCTTTTCCCGGAGTCCTGTAGGTTCCGACAACACTGTAGCCGCGCTCTACGAGAGCTCTAACGACGTAAGACCCTAGAAACCCGGATGCCCCCGTTACCAGTACTCTCAAGGTATTCCAGCACCTCTAGCAACCAATTCTCCTAGCTTATCCTTCACTCTTATGTACACGGTGTACGTGTAGTACTTCGCTATGAATTCACCGTCGTATGGCTCGGCAGGAGTCCTCAAGAAGGACTCACCAGCAGGTACGACTCTGTATACCCCGTACTTGCTTAGAATACCTAAAATGCTTGAGAGTCTGTCCTTACTCACAGAGCATGAAGCTGTTTGAACTCCGTCGACACCCATCTTTCTAAGCTTATTCAAGACGTACTCTAAGCCCCTGCTAAGACCCTCGAGGCTCTCTACTTGAATTACCTCTAAGACCCTCCTACTGTAAGTCCCCCATTCTGTAGTAAAGGCTCCGACATCATTTAACTTGCGCACTACTAGGGTCCAAGGATTGTGGGCAGACCTAGAGTAAAACACATCAACTCCCTTGAGCTCTAAGGACTTTCTAAAAGTGTGAAGCCTGTAGAAAGAGCCCTCACTGAGTTCGATGGGGAACCTACTTCCTACTTCATCGAGCGCTTTAGCCAGTCTTTTAGTGAAGTCTAAGAGGAGCTCGCGCGACCCTACGAACAGCAAGAACGTTGGAGAACTACACAGCTGCTGGTCGTACAGAACTACGTCTCTAGCCAGCCTCCTAGCGGTTTCCGAGTCAGCACTCTCCTCGTCTACTATAGCTACCCCAGTTAAGGGTCCGTTAATTACTACTCTCGGCCTATGCGGGTTTCTCACAGTCATCGATAGAACTCTAGACCTTCCAGGCTCTCCTCCCCAGTAGTTTACTACTGACAGTGGTGCCTCTTCGAGTAGGTACCTTAAGGCCGGACTATCGTGGCTCATGTAGAGAACTTGTGCAGCCCTACTCAGCACACTCGCTTCAAAGGACCCAGTTGAGGCGAGCTCTGAAAGTAGCTCAAAGACCTTGCCTACAGCCACGAGGTTGCTTTGCGACGGTCTGAGGATCGTTAGATTTCCAGCTAGAATAGATGTTGAAGCAGCTAGAACTGGTGGCACCATGCTGTTGCCTGATGCGATGATGAAGACCGTTCCCATGGGTCTGTTCCAAACAAATTCCCCGGGAGCGACTTCGACTGGTGAGTCGATACTCCTGTAGCCGCCTACTAGACTGCCCTCGAAGAGCCCCCTGAGAGACACCTCGTTAAGCACCTCGGAGACGAAGTAGAGGTCTAGCTCTACGTTTTTAACGCTATACCCAGTCGACTTAGTAAGTTCTTTAACTAACTCATCGAGTTCACCAGACTCGAGCTTTTCTCTCCACAAATTACCCACACTGTGAAGCACTCTAGCCCTCCTATCGAATCCGAGCTCTAGTAGCTCCTGAACAACCTCCCTACTAGTAGCTAGGAGAGACTTGAGAGACTCCTCGCTGGGTTCTAGTGCCGCTATCATCGGCATAGGCTACACTCCATTAACGGCGTTGAATGGAGAGAGCTATGAGCTTCCCCTCCTCATCATCTCCTCTATAGTACCTCCGCAGGCTCTCTGAAGGTCCCATCCTTCCTCTTTCGTCAGCCTCCTAACGTAAACGAGCTCCCTTCCATAGTATCTGCCGGACTCATAGAACTTGACGATGTCTCCGGGCAGGAACACCTCGAGCCATGATACTGCGAGGGGATCGTATATCCCTAGGATTCCTTCCTTACCAGGCTCATTAACTATCTTATAGGTCTTTGGGTCGACGATGAAGACCTCTTGTAGTGGGTGAGGTACTTTGTTCATAACTCCGTATTTGTCTATTAAGGCAGTGAGAGTCTCGGTCATGCCGAGAACGTCCATAAATGGGGCGTCGACTAGATCACCTCTCTCGTTTCTAGCCTTAAACACCTTCCTAGAGTAGCTTACTATATCGGCATAGGGAGGTACGTCCATTCCCTTCGATCCCCCACCGGTTACTACGACCCCACCCCGACCAAGGTCTACTGGTGGTGCTCCTGTAGCAAGCCTATATATCACTCTCTTAAGTGAGTTCATCTCAATCATCTGCTTTGATAGTAAGTACACGCCTGCTGGAGCCGTGAAGAATAGCTTAGGTTCTTCCTTACTTTTAAGGAACTCCAGTACCCTGTTCTTGTTTGGCACTAGTTTAGTCCACTTAGACCCTCCCTCTCCTGTCCCAACTACTAAGTCCATTCCATATACTAGTGGTATCTTCTTTCCCTGCAGTGCGAGGTCTACAAAGGCTACAAAGTTTAGCTGATTACGGAGTTCTTTAGCTGCTAGAAACAGGGCAATGCCTCTACCCTCTTTGAGTGTGCCTCCATATACATACTCAAAAAGCCGTGTGTTGGCTTTAACCATCATCGCTAGCTCAAGGTATGTTCTATAGACTCTCACGGGGATAGAGGAGCTAGTCCCACTAGACGAGAACACGTGACCAGGTTCTTCGAGTACGTCCTCTATTAGCAGCCTCCTGTATCCCTCACCTCTGAGTAGTTCTGAGGGAACAGCTAGCTTGACTAAGTCCTCTACTTCAGCTGCCCCGGGATCCACCTCAAGTCTCTCCATTAAATCAGCATAAAACCTGCTTTTTCTAATAAAAAACCGCAGTGATTCTCTTAAAAGGTCGCGCCTCAGCTTAGCCAGGTAATCAGGGGACTTACTGAAGAGGTCCGGATCTCCGGAAAGGTCCCAAACTTTTTTTACGTATGGATCCTCCAGCAACTTGCTCTTAGTCGAGTACTTGTGTATTTCGTCTAAAGTCGGAAGATCCTTTTCACTCAAGCTAGCAACCCACTTAATATTAAATAACTTTATATAAACATTTTTCAATACTCTGCCTTAATTCGACTTCGAGACGGCTTGAACATAGTAATAAACCTTCTGTCGCTTAAGTCTAGGTTGTTGGAATTATATCTAGGTAGAGATAGGAGTTTATTACGCTACGGATGAGGCTCTAGTTGTAGCTATATACTCCGCCATCGCAGAATTAATCGGTGGGACTCTGTCCGAGAAAAAATCTGTTAGGATGAGCATCCCGAAGAGCGAGGAAGACGTAAACAAGTTAGTACAGGAAATTCACAGCGAGGAGGAAGTACACTCACATGAACACGGTGAACACTTGGGAGTTCAGGAGGAGGCGACTGATGTAGCGTCAATGCTTGCCAGCGCAGTTCACATGATGTCGCACTTCGATGGACACTTATCTGACTTAGCTAACACTATTAAGAGCTTAGACAGTAGACTTCAGAACATAGAGCGCCTACTGGGAGTTTTAGCAAGAATACTCCTACTCCCCGAAATCAAGAAGCAGGAGTTGAGGGAGAAACTCGTAAAGGAAATAATAGAGAACCTTGAAGCATAGTGATTGCCTAGCCTCGCAGAACTAGCACTCCTTGAGACTGTCCGCGTTTTCTTGTTACTTGGCTTTTGTTTTCTACTGTTTTCTTAGTGAGCAGGGTTGCCGGTAGCAGGAGCATTGAGGGAACTTACACAAATCAGTACGAGAACTAAATCCCTCGAACAGTAAAGGAACTCTTTGTAGTTTTGAGAGCAAGCATTAGTCTTGAAGTTTATCGGTAACAAACGCAAAATGAGTTCAGCTCTAAGGCGCGTAACCTACTTCTGTAGCATCAGCGCATCCAGCGTTCATAGTGGTAATGCTGTGAGTAACCCAACTAAGGTGGGGGCAGCCACAAGCGTCATAAATAGCACACCTAGAGATACCCCAAGCTTCCACAGTGCCCCCGAGACCATGCTCACTACTAGTGTACCGAATACTCCAGCTAGTTTAGCGTCATAGTAGGACAGCATTATCACTATAGCTATAAATAATCCGTAGAGAGCTTCAGCAGGAACTCTCCTAAATACCGCCAACGTCAGCTTCCTCGAGTACTTGACTAAGACAGGGTAAGCTATGAAAAACGACACAGCTGTCGCTATGAAGAGCATGAGTACCACTGTTGGGTAATCATATCTACTAACTATGTAGTCCCGTGGTGACATCCCGATCGAGTCTAGCTTCTGAAAGAACGGAGCGGCTGGTCCTGCCGCCATGGGTCCTGTAGGTTCTCCTATAACGAGTAAGGGGATGAGGGTTCCACCTATGTACGTGGCGTTCTTGATGGCGTCTCGGACAGTGTAAGCTAGTACCGCACCCCTCGTTTTATCTTTACTGCTTTCCCTGAGCAAGTCACCTATGAGGATAGTTAGTCCTACTGGCGACATAACCGTCGCTAGAATAGACGTTACTGCTGACCACGCAGAGCAGTGGATGAGCTCGTCTTTACTTAGTATCTTGAGGGGGTTGAGGCTTATCTTCCCTATTCTCACTAATCTCACCTCCTTCATACCCCTGCGGGCATATGCCTGCCTCAAGTCCTTGTGAAGCATGGAGAGGAGCTCAAAGAGCATTGGACCTATAGTTATTCCCAGAAAGAAGCTCACGAATATGGTTCTCCCGTACACCCCCCTCAAGCCCTGAATAAGGAGTGCGAACGATGGTATGGAAATAAGCGCTACGTAACGACTTCGAGAAGTTAGTGCGAGAACTACGAGACCGGCAAGCACTAACCAGAACCATCTAGCTACCTTAACTCCGAGTACTACGTCCGCAGTCCTCAGCCAGTCACCGGCCGGCATGAGGTAGTACGAGATCGAGAGGGTTACTGCTAGAGCTACTACTTGACCAACTATGCTGGCAGCTATGCCCTTCCTCAGTATGGTGTCGGCGAGACCTTGCTCTTTAGCAACAATTGCGTCTGGAACCTGCGGTACTGCCATAACGCCACCCGGGATGCCGGCTAGAGCTACTGGAATGCTGTCAGCCATCTTAAACGCGGCGATACTCGCTATAAACCACACTAGCACTAGAAGCGGGTCTAGACCCGCTAGTAGAAGGGTTAAAGCTATTGGAGCCATAGTAGCTGTCTCGTCGGTTCCAGGAAGTATCCCAACGAATATGTATAGAAGCGTGGAGACTGCCGAGAGAACCAGCACCATTAAAAGTGATAGTGGATCCACACTCACACCTCCACGACTACTCTCTTGACTTTAGAGATCAACACTGAAATAGCGAAACCTATTGTAGCACCTAAAGCTCCAAGAGTAATCGATATACCTGCTGGCTGAACCCCTAGAACCCCGGATACTGCGGGAGCTGCGGAGAAAAACAGCATAGCGAAAGAGGTAGACACAAGCACAGATATTCCGAGTTCTTTAAGAGATATATGCTCTCCGTAAAGCTCGTAGCAGACTTCTTCTTTCATTTACTCACCGTATTAACTCTCTATCGAAGGGTATAAAAATTCAGTCATGCTGTATAAAACTAAGTTCTATTAAATGCCTTAAACGAGGCTAGGTAAGTGAGTAGCCTCACCTTTTATAAGTAAAGCGAAAAACAGTTGGTGAGATATTGAAGACTGTGGCAACTAAGCTATACTTATTGGCCGTACTCTATCTACTCCTCTCCATCCAACTAGTATCAATAGCTTCATCAATAGTAGATACCAGTAGCGGGGAATACCTAGTCGACTTCGGGAAAGACCCGTCACTACTAGACGACCTGTCCACACGTGGATGCAGAATGCTGAGGTTGTACAGCATATTCAATATCGCACTTGTCGAGTGCCCTAAGTACGTTATGGCTGTAAGCAGAGGCTCCGTCTTTCCGAACCTCGAGGTAGCTAAGGCTGAGATGAACTTGCGAGTCATAGGTGGCTTAAGTAAGCTCGGGAGCCAGAGTAGTGAGTATGTTACTGCGTGGTCATGGGCTATCAGTAGAGTCGGGGCAGACATAGTCTGGAACTACCTTGGAGTGGCGGGTAGTGACGTTATTGTGGCAGTACTAGACACGGGGGTAGACCCAGAGCACCCCCTATTGCTAAACAAGCTTGTTACTGTAAACCCTCTAGATCCTTCGTATCCCGGTGGCTGGATCGAGTTTGATAGGAGGGGTAGACCCGTTTGCTCAACACCTCGAGATACCGACGGCCACGGAACGTGGGTTAGCAGTATATTAGTTGGTGGAGATACTTCTACATACATCTTCGGTGTGATACCTAGTGCTAAACTCATGGTTGCCAGCGTGCTTCCCGGTGGTTACGGCACGTTCGCGCAAGTACTAGCTGGACTGGAGTGGGTTCTCAGACCATACGACTGCTACAAGAGGTACGTAGACGTACCTAGACCCCTCGTTGTTTCAATGAGCCTGGGTGCTCTTGGTAACTACAGCAACCTATTCCTTCCGGCAATAGAAAAACTCCTCGATGCTGGAGTAGTGGTAGTAGCTGCTATAGGGAACGGAGGACCGTACAGTAGCTCCAACCCCGGTAACGTTTGGGGTGTTATAGGTGTTGGGGCAACAGACTTTAACGACCAAGTAGCTTACTTCAGTAGCTACGAGGAGGTCGAGTGGCCTTCACCACCAACTAGCTGGCCTTTCAAGGGGCAGTATCCGAGGAAGTACGTGAAGCCTGACATTGTAGCACCTGGAGTGGAAGTGCCTGGAGCATACCCTGGTGGTCTCCTGGCTATAGGTAGTGGAACTAGTGCTTCAACACCTCTAGTGGCAGGTGTTGCCGCACTAGCAGCTAATGAATTAAGAAGCAAGGGCTTTAGTGGCATCAAGCTAGTTGAAGCTGTATACGACACTTTGACTGCGACTGCTACTCCTCTAGATCAACCTGGGTCTGGGTATGGAAGAGTTAGGGCGTACCTAGCTACAGCTAGAGCTTCAGATATCTTAGTAAGGCCTGTTCCTACATCGGTTTCACCCGTTAGTGCTCAACCGGGCGATAAGGTGAAGGTAGTTGCTGGAGTCACTCCAGGTAGCTATGTTGACGTTTACATCTCGGGCGTGAGAGTGTACTCAGGTGCGTACGCAACAGGGGGGGTTGCTATTACAGTTCCACTCACTCACATAAGTGGAAACACCGTTGCCGTACTCTCGAGTGATGGAAGGTCTTATGGTGAGGGGTTGGTCTTTATAAATCCCGCGATGAGTTTAGTTAACAACATGACTTCAGGACAGCTATACGACATATCGATCTCTGGGCTTGGATTAGGAGATCTCGTCGTAATCTATATTGCTGGAAACACCCTCTTACTAGACAGCACTAACCTCAGGGGCACACTCCGCACTAAGATCGTAGCTCCATATGTGAGTGAGGCAAGAAGCCTCTACTTAGTAGCGGAAGACCTATCTATTCCGGGGGTCTACCTCTCCACAACAGTAACGTTAAGTCCACCCAAGCTAATAGTTGAGAGAGTTGAGGAACCGAAAGTCACCTTAAAAGTTAACGTGAAGAGCTATTACGTAGTTAATGATAGAGGCACTATCGAAGTGCTGCTACCTCACGAAGGCTTCGACGTCTCACTTAGGCAAGTCTACCCCGGCTACCCGGTCTTGAGGGTCATAAACGTATCCTACGAGGAAAACGTAGCTATACTAGCTATTGAAGTAACTGATTACCCAAGCATGGGGGTAGTGTTTATCGAGATCCAAGCATGCTACGCTGGTACTTGTACTAAAAGCAATGAATCCCTGAACGTCATCTCAGTAGACCCGATGAAGCCGTTAGCTAGCTTAGTAGCAGAGTTGCAGAGAGTTGTCAACGAGCTAAGAGATTCCCTCAGGGTTGAGCAAGAGAAGTCCGACGAAATGAGGCAAGTATTGAGTAAGCTTAGCCTCACCGTAGAGGAGCTCTCTTCGGGCTTAGCTAAGGCCAGCTCTTCCGTGGTAGACCTAAGCCGAGTCATAGATAACATAAGCCATAGAGTAGCTCAGGTTGAGGGCCAGATCTTCAGGTTCGATATTGAGAGCGCTGTTAGGAGACTCGAGAAAGTTGAGGGGGATGTTGAGGAGTTGAGGACGTGCTGTGATAGAGCATCTGTTGACTTGGGTAGGTTAGCTAGTACTGCCTATACAGCCTTAATAGCGTCGCTTCTGGCTTTATTGGTAGCTCTACTCTCTTTAGTTAAGTTGTTGAGGTTCTCACTCAAACACTGACTCTCCTCGGAATAGCGTAGCTATGTATCTCCCTAGTCCCGACAGTGATAACTAGCTCATCAGTGGGTTTTTCTATACTCAAAACTCCCCTAACTCTGATCTCCCCACCCCTGTAAAGAGGGTAGGAGTAAATGGATTCGTATGTAACTATCTTGCTTACCCCACTGTATGTACTAATGCTAGACTCTCTTAGAGACCCGAGGATTCTTAAGTCTAGAACTCTACTCACTCTAGCTATCCCTGGGTAAAACAGTGAGTGACAGTCGAATGACTCAACGAGAACTTCCGCTTCTACTAGTGCGGTCGGAATCAGAACACTCTCACCGTACCTGCCACACCTGTCGTCAGAGAACAGCAAGTTAACTTCTCGTTTTCTCTCACGCATGTACAACCTCTTGTAGGGAGCCGAGATAGCCCTTACTACCTCTAGAGGGAGTCGGTACGTCTCAGACATCTTAACGAGTCTTTCTGCCTCAACTTCCTTGGGTACAGTTTCAAAAGAGCTGTGAACGGACTCCACTACATCAAGAGATCCTCTACACCCGTAAACAACTAGGTCAACATCCGATATCTGAGGATTCTGTATCCCAACAGCAACAGATCCATCAACCCCAATACTCCCCGAGTTCACACTCGAACACGCCCTCAATCTCTCGTAAGCTATAACTGCGTCGACTTCTACGGAGTCCCTCGCGTTCCTCAAGACCTCTTGGAGCCTCTCGCGGGGTCTGTAAACTGACGCGATATTCCTAAATCTAACGACAGGTACTGTCACACCAATAGAAGGGTCGTATATCTCTTCTTGGTAATCTCTAGCTACACTCAGAACGAAATCCGCGCCGTACTTCTTCAATACCCTCTCGTAGCACTTAGACCCGCGACACCAGTAAGTCCTGCGGTGAGTAGGTACGTACTTGAGGTAGGCAATGACGGCCCCCGGGGGGTGTACATTACCAACCGTAACGTATATCCGCCCACTTAAATCCTCGACATGGTCGTGGTCTAAGAAAGGCTCAGTCGGTTTGCTACTAATCACGGCTCATCCCGCTCGTGCTTCATCATACTACTTATTTTACCGAGTAAATAACGAGCTGGGTAAATAAATTGAGGTTTCCCTGGGTAGTGGCACTAGTGCTCGCGTCTTTAACTGTCTTGCCCGTCGTAAGTTGCGCATGGGACGTTCTCGACAAGTTTAAAGGTGACACGATCTACATGGCTTACGATGTGTACTATAGAGTTGGTGTTTCTGCTTCTGGTGCTAGTGGAGTGGCGCTAAGTACATATACCCTACACATAGTTATCGAGAAACTGAATAGAACACACTATATAGCTAGTGCTCTAGCAGGTAACGTAACATATTCCCTCACCTCCAGTGACCTAGTTTTTCTCCACGTTCTAGCACCACTCTTTATCGCAAACCTAACTAAGTACTTCGTCGACCTCCTCTATGTACCCCCATCTGAGGGTGTGACCGTGAATGTAGTGTTGCGCAAGGACTCTATCCCACTGTTTTTAAACACTGTAGCAAGGTGGTATAAGATAGTTGAAGACACCTCAGGAGAGGTCTGCCAGGAGGTGAAAGTAGGTAACATTACTGTCGGAAGGGGCGTTAAGTACAAGATGGTCACTCCTCGTGCTGAGATGATCTACGACTGCCAGACCGGTATCTTAGTAAGCTTAAGTGCGTCTATATCCGGTGAGATGGAGAGTAGTGCTGACGTCACTATGAGGGTTGAACTATCTAAACTAAACTTCCTCAACCTCACGAGCATAAGACTGTACGATGAAAAAGGAGTAGCGCAGGAACCCTCACCCACTATACCAATAGTTCTCCTAGCCTCTTCTATTGCTGCGTTCGCATTAATACTCGCTCTAACTTTAGCGATCTTTAGAAAGCTTAAGGAACTTAAAGCATTACCATCTTAATCCCACTACACACGCTACCTCAACCGACCTTGACCGCGAAGATGCGCACTCTTAGAGAGCTCAGCTTTACACCACAGTTCTTTGCGTGGAGATACTGATTCACTTATTCGAGACTTTCCCTTACCTCCTTCCTGGTCTGATGGGTGAAGGTTCCTCTGGGCGGGGAGGTCTGAGTTAAACTCCCTCCTACTAGAGGGTCTAGCCCTAGCAGAGTCTCTAGAGCATTACGCCAGCTACGTAGAGCGCGGGACTCGGGGATATGCTTTAACTACATCCACGAACACATCCATCAAGAAACCTAAAGACAAAAGAATGAGCACACTCACAACAAACGAACACTATAAAGTCATAATGAAACAGTTCGGTCGATGATTTTCATTATTTACTTCTCGGTATTCCTGGGTAATACCAGAAATTAATCTATTGGGCAGTAATACTCTTGGGGTATCCTGCTGGTTTTACTCTTACGTAGGGTAATACTCACTAATGCGAATAGAGTGTTACAGTAGTATTGGTTTATACTTTACTGAAAGCTATTATCCAACGGTGAACGCTTGAAGCGCTTAGGTTACATCCTCCATACGACTTCCTCCGGAAAACTCATAATTAGGTTGAGCTCTTCGAAGCCGCCTAGGCTGGGTTCGAAAGTACTCAACTCCAGGGGTGAGGTCATCGGAGTTCTGGTTGACGTGATAGGTCCGGTAAGGTCTCCCTATGCCGTAGTTAAGCCGATCAAGCTAGACGTGACGGTTAGCGCCTACGAAGAGCTCTTCGTTAGGTGATGTGCGTGAGCTGCCGAGAGGACATGATAGTTTTTGACGAGTTTAGAGGTGAGTACATATGTACTGAAACCGGTGAGGTAATCGAGGATAAGCTCGTCGACATGGGTAAGGAGTGGAGGTCCTTCACTCCTTCAAGCAATAGAGAGCGTGGTGAGATTCCGAATACTCTAAAGGTTCACGACATGGGCTTACATACGGAGATAGACGGAAGCTCGTGGGTGGGTAAGAGACTTGCTGAGTTAAACAACATGAGTAGAGTCATAACTAGTGACGATAGAAAGCTATCTAGAGCACTAAAACTCTCTAACGAAATAATTAACAAGCTCTCTACACCGAGCTCCGCAAGGCTTAAGGAAGAGGTGGGGCTCATCCTCAGAAAGCTGGTGAAGAGCGGTATACTGGGTCGAAAGAGGCTCGGTGCTTTCGTAGCTGCATCCATAATATGTGCGGCTGAGAACCTGAACATACCGATAAACACGAAGGATGTTGTAAACTATTGTGGTGTAACCCTGGGTGACTTATGGGACGCGTTAATGAAGATCCGTAGGGACCTCGGGATAGCTAAGTCTAGGTCGTACGACCCCAGAACGCTCGTACTAACATACGCTCAAAAAGCAGGGCTTCCAAGTCAAGTCGCTACTCTCGCTATGAAGATAGTAGAGTCCGGTAGAGTGTCCGGCAGCTTGCTGAGCAAGGGTCCTCAGGGAGTAGCTGTAGCATCTCTCTATGTTGCCTCGATACTCTTAGACATCAGAAAAACTCAGTCAGCTATATCCAGAGACACCGAGATCTCGGAGGTAACAATAAGGAATAGATACAAGGACGTAGTTGAGGGGGTTCTAATAGAAGTAAACCTATAGCCAGCAATAGAGCCGCTTCAACTACGGCAAGACAGCCGGTAGTAGAGACATAGGTCTGCCCTTAAGTACTCCAAGACCATCGAGCCCCTAGCTCACTGCGCATAGGGGAGAAGAGGTAGCAGCTCCTAAACTGGGTCGGGTCCCTTAAGCTCCGAACCTCCTTTCCCGCCTCTGGTAGTCCCTTATCGCCCTCAGTAGATCTATAGTCCTGAACTCAGGCCAGTACACTTCGCAGAAGTAGAGCTCACTGTACGCTATCTGCCACAGAAGGAAGTTACTCACACGAACTTCACCAGAGGTTCTTATGACTAAGTCCGGGTCGCCAAGCTCTCCTAGGTATGACGTGTAGAGATAGGACATAAAGGTCTTCTCGTCTATACCGTCAAGAGAGATCCTCCCAGACACAGCGTCTTTAGCTAACTCTCTGACAGCCCTCAATATCTCCTCGCGGCCGCCGTAGCATAGGGCTACGTTAAGTATCCCACCATCGAAGCGCTCCGTCCTAGCTTCTACCTCGCGTATCTTTGAGACCAGAGACTCTGGGATTAGGTCTAATCTACCGAAAACTTTAACTCTCACTCTCCTCGCACTCAGTTCACCACTACTCTCCAGCTCACTAATAGCTCTCTCGATCAAGCTGAAGAGGTGGTCTCTCTCTACCGGGTCTCTCTTGACGCAGTTCTCAGATGACATCGCGTAAACCGTTACGATCTTGACTCCAAGCCTCCACAGAATATCTAGGACCTCCTTAATCTTTCTATAGCCGTACTCGTGCCCCTGGATTGGGCTCATACCGAGCTCTCTAGCCCACCTCCTATTGCCATCAGGTATTATAGCGACGTGCCTTGGCAGCGGGCCTGACTTTACCTGATCCCACAGCATGTTCTCGTAGAGCCTGTACAGAGGCCTAACCATCAGCTTAAGTGGACTCTGAAGCAGTCTATTAGCTAGCTTAGCTAGCACACTTCCCACTACTATAGAAGTTTGAGCAGCCATTATAAAAAACACTGCGTACTTTAGGACAGCGTAAAATAACTTAAAGATCTCTAGGTAGTCGCTAGCAAGCTTTTTACTTTATGTCACAGCACTCATCGGTGAACAGAAAGTGATGAAAGTCAGTTCACCTCTCATTACTGAGAGCGATATAGAAGCCGTCGTAAGTGTTCTACGGTCTGGCATGCTAGCCTTCGGGCGGGTGGGAGAGGAATTCGAAAAGCAGTTAGCCAGTTATCTAGGGGTTAAGCACGTTGCTACTGTTTCTAACGGTACCGCAGCCCTTTACCTCTCTCTTAAGGCTCTAGGAGTAGGTCAGGGAGACGAGGTCGTAGTTCCCGACTTCACTTTCTTTGCTACAGCTTCTACCGCCTTACTTGCTGGTGCTATACCTGTGCTAGTTGACATCGAGTTAGAGACCTACACTCTAGACCCAGACCAGCTACGTGAAGCTATAAGTGGTACTACTAAGGCAGTAGTGCCAGTACATCTATACGGTCATCCAGCAGATATGGACCAGATAGCTGAGATAGCTAGTGAGAGGCAGGTTCACGTCTTAGAGGACTGTGCTCAGGCCTTGGGGGCGGAGTTCAAAGGTAGGAAAGTAGGTGGCTTAGGTCACGCTGCGGCGTTCAGCTTCTACCCAACTAAAAGTATAACTACGGGTGAGGGAGGCGCTGTAGCCACAGACTTAGACGGAGTTGCGGAGCAAGTGAGGCTACTCAGAAACCACGGTCAGAAGTCTCGTTATTACCACGTAGAGCTAGGTTGGAACATGAGGATTACGGACGTGCAGGCAGCTTTAGGGCTCTCGCAACTTAAGAGATTAGATGAGATGAACGAGAAGAGGAGGAAGCTCGCTAGAGTGTACGTAGAGGAACTAGCGTCTGTTCCCCAAATTAAGCTGCCGACAGAAAAGCCTGGAGTTAAGCACGTCTACAACCTCTTCACGGTATGGGTCGAGAGGGACGGAGCTCGAGACAGGCTAGCGCAATACCTAAGAGA
>JAWBTQ010000019.1:0-23132 GCA_038841535.1 Sulfolobales archaeon | reverse complement strand
TCTCGATCCATATCCTGTGGGTTAGTATCTTTCTGAGTGGTGTCTTGAACCGCTTTAGCTTCAGCAACTCCCCACTTAGTGCGAAAACAGCTAGTGTAACGTTGTCGAAGTTAACGTCGATAGTCATGATTGTTCTAGTTCTCCTCGGTTTAACCGCTCTCCTGAAGTATACTGCTACGTAGACCTTGTCTTCAACTACCTTCACAGCTATCTCGTAGTTACTCCAACCCCTAAACTTCTCTATTCTCTCAGTAGATGTCAGTAGTCTTAGCTTAACCTCTCTGTTTTCATGGTGCTTACATACGAATAACTTCTATACTGAAAATACCGCCTGTGTACTACGATAGTCTTAGCGTATGTGCTGATCTACGAACCACAATCGCTTGAAGCACGAGTTAAAATTACTTACAAACCAAGTTGTTCGGAAGCGCTAGACTCTTATACTAAAGTCCTCGATTTCCACTGTAGGGGGATGTCCGCAGGTGAGAACCTGCTGGGCCTAGAAACATTGTATGCTATTGAAGCATTGAGAGAACGATTCCTATAGAGATAAGAAGTGCTCCTAATACTTGCCTTAATCCCGGGTGCTCCCCAGCTAGGAGTTTAGTCGATATTTGTGATAGAACTGGAGTTAGAGCTGTTGCTATTGCTGTAGCAGAAACCCCGATAGCTAGGATTGAGTAAACAAAAAGGTACATTCCGACCCCCCACCCAAGGACGCCGGTTATTGATGAAGCTATAAGTAAAGGGCGTAAGTGCGCCTTAGGGGGCGGGCCCTCTATTGCGAGCCCTACTGGGAGAAAGGTGGTAGCTATCACTAAAAGCCGGACGAACGTTAGAGATAGGGTATCCGCATATGTGAGAGCCATCTTTATCATAACTGTCGCTATTCCCCACAGTAATGCCGCAGCTACCGCATAAACTAGACCTCTGAGGTCGAGCTTGATGGTGTCTTCACTCTTTAGTACGGCTACAGCTATACCGGTAAACGCCATGGTCGAGCCTATGAATACAGTATACTTGAGTGATTCCCCGATCGTTATAGTGGCTACAGCTTGAGCAACGAAAATATACGTATAGCTAATTAAAACGGCAAGAGAGCCGCCGATAAGCTGTATAGACCTAGTGTACAGAGCGTCACCTAAGCCGGGTCCTATAATAGCGGACAACACAATTACTACCAAAGCGTGCGTAGAATCATTCCGCAGGTCGATGCCACCTAGAGTAACCATAGGTGCTAGAAACAATAAGGCTGTTACTGCTCGCATGGCAGTATAGGTAACAGGCCTTATGAACACCTTAAACCTTGAGACTACAGCCGGATTTAAACTCCACATCACCGATGCTATAGTGATCGCTACGTACCCCAGCATTTCAGCTCCTAGACTGCATACAAAAGAGTCAAATTAAAGTAACATTTAAGTACTGCTACCTCATGTAAGGCTGAAACTCGTTAAGAATTCCTATATTGTATAGAAAGGTGGGACCCTGCTCACATAACCAATGCTGCACCCATGGTTTAGCTATTATGTTTTTCGAGGGTCTTGATATTTTGGTGGCTTGCACTGGATACTCTAGTAGACTCCCACATACACCTACACGAATACGGTGAGGACTGGATGAAGTATTGCGATGGGAAATACTTAATGCTCGCTGTTTCGGATGATATCTCCTCTAGTACGATGACTATAGAGATAAGTAAGAAGTGCGAGTTCGTTATTCCCGCTATAGGAGTTCACCCTTGGAACGTGAGTCAGCTCGATACGGGTTACGCCCTTGAGTCCATCGAAAAGCTAGTAACTGAAAACAATCTCCTGTTTTTAGGTGAAGTAGGACTTGACAGAACTTTTCACCCCGAGACACTCGATCTGCAAGTCAGAGTATTCGAGGGGCTTCTGAAAACCGCTCGAGACTACGGTCTTGGTTTGAGTGTTCATGCTGCTGGGGCGTGGAGAGACGCTTTAACCTTGCTGAAGAAGTACAGAGCACCCGCAGCTGTTTTCCACTGGTACACGGGCCCGCTTGAGCTAATCCAAGAGGTAATCGATGAAGGCTACTTTATCGGGATAAACCCAGCCCTCTTGATACAGAAAAAGCACGAGGTTGTACTAGAGAGAACTCCTATAGAGTTCGTTCTCACTGAATCAGACGGTCCATACAGCTATAGGGGCCTAACCTTGGGTCCCGAGCTACTTGACGCACTACTAAAGAGGATCTCGGAAGTTAAATCGATGGAACTCAAAGAGGTTTCTGAGCAGGTAACAAAGAGCTTCCGGAGGTTAGTCTCTCAAGTTACTCACTAGAGCCCCACAGATCAAAGTCTCGATGAAGAACTGCTTATAAACCCCCACAGATACGGGAGCAAGAGCTTCCGTTTTGCTTAATTTCAGACCCCGGTACTTAAATGATGGAGCCTGAAATGAGCACTGAAAGATCTGGGCCGTCGGTGGGGTTAGGGAGCCTCCTAAGACTCACTACAAGTGCTGCTTTAACGGCTCTCTCGCTCGTGCTGTTTCTTTTTAAGTTTCCATATCCGCCAGCACCATTCCTTAAGTTCGACGGAATGGGGATCCCGCTTGCGGTTTTAGCACTCTATTCGCTGAGGGCTCTACTAGCTGTCCAGCCCGTTGTCTACGTTGGACTTCAGGTGCTTGGGGCGGACTTCATAGGTGCTGGAATGAAGGTGACAGCTGAACTATCGACACTAATACCTATAGCTCTTAGCTACAGGCAATTCTGCTTAAGGAGAGAGTGTAGAAGGATGTACCCGCTAGTCATAGCTTTCGGGATACTGGGAAGAGTGACCACAATGTCTTTATTAAACTACTTAATAGCACCACACTGGATGGTAATGGCATACGGCTGGACTTTCGAGAAGGCGTACACGGCAACTATAGCCCTAATTCCACATATCGCCGTCTTTAACCTAGTAGCAGCTAGCTATGTGGGTGTCTTAGCCCTAGAGGTCTCTAGAGTAGTGTCTAAAGCATTAGGTGCCGAGATGCGGAAGACAGTGTAGTTGTATCAGCACTAAGGGCTCTAAATTGCCTCAAACCGCTGTTAAGCCTATAAAGACGAGTGTTCTAATAGCGAAAGACCTCTGGTTTCGCTATCCATCCTCACCAGACTGGGTTTTACGTGGAGTTAACCTAGTCGCAGATCTTGGGGAAGTCGTCCTCATAATAGGGGCGAGCGGCTCGGGTAAGACAACCCTCCTTCGCTCAATAACCGGTATAGGTGAGCTTATCTACGGAGGCGAAGCAAGAGGCACCATAATGATCTGTGGAAGAAGCCTAAGCGAGCTTAGCATAGACGAACTTAGAGGGTTAATACAGGTTGTTAACCAAAACGCGTATACTCACTTTATTGAGCACTCGGTGAGGGCAGACCTCTACTATAGCTCTATCGCCATACACGGCTTTGCCAAGGGTGAGAGGTTGTTTAAGAAAGTCGTAAGCATATTTAAGCTGGATGACCTGCTAAAGAGAAAGTTTTTTGAGCTGTCCGGAGGCCAACTAAGGAGAGCAGCAATAGCTAAGGCCATGCTCTGGGACCCACTGGTGGTAGTGATGGATGAACCCCTAATGTGGCTGGATGACGAAGGTCTTGAGGAAGTCCGGGAAGTGATTGTTACGTTGAAATCCTTGGGAAAGGCGGTCATCGTGTTCGAACATAGGTTTCTGAGCTTGCTAGACCTTACTAGCAGGATATACTTACTTAAGAACGGGACACTGGCTCCACTAGACCACGGACAACTGAAATACCCTAGGAGAGCTCCTTCAGCTTTTCTCTCGAATGTGGGTTTAGGTAGCGATAGAGAAGATGCTGAAAGAATTGAACGTAAGGAAACTTCATTTAGAGCTATGAATGTTTGGTTTAAGTATGAGAGAGATAACAACTGGGTTCTCAAAGGAGTAAGCCTCGACGTAGATGGCTTAAGTGGCGCCATAGTCATATATGGTCGCAACGGAAGTGGCAAATCTACTCTGCTCAAGGTCTTAGCTGGTTACCTAGCTCCTATGAGAGGGAGGGTTCAGAGGTCTCCCGGAGTAAGGGCCGTATATCTGCCGCAGAACATTTACTTATTCTTTACGGAAGATAGTTTAATCAAAGAGCTTCAGGTTGCTTGCTCTCAGCATAGAAGTGGGGAAGACTGCGTAGAGAGAGGGATCAGGAATATGAGGAACTTGGGGGTCAACCTAGATGTCGGTACATCGCCTTTCAACCTTTCTTGGGGTCAAGCTATGAGGACGGCCGTCTCGATAGCTCTATCCGTAGGAGGTAAGCAAGTTCTCCTCTTAGACGAACCATTCACTGGGTTAACTTACGCAGACCGACTCGCGCTAGCTAAGCTTCTAGCGAGAATAGAGGTTCCAAAAGTGATAACGCTAAGTAATAAAGAGACTGTTTCCATAATACCGAGAGCCCGGGTTTTCGAGCTGAGAGACGGATATTTAGTGACAGCTAAACAGGAGGTGATTTCTGACGTATTTGAGGCCGCCGAAAAGTGTAAAGAACTCGGTATTTCTGGTGCACCCTAATGTCGCTATTGAGAGACTTCGCATATGCGTTCACGGTGTCTGAAAAAGCAGAAGAACTTGGGTTGGCTGCCAAAGTGCTTGTTCCAGCTTTATTCGTTTTATCTCTATCGTTGCCTTACGTAGCGCCCTGGTTTGAGATCTCGGCAGTGCAGACACTGCTAGCACTAGCTTACGAGATCGCTGTCGTTGCTTACCTCGCAGGTTATAGGAGGCTTCTAGGCATGTTCAGGCTCGTGGGCGTGATTATAGCTTTAGGCTTCGCATTAAACCTAATCTCATTACTGTTGGGGTCAGACCCTGCGAATCCTGTCACAATGGCTTTTAGAGCTCTTCGAGTAGCTACTATAGTGCTAGCTCTCACACTTTTCTTCCAGCTTCTTACAGTCGGTGAGATCAGGTACTTACTATTGAAGATGGGTTTGAAGCGCTACTCTGAAATGTTCGCAGTAGCTATGGCGCTGCTTCCAACAACCTTCATAAGCTTTTCCGAGGCTTACGTGGTCGCAAAGCTCAAGCTAGGTAAAAAGAATGTTTCTTCGCTAATTAAGCCACTCATAGTAGACTCTATCATTAATAGTAGGCATATGGCTGAAGCCCTATACATGCACGGTCTCCCTCCCTCCCCTAGACCTAGGCTAGTAAGCCGTAAAGACCCTGTCGTGCTAGTGCCGGCAATCCTGGTCTCACTCACACATATCGTCATATCTCTTTGAGTACCTCCTCGGCTCTTTAAGGACCTGGAAGACGCGGGCTCTACCGTACTTAATAAGGTACTCTAAGCTTGTTGTAGGAAGCATTCAGGGTGCTCGCTTATGTACGTAGTAGTTGGAGTTACCGGCAGTAGTGGGCTAATCTTGTCACTTAGGTTGATTGAGGTACTGAGCTCAATGAACTACCGCGTTGATGTAGTAATGTCGAGAGCTTCCATGAAGGTTGCTGAAGGCGAGTGCGTCTCTCCCGAGTTCTTTATCTCTAAAGTCCATGAACTAGGTGCTAGAGAAGTTTACTGGGAGGACGAACTCGACGCACCTCTGTCAAGCTCTAGTTACACTGTTTACGTAGATTGGGTAGCTATCGTCCCAGCAACCATTAGAACTATTTCGACTATAGCTTACGGCTTTACGGACAACTTAGTTACTAGAGTGGCAGCAAACGCCTTAAGGCTTGGTAAGAGGGTCATAGCCGTCGTGAGGGAGTCGCCCCTGGGAACAGTAGAGCTCAAGTCTCTCTACACGGCCGCAAAAGCGGGTGTAGTTATAGTTCCAGCAGTAGTAGGCTTCTACACTAAGCCTAGCACAGTGCGTGACGTTATAGACTTCGTAGTCGGTAAGATACTGGACGCTGCGGGAGTGATAGACCATGCGCTATATGCTAGGTGGCCTCAGTCTAAGGAATTAGATAGGGACTTATGCTCCGAAATCTACGGTGGGAGGTAGCTCCTTACCTAACTCCCCCGCTCCCACCAGGGACTATATATCGGACTTAACTTTATGTCTTCAGTAACTCCATCTTTATAAATAAGTTCTGTAGCTAGTACTCACATGGTGTAAAGTACTTGAGCTACATAAGCAGCGATAGGAAGAGCAACATCTTCGAGTACGCTAAGTACTTGGAAGAGAGAGTACACCAGCTCGAGGCCGAAGTCGAGTTCCTGAGGAGAGAGCTCAACTACTACAAGGGAGAAATAGATAAGCTCATGGCTTCTCCTCTCGTAGAAGCAGTTCTACTAGAGCTTCTAGAAGACGGAAGAGCAGTTGTTAGGAGTAGTACTGGGCCTACCCTAGTTGTCAATGTAAGTGGTTTCGTCGATACTTCAAAGCTTAAGCCGGGCATTCATGTAGCACTAAACCAGCGAGGGTCAGCTATAGTCGAGGTTCTTCCGATAGTTGAAGACTACTATGTGAAGGCCATGGAGATAGATGAAAGACCTAAGACCACGTTTAAGGATGTTGGTGGGCTCCATGACCAGGTTAGAGAGCTTAGAGAAGTCGTGGAGCTTCCACTTAAATCACCCGAGCTTTTCTCTAGGCTAGGTATAGAGCCTCCCAAGGGTGTGTTACTCTATGGACCCCCAGGCTGCGGTAAGACCCTCTTGGCTAAAGCAGTAGCTGGTGAAGTCAGAGCCACTTTTATTAGGTTAGCAGCATCAGAGCTTGCTCAGAAGTTCGTCGGGGAGGGGGCTAGAGTAGTGAGAGAAGTGTTTAAGCTAGCTAGACGCAAAGCTCCAGCGATAGTGTTTATCGACGAGTTAGACGCTATTGGAGCAAAAAGGGTTGACGTAGGAACGTCTGGTGAGAGGGAAATACATCGAACACTCTCACAACTCCTTGTAGAGATCGATGGCTTCGACCCTCTAGATAGAGTAAAGATCATGGCGGCTACTAATAGAGTTGATATCGTAGACCCAGCTCTCCTTAGGCCGGGTAGGTTCGATAGGCTAATAGAGGTGCCTCCCCCTGACGTAACAGGGAGGTACGAGATATTCAAGATACACACGTCTAAAATGGCTCTAGCAAGTGACGTAGATCTCTGGAGGCTGGCAAAGCTATCTGAGGGACTTTGTGGAGCAGATATAAAGACTATCTGTACTGAAGCAGGCTACAATGCCATTAGACGCGGGGCTGAGACTGTTAACATGAGCGACTTCCTCATGGCTATAGAGAAGTACCTATCCGGGAGGCATACAAGTAGAAAAGACCAGTTTAACCAGCGGATAAGCATATAGGGGGAGCACTCTGCCGCTAACGATCGTGCTCTCTGGAGTAACGTCACCTCACAGGTTAGTGGAGTCAGTTAGGGTAGCATATGGATTTAAGGGAGTTAACGTCGGTATGTTTGTAGTCGTTAGGTCCACTGGTCTCGCATCTCAAGTTGGAGTACCGGAGGCGTACAAGGTCGCACTAAGGTATGGTAAACCTTTAGTAGTACTATCAGGTATCAAGGAGGTGTTCGAATACTTCAGCTTTGATAAGGTATACTTAGTTGTTCCAGGGCAGAACGACCTTCGAAGGTTAGAGGACGTCGAGCTTGAAGAATCCAATTACGCGCTCATCTTTACCGGTGACGAGCATGGGAGAAGCGAAATCCCAGTGGAGGCACTTTCCATCCCAGAGCTACCGAGCGATTCTCCACCTCAAGCGACTATAGCAGTAACCTTATATACCATACTGAAGAAGATGTATGGAGCTAAGTCAGCTAGTACTAGCTGATTCGAGGTCTATGTTATGGGGGGTTCGTCAGCTTACTTACCCGTCGGTAAGCACCTTTACGCAAACCTATATGATGCTGACCCAAGCCTACTGGGAGATGAGCGCATCCTAGCCGACTCTGTATTGGAAGCACTAAAGCAAGAAGGAATAAATGTAGTCGATGTAAAGTCCTGGAGTTTTGGTGGTAAAAAAGGGGGTGTCTCAGTAATCGCCGTTCTTGAAGGAGCTCACGTAGTAATACATACGTGGGTAGAGTACAGATACGCTACTCTAGACGTCCTCGTAACGGGGGACCACGATCCAGCTAGAATATTTAAGAGGGTTAAAGCTGTCTTAAAGCCGAGGTCATATAAGGTAGGCTTTACATATAGAGGCTGAACCGGTGGTGAGCAAGAGCTCACTACTGGTAGTTGAAGTAGATTCGTCAGAGCCTTCCGTAGCTTCAAGCATAGCCGAGCTCATAGAGGAAGGAATGGGGAGCTGGCAGACACACTACGCTATGGCCTGCTTTAAGCAAGGTTACTGCCGTGGCCTTGTGGTGCTATCCGACGCTCCGCTTGGAGCCTCTCTCTTTTACTCCCTAAGTTTAGAACCCCGATACAAAATGGGTGTAATATACTATGTCGTAGTTAAGAGGGAGCACAGAGGGAGAGGAATAGGTTTGATCCTTGTATCGTCTGCAGAACATGTTCTCGAAGCCGAGGGTTCAGATATTGTGGTAGCTACGACTAGAGCTGATAACTATAGATCAAGAAGGTTGTTCAGTAGCTTGGGGTACGAAGAAGTGCCACTTCACTCTATCGAGGAAAATTACGGTGGTCTATTTACGAAACTAACTTGTAGCTACGAAGACGATGTGGCTCTAGTCAAGAGCATTAGGATAAGTTTCGCTAAGCTCATAGAGGCTTTCAGTTACAGGCACAACAAAGACAGAATCGAGAGGCTTTGGTATTCACTGTGCTACAGACCATGGAGGGAGTTGAGGAGCCGTAAGAACCGAGCCTAAAAACCGCTAGATGTTACTACCCTACTTCCTCCAGCTCTCAATAGTGAATGCGGCAACTACTCTGTTCTTTCCTTGAGTTATGCTTATGTAGTCATCCCACGTGTCGATATCTTTCCATGGGCTACCTGTGACGTCTATAACCGCGCTACGGCGTGTAGCTCTCGAAAAGCACTCATATAGTGACGCTAGCTCACCTTCGTATCTACAGCATCCTGTATACTTTAGTAGATCTGTCGAAACTATGTGCAGACCTGTGTCGACATAGCTCCACGACTTCAGGTTCTTACCAATGTTCTCTATAGCTCCATCAGCACCTACTTCCACGAGTGTAGCTTCCGATATTTCAACGTGCTTCGGCTCTCTGTCTCCACCAACCCCGAGGGACACTCTACTGTATCCTTTCAGCAACCTTTCTACTAGAGTTGAGGGATAGACGTGGTCAGCAACTGTAACTAGGGCTAGCCCTTCTCTTACTATGCTTAGCCCTAGAGCTAGTGAGTAAGCATTACCTCTACTGACTTCGTTGTTTAATACTAAGTCTACTTCTATACCCATATCTTTCTCTACTTCTCTCACAATATGCTCTAGCTTCTTGAGCAGTAAGCCATTAGTTACTATTAGGAGCCTCCGTAACCCCGCAGACGCTATACTTCTCATCGGGTACTCGATCAGGTGATACCCAAATATTTTAGCGAGTAGCTTGTGCTCACTACTTTTAAACCTCTCCCCCCATCCCGCTGCGAGAACTATTGCTTCTTGAATCATGGCAGCTATAGGTCGTATATCTTCTTAAGCTCTGGGATGAAGTTGTGTACACTGTACCTAGGTAATCTCGTTAGTTCTCCCATCCTCAGGAGCCAGTCCACGAGTATCTGGTAGGCTACAATCCTAGATATAGACTTTGATCCCTCAGGTCCCGGGCTCTTCATATAGAAAGAGTTGATTTCGTATAGAGTCCCCCTAAACCCTGAGTTAAGAGCTATTTTAGCTAGCCTAACGAGGTCTACTAAAAGACCAGCTAGTGCGGGGCTATCGTTTATTCTTGCGCTCACAACTATTTCGTCGATTGACTCGTTGAACCCGATGGTCTCGATATGCATAGACACGAACTTTTTATCTCCTAAGTACTCCACGTAGCCGGTAGGCTTAATGAAGGTTGGTATCTCGAAGCCCAGAACATCAGATACTACAGTGCTCTTGGTCTTTTCTTTCGCCTTGTTTCTTGTCTCGTCCAGTAGTGCGAGAAAGTCGAGGTTTCCACCTATGTTAAACTGCACGACCCCTCTAGGAACCCTGTTTCTCTCGGCTAGATACTCCAGGATATCACTAGTTAGTGGTGTAGCACCACTAGCTCCATCGTCCCCCAGAACAATGCTGTTCCTCTCCTCGAATGCTTTAACTATCGACTTACTTCTAGCTACTGTAGCAGGAATAGCGTTTATGAACGCTACTGGCTTCACGGTCTCAGCGTAAACTGCTGCAGCATATACGTACGCGTAAGTCGCTGGAAGACCTCCGTACTCATTAGATCTAACTAGCTTATGTAAGTGGTGAAAGCTCTCTAAAGGCTCCGTATACTCAGTCGTAATAAGGTTTACTAAGACGTCAACACCACTCTTGTCCCACTCATTCACTATTTCGTAAATAGCGTTTTCTAGACCTACTTCACTCTCTATTCCCACGGCTTTTACGGGGAGGTTTCTGGTACTCCCAAGGTGTATACCTGGAGACACCCTAATTCCCTCTAAAGACTCGTACCTCTTACTCAAACTAGGGAAGTACATTCTAGCGACGTCAAGAAGGGACAAACCTATCTTGTTAGCATCAACATCTATACTCGACACTATCTCTACATCCTCAACTCTACAGCTCTTAATGAAGTTCTGAAACGGAATTCCGTTAAGGCCTATCTCTCCCTCCTTAATTCTAGCTAATCCTAGCGCCAGTGTTGATGCTACGTACCCCTGCCCAATGATGCCTACACGTACTGTCATAGATATCACCACTAAATCAACTACCCTAATGTCAGTTTAGCGAATATAAGCTTTAATGAACTACCGATAGAAAGCTAAGACAGTCGATAAAAGTGTCTGAGATCCCCTCGGCGAGCGGTAGCGTGATTCGTTGCCTGCGGAACCGTGTACTGTAATTGCGCGCTAACGCTAATAAGACTTCTCGCACTAAGTATCGCATAAGTAAGGCACTTGGTTTAGGAAACCACCCTGAGGCGAGTGCCTGCCCTAGCTACACTACACGGTCAATCGGGCTACATGAACACTCTAGAGGTCGAGCTAGGTAGGTTTAGCTTCCTGTTTACTCGAAAACGCTCGTTAACTTTAGCTGATTTTAACGGAAGAGCGAGGAGCTTTGACTAAACTGGAGTTAACCCGTGCTTCTTAGGTGGAACCCATATTCTTACTTCTCTTTTCGTAGACAGCATGTCGAGAGCTCTTGCGATCACGCGCCTAGTATCTCTTGGCTGAATCACTGAGTCTATATAACCTCGGCTGGCTGCTACGTATGGGTTAGCGAACTTGCTCCTGTAGTCTTCTGTAAACTTAGTTAGTAGCTTAGCTCTCTCCTGCGGGTCTTTAACTGCTTCAAGCTCTCTCCTCCAGATTATTTCAGCAGCTCCTTCAGGTCCCATGACGGCTATCTCGGCGGTTGGCCAGGCAGCTACAAAATCAGCCCCGAGGTGTTTAGACCCCATAGCTATGTAGGCACCACCGTAAGCTTTTCTGACTATTACCGTTAACTTCGGGACTGTTGCTTCACTATAGGCGTATAGAACCTTCGCTCCATGCCTTATTATCCCACCGTGCTCCTGCTTGGTGCCCGGCATGTAGCCTGGGACATCCACGAAAGTAATTATAGGTATATTGAAGGCGTCGCAGAACCTTACGTGCTCCGCTATCTTGTCTGAGGAGTCTATATCTAGGACTCCAGCGAGGTAGTTGGGTTGATTAGCTATAACGCAAACAGACCTACCGTCTATCCTACCAAAGCCTGTTATAGCGTTCTTAGCCCAATGAGCCTTCACTTCCAGAAACGACCCAGCATCCAGCACTCCGTTTATAGCTCTATACATGTCGTAAGGGGCGTTAGGGTCTTCGGGAACTACCTCATCTAGCTCAGGAACGTCTCTATCGGGAGGGTCACCGACCTTAACTACTGGTGGATCCTCCATGTTGTTACTCGGTAAGTAGGATAGGAGCCTCTTGATTATCGATATGGCCTCCTTGTCGTCATTGGCGACAAAGTCTGCCTGCCCAGACTTAGAAGCGTGGATTTCCGGACCTCCGAGCTGCTGCTCGTCGACTACCTCACCGATAGCTGCTTTAACCACTCTAGGGCCAGTAATGAACATGAAAGACGTCTTTTTCACCATCACCACGAAGTCCATGAGAGCAGGTGAGTAAACCGCTCCTCCGGCGCAGGGACCCATAATCGCCGTTATCTGCGGTACTACACCAGACGCCATAACGTTCATATAGAATATGTCCCCATAACCCTTAAGAGAGTCCACACCCTCCTGTATTCTAGCTCCACCTGAGTCGTTTAAGAAGACTATGGGGACACCCTGGCTGATCGCGAACTGCATTGCCTTAACTATCTTCGCAGCATGCATTTCCCCCAGCGACCCACCCATGAATGTGAAGTCTTGAGCTATGACTACCGCCCTCCTTCCATCTACCTTAGCTAGCCCGGTAACTACGGCATCTCCCCAAACCCACCTCCTATCCATGCCGAACTCTGTTGCCCTGTGTCGGACGAACATATCTATTTCGAGAAAGCTACCAGGGTCCACCAGTAGCTCGACTCTCTCGCGAGCCGTGAGCTTGCCCTTAGAGTGTTGAGTCTCGATAGCTTCCTTACCTCCCCCCAGCATCGCCTGCTCGTAGAGCTTCTTCAGTTCCTCTATCCTAGAGCTCATGAACCTTGCTCACCAAGTTTTTAAGCAAAGTCCGGATAAAAATCCGTTTCAAGCTTTAGATTGCGACTTTGTCCAACTTCTTGGGGAAGTAAATAGCTCGACAAGAGCCCTCAAGCTAGCTAAGTAGTACACGAAAGACATGACTGCGAGGTATCTAAGCATACGAGTCTTACCGAAGTTGGACACAAGCACCGATGCGGCACCTAGTACGCAAGCAAATACTAAAGCAACTATAGCATACTTAGACAACGTAAGGGTAGAGCCTGTGAGTAGTGCTACTACACCTAGCAGTAAAGTTAGTGAGGAAGTTATCGTGGTTATGGGCATAAACCCTGTTACTAGCATTAAAGGAATAGACCTAGGTGCGGCACCGAGTCCAGTAGGTATCGACAGTATCCCACCCCGTATCCAGCGAGCTCTCTGTTTTATCAAGCTAGAAGTGCTGGCTATCGGTCTAGTCGTTGAATGAGGTAGAGCCAGCAGAACTTTTAATCCTAAAGCCCCTAATCTGTAGGTTAGGTCTAGGTCTTCAGCTGGAGAATTAGTGTTGAACCCACCAGCCTCTTTTAAGAGTGATGACTTGATGAAGAAAGCGGAACCGCATATCTCAGTTAACCCCGTATACCGCATTAAGAAAGGCTGTAAAACCATGTAGTAGAAGTAGAAGTCAGCGGCTTGAGCTTCCCCTAACGCTCCTGGAATTCTCGCCATCTTACGAACGAACTGAACAGCAGCTACGGAGCTATCCTCGAGTAGCTCAACAGCTATTGAAACGTGCTCGGGGTGTATTAAGTCCTCGGCATCATAAAACCCTATAACATCTGCGTCAACATGCTTCAGAGCGAAATTAAGAGCAGCTGGCTTGCCGCGCTCTCCTGATGTATTAACTAGGTAGACCCCCCTGATGCCGCCGCAGTCTATATGCTCGCTCCTGATGTCGCACAGCTTCGCTATCTCCCAATACGTTTCTGTATCGTCTTCTTCCCCAACTATAGCTAGCTTCAAGTAATTCTTTGGGTAGTTCACTTCCTTGAGAGACTGAATCACGTAGTGTATGAAAGGCCCCTCTCTATAGGCTGGTACAACTATTGCTACCTCAACTTTAGGTTGAACTCCACTACGGTTTAGCTCGAGTGGCCTAGCTCTGCTTAAAGAAGCAAGCAACATCAGGATAGAGTTAGACAGAATGATTAAGGCAGAAACCGAACATAGTATGGCGGAAGCTAAATCCAGCACCATCCATCACCGAACTACATATATCGGGCTCAATTTAACTCATACAGTATGGACTGCGGAGCTGATCTCCCTTTTAGGAGCTTATTAGGTTTAGCTATCTAGCTTTGTAGGGGTCTACTATTGATTTGCCTCCACTGGATGTGAGAAAGATAGAAGAGGAAGTGAGAAAGTACTGGAAGGATAGGAGCATACCGATTAAGTGGCGTGCTCGTTCTGGGAGAGAGCTGTTCAGCTTCCTCGAGGGACCTCCGACCGCTAATGGATACCCACATGTTGGTCACCTGAGGGGTAGGGTATATAAGGACTTCGTGCTCAGGTATCACAAGATCCTCGGCTACGATGTCTGGGCTCAAGGTGGGTGGGACGAGCAGGGATTGCCAGTAGAGGTAGAAGTAGAGAAGAAGCTGGGTATTAAAACTAAGCGAGATATATCCGAGAAGGTCGGGCTTGAGAGATTTGTAGGAGAGTGTAGTAAGCTCGTTGACTACTACCTAACCTACTGGAAGTTGTATGCGACTGAGCTCCTCGGGCTTTGGCTAGACTTAGACAACGCTTACGAAACTAGAAGGAGTAAGTACTTAGAGTATGTGTGGTACATAATAAAGAGAGCTTGGGAGAGGGGACTGCTATACGAAGGATATAGAGTACTCCCCTTCTGTCCTAGATGTGAGACAGCCCTAAGCGATGCTGAAGTTGATATGGGTTATGAGGAGAAGGAGTCCCCTTCAGTATACGTGAAGCTCAGGATCAAAGGTAAAGACGGTGAGTACCTCCTCATATGGACGACTACTCCATGGACTCTAGTCGATAATGAAGCAGTTGCTGTTCACCCTGAAGCAGAGTACTGCCTCATGGATGTGGGAGGCGAGAAGTTATACGTAGCTAAAGCTTTAGTAGGTAGAGTAGCTAGAGAACTCGAGTTAGATAGTTGGAGTTGTTCCGACGTTAAAAAAGGAGCCGAACTGCGCGGCATAGAGTATGAACACCCACTGCTAGAAGAAGTACCTCTACACACTGAACACAGAAATAGTCACATAGTCTTAGGCGCAGAGTTCGTCAGTCTAGAGGAGGGTACGGGGCTAGTGCACATCGCCCCTGGGCACGGGCCAGAGGACTTTGAACTTGGAGCTAAGCACGAGCTGCCGATCACTAGTACAGTCAACACTAGTGGAGTATTTGAAGACCGTGCTGGAATGTTTAGTGGCCTAACTGTAGACGAGGCATCTAAGCTCGTTATCGAAGTTCTCGAAAGGAAGAACCTCTTAGTTAAGTCGGGGAGTGTTGTCCATAGGTACCCACACTGCTGGAGGTGCAGTACCCCGCTAGTTTATAGAGCAGATAGGCAGTGGTTCATAGCTATGAGCCGCCTCAGAGGAAACCTCCTAGAGGCACTTAACTCGGTTGAGATCTACCCAAAGATACATAGAAGCCGGTTCGAGTCGTGGTTGGCGAACGTTAAAGACTGGACTATATCTAGGTCTCGAATATGGGGAACTCCCCTACCTATTTGGAGATGCTCTGAAGACCCAAGTAGAGTGCTCGTAATCGGTAGTATTGAAGAGCTAAAGAACCTCGCTTCATCTCTTCCCGAAATAGATGATGACAAGCTCGTGCACAGACCGTGGATCGATTCGATCGAGCTCAGAACGCGTGACTGCTCTAAGTGGGTCAGAGAGCCTTTCGTTGTCGATGTATGGATAGATAGTGGTGTTGCCTGGATAGCGTCTGTCGATGGTTTGAGGAATAGGGACCTCTTCGACAAGCTGTATCCATATACCTTCATAACTGAAGCCGTTGACCAAACTAGGGGGTGGTTCTACTCACTCATAGCTACGTCAGTTATAGATAGGGGTACTGCCCCATATAAGCAGGTCCTCATACAGGGCCACGTCCTCGACAAGTTCGGGAGGAAGATGTCTAAGCACTTAGGTAACGTCGTGTATGCTGAAGAGGCGATTAAGAGGTTTGGAGTAGACCCTATGAGGCTCTACTTGCTCTTTAGGTACCCACCCGGAGAGTCCTTCATGTTCGATCCTGACGAAGTTAGAAAGGTTTCAACTAGCATACTGAACATACTGTGGAATATCTTTAGGTTTGCGGCTATGTACATGGACCTAGACAAGTTCTCTCCCAAAGAACACGACCTCACGAGGTACTCTAGTAAGCTATCCGTTGAAGACGAGTGGGTGCTCTCCAGGATAAACACTGTTACTAAAGAGTTCGTCGAACTGATGTCTAAGTACGAGATACACAAAGCAGTGCAGGTCTTAATTGACTTCACTGTTGAGGACTTAAGCAGGACGTACCTAAAGCTCGTCAGACCGAGGGTTTGGAGTGAAGAAGGTGACGACAGGTTCGTAGTATACGCATCACTCTATTACGTGCTGAAGAGATTGGTGAAGTTGCTGTCTCCGGCTGTTCCACACATATCGGAAGCCCTTTGGATACGCTTCATAAGATATTTCGAGCCCGAGGAGTCTGAAAGCGTTCATTTAACAAAGATCGAGGAGGTAGACGAAGCTAGAATAAGACCAGACTTAGAGGAGAGCTTCAAGACTGCTCTAAAAGTAGTAGAGCTATTGGCCTCACTAAGAAACAAGCTTGGAATAAAGATCAGGTGGCCATTGCGGGAGGCTATAATAGTATCGGAAGATAAAGTTCTGCTCGGTGTAACACATCTGAGAGACGTTATATCAAAGCTGTCTAACGTTAAGAGTGTTGAGACAGTAGCAGATGCTTCAGCATGCTCTAGGAAAGACTTTGAGTCTATTTATGAGGAAGGAATAACCGTTTGTCTATCCAAGAGCGTAGATAGGGATCTCTATATGGAGGCATTAGCTCGAGAACTTATACGCAGAATACAGGTCATGAGGAAGGAGATGAACCTCGACGTCTCGGAATTCATAGATGTTACTATATATTCGGACTCTGAAGACATCCTGGCAACGCTGAACTCTCTCAGCGACTACGTATCGAGAGAAGTTAGAGCTACAAAGCTATCTAAGGGAGCCCCTATGGAGGGATACTACGTAAAGACCTGGGATATTGAGGGATTCACAGTTAAGATCGGGATAAAGAAGTCCTCTCCCGGTTTGCCGTGAAGCTAGTAGTCTAGCGTAGTTCCCTGCATATAGACTTAATATCTCTTTCGTACTTTCTTATGATTCCTAAGAGAGACATCTCTAGCTCCACTCTGCTCTGTGATGACAAAAGCACTTTGAGTACTTCTTCGAAAGCTTTCTTTTTGGGCAGTATGGACCGAAGGAGCTGTTCAGCCATTTTTTCACCTCCTACAAGCATAGTTAGAGTTTTTAAGTAGGTCTCTGTATCATTGATTAGCCCAACCTGGTGGTCAACTCCGTGCATCCGGAGCCTTAAGAAGAACAAGGCGTTTAGGCCGGGGTAGCTGCTTCCAAGACCATGGTAAATTAGTGAAGAAATGCATACGAGAAGCTTATTTACTTTCTCAACATCAGTAAGTAACTCTCTACTTCCACTCATTTTAACCACCTATTCTTTAAAGTTGAGTATATAAGTACTCAAGACAGATAATAGAGAGTTAGCTTAAAATGCTTTATAAAGCTTTAAATCAATTTAACGATAAAGGCATAATAGAGAAACCCACTTTGAAGATATATTAAAAGATTCCAGATTAGCTGAAGGCTAAGCAACTACGAGTACTTAAGCTATTTAACGGTTCTACTCGGTGTTGATATAGGGGGTATGCCATTAGTGTAGATATTTTTGTTAAATCTACTGATGGCCCGGTAGCTAAATACATAAATAGAAAGATATCAGCTAGAATGACGAGGCTTATACTAAAAAGTAATATTCCTATAACACCTAACCAGGTATCGATAACCTCGTTTATAATATCGGTTCTATCAGCTATTGGATTCGCTATCGGTCTGCCAGCAATTAGTGGTGTGATAGCTCAAGTCTCCTCTATAGTAGACGGAGTTGATGGAGAGCTAGCTAGAGCGAAGAAAGTGGAGTCGAAGTTTGGGTCATTTCTAGACTCAATGCTAGACAGGTTTGCTGACGTGCTCATAGTGGCATCGGCATCTCTATCATCAAGTAAATACTTTTTGGAGCCGTTGAGCTCCGCCGTGCCGAACCTAGCAATAAGTGGAGCTCTGCTAGTGAGCTACTTACACCTCAGAGGTCAATACGACTTGGGAATCCACCCGATAACACTAAGACCCTCACTTAGTATAGCATCGAGAGATGTGAGAATCTTCTTGATAATGGTTGGCGGTGTACTCGAGCAAGTAGTGCCGGGAGCTCTGGCGTACTCCGTAGTACTCCTAGCTAGCGTGTGCTATCTGTACGTGATCATCAAGTTACTGCAGATAGCGTTAGTAGTGAGACCTAAGACAACCAGTTACTCTTAACTTGGGGGCTAACGAAGGTTCCATAAACAGTACTACGCTAGAGAACCCTAAGACAACTCTAAAAAGAAGTTGCTGAATTTAGCCCCTACACTAGTAAGTTGATTTCATAGCTCATTCTTCCAACACACGGATTCAGCACTCAGCACGCTTGATTCTAGGAGACTTCTCGAGCGCTGTGGACTGCGGTTACCTCCAAACCCAGTCTAAACCTAACGCAAGGTACGCAAGTTTTGCTGCTATTCCTTAGTTCTAGATACCAATCGTTAGGCGCGGATTTGGGAATAGCGATAGAAACCTTTAGCACTTATACCGGGCGATTAAAATATGCTTATATATCTCGCCTAAATAATCGCCTGGTAGTTAGAATGTACGCTCGGTTACTCTGTGTCCTAATAACAGATAACCTATTAGTTGAGGTTTTGATCGCGATACCCCTGTTTCTCTACGTTCTCGGAGTTTTAGCTTTAACTAAGTACATCTACATAGCTCTTAAGAGGAGGGGATTAAGTGATGGTGTGGTTGTTTACTACAATCGCAAAATAATTCACGTGATGGCCGGTGGTGTGATTGCCCTCATGGTCCCGTACTTATTCACTTCGCCCCTCGTACCGACAGTTTTTGCTCTAATTTTAGCGGCAGTAACCTACGTTCCGCACAGAACCGGTAAGCTCCTCTACTGGTTTCAAGTGAGAGACAATATGTATGAAGTAAACTTTTGTTTCGCGTGGGGTTTAGCCTTAATCGTACTATGGGTTTTGTTCGGTAACCCCATATACGCTGTCATACCTCTAGCCTTTATGTCCTTCGGGGACGCTGCTACTGGAGTAATAAGAAACGCTGTTTACAAGAGGAGAACTAAGTCGTGGTTGGGTAATCTGGGTATGTTCATGGTTACTTTACCTATAGGTGTCTACTACGCTGGATACGTCGGACTGATTGCGGCCTTGATTGCTAGTCTCGTAGAACACTACGAGATACCTCCCATACTAGACGACAACGTCTTAATAACGATATCCACGTTAGCCATTTTAGTTGCTAGTAAGTTACTCGGGTTTCTTTAGCTAGATAAGTGAGCAATTATTTGAGAAACAGCCTTAAGGCAGTCGACGAATTCTTCCTCAGCGGGCTCGCACGCTCCCTGCTGTGATCTAGAGACTGTTAGTTGGGCACTAACTAAGCCACCGGTCTTCTCCTGGACTAGAGTGATGACTACGTCCAGCTTCTTCATAGAGACAATGTACCTACCCTTATACATCTTAACGTTATACCAGCCAGCATCGTAACTACCTCCATCTGACACCTCTACACCACCCATCTTTAAGTACTTCACTATGTTGCGGTGGGCAGTTGATAGTGTTAACTTAGCTTTAACTACGTAATCCACTTTGAGTAATTCTATGAGGTCCCCTAACCTCTTAAGTATCCTCCTCGATACATTAGCTATCTCTCTAACTGGCCCAATAAGGCACTTACTCTCGTCATCACAAGCAGAAGCAACTACTAGAACACCTATGTTAGACTTCGATAGATAGAGAGCGACGGAGGCATTACCGACGGACCCGACCACCTCAGAGAAGTAAACAGTATCAAGCTCCGACGTTCCGAGCTCTCTAAGTAGCTCGTGTGTCTTCATAGCTAGATACTCCATATCACCTGTTCTAAGCCTGCAAGAAATACCGATCTCAAACACTAGCGCTCCCGCCAGTATCGCCTCTATATCTTTTTATATACCAAAGCTTAAAGCCTTAGCGATACCGGGGTTTCTCAACTAATACAATTTCTCCAGTGCTTGCTGAAGGTGATAGCTCGGCAGACTGTACTTGATGAGTGGCTGTCATAAAAGCTTGAGACGTAGGTGGGTTGTCCTCAAGGACTCCGAGCCCGGTAGAGCACGAACAGTGAAAGAGAATGAGCGAGGTAATGCGGTAACCAATATAAACTGGTATGGTAGCCCGATCCTTTAAGTAGCTACTCCAGCTTATTCGACTTGTCGTGATTTAATTCGGAGGTTTACTAGCAGGCGGCTTGTCCCGTTTTAATACGTGCGCCTAACGCAGCTGTTTCGGTTTTCATATAGGTTTATTTCGCTTGTTGCTATTCTTCTGCTACGATTAGTACGTATACTTCTTTTCCGTGGAGATGTTTTATCTTCTCTTTGTCTCTTCCCAACGGGTAGAGAAAGTGATCCCCTCTTCTGTACTTTATAACGCTGCATCTAACCAGCTCGATTCTAGCCATGTATATCCACCTATACAGATAATGGAGAGAAAGATTATAAACTAAACTCTAGAATCTTGGATGTGGTGAGTTACTCGGTGAGGGGTGGAGAGCTTGTTGAGGCTCTTAAGATGAGGGCTCTCCCCGAGGGTAGCGATGACCGTGATGCATTAATTGAGTTTCTGAAGCTCTACCGTGATGCTGTCCAGCTAGCGATAGACAGGTTGTGGAGTTTAAATGAGGTACCTTCAATTAAAGCTCTACACAGAATGTTCTACTCAGAGCTAAGAAATCGTGGTTTTAGAGCACACCACGTAAAGCAGATCTACGTGTACGCTAAAGCAGTTGTTAGAGCTAGTAGGCAGAACGGTGGTAGGAAGCCAGTTCTAAGGAGGTTAACAGCTAGAGTAGATAAGTACGACTACAAGCTTGATCTAAAGGATAGGACGCTTATCCTAAAGATACACAATGGTAGAGAGGTTAAGCTGAGACTACTAACATCTAACGAAAGAGTAGAGAAGTTCAGGGGTTGGAGTAACTACGAGATAGCTGTGAAGGTTGTTGAGAACGAGGTCTACGTAGCGGTATACTCCAGGAAAACAGTTGAACCAAGGAGAACCAGAACCGTTATGACCATAGACGTTAACTTCGACAACGTTACACTAGCTGTTTTCGCACTAAGTGGGGAGTTGCTGAAGCTAAAGCAGTTCAAAACACCTCTCAGGAGAATCCTAACCCACAGGATATGGATTGAGAGAATTCAGAAGAGGTATTCGAGGTCCTGGAGGTTCATCGGGGGTGTTAGAAGAGCGATTAGAAGACATGGTGAGAGAATAAGGAGCATAGCTTGGGATTATGCTCACAAGCTGGGCGATAGAGCAGCAGAGATAGCCAGTAGGTATGGAGCTGTTGTAGTGCTGGAAGACTTGAACCATCTGAGGGATAGAGTCAACGGTGGTAGCTCACTCAACAAGAAGCTATCCCTGTGGTTCTATAGGAGAATACAGTTCACCATAAGCTATGAGACTTTAGAAAGAGGGTTTGTAGCTAGATACGTTAACCCAGGAAAGACGTCATCCACGTGCCCCAGGTGTGGAAGCAGATTGAAGGACAACAGTAGTAGAGTACTGAGATGCAGTAGATGTGGATTCACAGGAGATAGAGACGTGGTTGCATGTATCAACCTGTTCTACAGATACACAAGATGTGGGGTGCTAGGGGTCGCCCTGAACACCCCCAAGGGTGATGCATACCCAAGACCAATGCGGGGGAAAGAGATGAGGCGGTGAAGACAACCGATATAAACCTACATCAGAGCTGAACCCCTGTAATGGTTTCCGAGCTCTTCAAGGCATCGAGTAGGGTGTTTTTAAGTCCTCCAAGGTTTATTCCCTTTAGCGCTGAGACTTCTACTACTTTGTAAGACCATAAACTGCAGTTTAATTCTGGCTCAATAAGGGACCTTAGTTTAACTACACTAGGGGTATCAACGAGGTCTAGCTTGTTTAGAGCTACAACGAGTGGTCTACCGACGTACCCTATGTTTATTAGTATCTTTAGCGATTCTTTAAGCTTGGTACTGAAGACTTCCTCTCTATCGGAGATGTCCATAACAAGTATAACGGCAGACGACGTTGAGATCTCCTTTAGAGTAGCGTAGAACGCCTCAACTATTTCAGGTGGAATGTCCTTTATGAAGCCTATCGTGTCTATGAAGACCACCTTAAGCTCGCCGAGAGGCACCATTTTAGCCTTCGTCGAAGTCGTTGTTAGCAGCTCCGGACCTGTAGCCTTGTTTTCACCGGTTAGAGCATTAAACAGCGTAGTTTTTCCAGCATTCGTGTATCCCACTATTGCGACGTGGACTAAACCTCTCTCCTCCCTCTTTCCTCTCTCGTAGTCTTTGATTTTTCGGAGTCTCTCAAGCTCTTTGCGCAGCTTACTCACTCTTTTTCTCACGTGCGTGTAGTAAGCATCGACAGCGTACCCACCTGGACCTAGAAAGCCGGGTAATTCACCCAGTTTAGCTCTGTTTATCCAATCCCTAAGTAGGGGTATTTGGTGTCTAAGTCTAGCCATCTCGATCTGTATCTTAGCTTCCTTAGAACCCGCGTGCTCAGCTAGAACGCTGAGTATCAGCATAACTCTATCTTCAACTAGGACCTTCAGTTCCTTAATAAGGTAGCTTACGTGTCTAGGACTAAGAACGTCGTAGACATAGACTCTATCAAAACGGCCTTCTTTTAACTTGTCTTGAACTAACCTCAGCCACTTAGGTGTGAGGTAAGTTGATGTAGAAACCCTATACCTATTTGGGAGCTTTACTACATCAACTCTATTGTAGAGCACTCTAGCTAGCTCTAAAGCTTCAGCTACATCCTGCTCTCTCACTACAACAAGAGCAGCGCTCAACTACTTCTCCCGCTTCTTTAAGGAGACAACGTCGCCTAGAGTTAGCTCCTTTATTTTCGCTGGACTCGGTAGCCTTGCTTGTGCTGCTTCAACCACTGGCTCAAGCAGCTTTATGGACAGAGCATTCTCGAGCTTTCTTGCCAGCACTATCGTAGGGACAAGTCTCCCAGACTCTATTCTCTT
>JAWBTQ010000018.1:0-24482 GCA_038841535.1 Sulfolobales archaeon | reverse complement strand
ACCGCCCAGTATCCCTGGAGGAACGGTGACTGAGCTATTGTAGCGTACATCTTGCCAGCTCTAACAGCATCTACGGCGTCCGGAATAGCGTCATAGCCGACTACTATTACGTCAACCCCAGGCTTTAGACCAGCTCCCTCTATTGCCTGAATAGCTCCTAGAGCCATCTCGTCGTTTGCGGCTATTAGCGCTTCAAACCTGCCTAGAGCAACTGTTTGGATAAAATTGATTCTCTTGTGGAAACCACTTGCGTGATAACAGTTAGCGTAACTATAAGCAGAGGTGACCTTATAGTAGTCAGTGGCGCGTAAACCCGTAAGGTCATCAGCAGTACTGCGCTGTTCTTCGTCCAGGTTTATTAGTGTCTTTTAGGTAAACCCTATTTGATAAAGGTGAGCTCATCGGTGCGTGTACGGAGCATAGTGCGTAAGGTTATTCCGAGATTTACTTCTCTACTTTACTTAACGCTCTTTGCTGTTAACCGGAATAACGATTACCGGGATTCCACTAATTCGACTTCTTCCTGGGTGGTACGCGTTGAGCCGTAACAGCAGAAATAAACCTGCGCTCGAGTTAATCGACTATATAGGGAACACCCCAATGGTAAAGCTAAGAAAGCTCCCCCCTAGTAGTGCTAATGTCTTCGTAAAACTCGAGTACATGAATCCAACGGGTAGCCATAAGGATAGGATAGCTCTTTACATGATCAAAGATGCCGTAGAGAGATATGGGCTTAAAGCCGGAGATGTTGTAGTAGAAGCATCTAGTGGCAACACCGCTATATCTGTCGCATTTGTATCTAAGTTTTACGGACTTAGGCCAGTTATTGTTGTTGAGGAGGAGACGAGCTCTGAGAAGGTTTCGATGTTAAAACTTCTGGGAGCAGAAGTAGTGTTCAGTAGTAGTGATCCGAGCTCTCCACGTTACTACGTTAGGGTTGCTGAAGCACTAGCTAGAGAGTATGGGGGAGTCTTCTTGAACCAGTTCGAGAATCCAGCTAATGTGAGAGCACACTACGAGACGACGGCTAGAGAGATATGGAAGGCACTAGGTGGGGAGATTTCTGCTTTCGTTATGGGGGTTGGAACTGGTGGCACTATAACTGGTGTTGGGAGGTTCCTCAAGGAGAGGTTATCTGAGGTCAAAGTTATAGCTGTCGTACCAAAGGGGTCTAAGCTAGTGGGTGGATCAGGCGAGGAGTTCATTGATGGACTTGCCTCAAAGAACGTGTACCGTAACTTCGATAGAACTCTGGTCGATGCTGTAATCGAGGTTACACGATCGGAAGCCATCGATGCAGCCAAGAGACTAATTAGAGAAGAGGGGATTATGGCTGGAATATCAGCTGGAGCTAACGTTTTCGCATCACTACTTATTGCTAGCTCTCTTCCCGCTGGGAGTAACATAGTGACTGTAGCTCCAGATTCTGCGTTTAGGTACATAAGTACTCTACTGAGGTCATAATTGACTTGTTTTAGACTATAGCTGGATGGCGATTAGTTAGTATTACTGCTTGAAGCTTTAGTCTCTGGTACGTAGTATTTTATTGATGTCTTGAGAACGCTTGATATAGGTCCTCTGATTCCTAAGCTCTTAGCTAAACTAAGCGATATTTCCAGTAGTTGCCTCTCAGTAACCTTACTGTCCCCCACCTCTTTAATAGCTAGTGCGACTACGGTTTCAACTAGTGACCACGGATAGAACAGCCAAACCCACTTATCGAGTTTCTCTGCGTAGTAGTCCGGCATTACCACGGACGTCGGCTTTAAATGGAGTACCGCCGTTCTTATTTCTTTCGGGTGAAGCTTTGCCAACTCTTTAATAGACGCCTCTAGGGTTTTCCCTGTATCAGCTACTTCGTCAACCAACAGAACTCTTCTACCTTCTACTCTACCCTGCGGTAGTTGTTCAATAATAGGTACCGGGTAAACTTCTTCGGCTATTCCCCAATGCTTAACTCTGAGAGCATAGAATGAATCCACGTTGAAGATATCGCTGACTATGAGTGCTGGAACGACTCCTCCGCGCATAATTGATACAACGACTTCGGGGCGGTACCCAGAGTTAGCTATTTTTTTCGCGAGCCTGTAGCACAGCCGTATTACCTTTTTCCACGTTATGTAAACTACTTCCACCATGCGTATCCCCTGTAGTAGATATCACTTTATCGAATTAAATTTATGTAATCGATTAAGCTAGGGATAGCTATCGTTCTTATTTTATCTGAGTTAAACTTTCTAGGGAGACTATGTTCGACCCTGCGAAGTACGTAGAAAAATCTGTAGACGAGTTGAGGAGGACGTATGGTAGCGCCAAAAATGTTTTAGCAGCTGTAAGTGGTGGAGTTGATAGCGTAACGTCCGCAGTCTTAGTTAAGAAAGCTTTAGGCAGCGTAATTAGAGCCGTATACATAGATACGGGCTTTATGAGGTTAAACGAGGGTCACTTCGTTAGAAATAGCTTGAGGGACTTAATCGACGTAGAAGTTATGGATAGGTCGAGTAGGTTTTACGATAACCTGCTAGGCTTAGAGGATGCCGAACATAAGAGAGTAGTGTTTAGAGACACTTTCTACAGTGTTCTATCCGAGCTCGTTAGCGAGTATAGGTGCGACTACTTAGTGCAGGGGACGATCAAGGCTGACGTAGTCGAGACTGTCGGGGGAGTTAAAACACAACACAATGTGCTCAGTAGAGAGCTACAGGAGAGGTACGGTGTTAGGGTTATAGAACCTCTAAAGGACTTATACAAACACGAAGTGCGAGCCGTCGCCAGATACCTCGGCATACCGGAATCAATAGTCAACAGGCAGCCGTTTCCAGGTCCTGGACTGCTAGTTCGAACTGTAGGGAGGTTTACTCTAGAGAAGCTTGACGTGGTTCGAAAAGCTACAGACATCGTCGAGAAGTTTCTGAAGGGGGTGGGTGCGAGCCAGTACTTCGCGGCTGCTTGGGACTTTGACCTAGGCTCCCAGGAGCAGGTGTGCTTAAGCCCAGGCAAGTGTATTGAGTTCGGTGAGTTCAGGGTTCCAGCAACCGGAGTTAAAGAGGGAAAGAGAGTCTATTCATCAATAGGTCTCCTACGGGATGTTTCGGATCTCGGCGAGAGTGAGATTCTAGTACTTGTGGATAGAGCAGGAGTCTCGAGGTTTGTTCTCTTACTTGACGAGCGCGATAGTGGTGAGTACTTTGTGTCGGTAAGAGCGGTGAGTACGTCAGACTTCATTGAAGCACGTATAGTCAAACCTCCGGAGAGTATCCTGCGAGATCTAGCCTCGCACATACTAAAGATAGATGGAGTTAAAGCAGTAGGGTTTGACATAACACCTAAGCCTCCGGCTACTATAGAATACGAGTAGTAAAGGGCATATCTACAAATAGTACTCAAAACTCTGTTTTACTCTTCCTCCATGATGGGCTCTAACTGTCTTGAACGGTGAGGTTTTCGGCTGAGCAGCTCGTTGTTGATGATCGGAAAGAACGTACTGAGACACGCCGCTTTCTTAGTGGGAACTAATTAAGGACGATTCTCGAGAGACTTAGCATAGTGCGTATTAGTGGGATATAGCTTTACATCCCGGAGGTCCAGCAACAAAGGGTGGGTCTCGCTGATGTCTTGGCACTCCGAACGATGTGGTTTATCGCAAGTTATCGAGGATATGCTCGGTAAAGCGGATATGTAGTCCACCTTCACTCTTCAAAAAGCCAGATCATTCAGAACTGAGAGAGTACTGCTATGCAGCAGATAAACGCCGTCTCCCCTCGCTCGTGTACTTATTTACATAGGCATTAAACCTGCTCGGTGACCGCACGTGCGCTTTATAGTTCTTGGAGCTGGGAGGGTTGGGTCGCTAGTGGCTCTTGAATTAAGTAAACTCTACGACGTTAGTGTGGCGGACAAGAGTAAAGAAAGTCTTGAACCCCTTAAGCAAGCGGCTTCGATCCTTCAAGTAGATTTAAGTAGGGAGAGCTACTTACTAGAGTCCATTAAGGGATTTGACATCGTGGTTAACGCGCTCCCCGGGAGCTTAGGCTATAGAGTATTACTGGCATGCATTAAGATGCGGAAAGACCTTGTCGACATATCGTTTATGCCGGAAGACCCGGTTCCGCTGAGGGAGGCTATAGAGAAAGCGGGAATAACTGTCGTTGTTGACGCAGGTTTTGCTCCAGGGCTTAGTAATATGGTTGTTGGTAGAATACACGGCGAGCTAGGAGATCTCGATAGAGTTGAAATTAATGTAGGGGGTCTACCCAAAGAACCTAGGCCCCCTCTATATCACGCAGTTCTCTTCTCTCTAGCCGACTTAATAGATGAGTACTTAAGACCTGCGAGAATAGTCAAAGATGGTGCGGTAGTATCCATAGATCCTCTCGGTGTCATAGAGAGAGTGCGGATTTTAGGCTTCGACTTAGAGAGGTTTCCGACAGACGGACTTAGAACAATGCTGCACACTATTAAAGCAAAAAACATGGCTGAGTATACTTTGCGATGGCCCGGACACTTGTTGAGAATGAGAGTGCTTAAAGAGCTAGGCTTCCTCGACAGCAAGCACCTAGGTCGCACTCTCGAGATTATAGCACCGCACATGACTTACGAAATCGCTGACATGTCTATAATGGAGGTCTTCGGGGAGGTTGGTGATAGAAGAGTTAAGTATGTTCTTTACGATGAAGCATCCAGAGAGAGCACCTCGATGGCTAGAGTAACTGGCTTCACCGCAGTTCAAGTCATAAATCTTTTAGCAAAAAGCAGCATCCCAAGTGGTTTAGTACCTCCGGAGTTCCTGGGAGCGGACCGCAGGATGTTTGAGTACGTAATCGATGGACTCAGGTCCAAGGGTATTAGGATCGTGGGACCCTGTTAATAGACTAATAAGCCAACCGTTCCCCACACTAGGTTGTTTTTAGTTTTTCTTGAGCAGGTCGTATCTCAATTTTGCGGTTCATGGGGCTAGCAGCCACTCTACACAGAGGTTATGGACGCTCTTAGAGCTTTACAGAGCAGAGCTCACACTTAGAGTCAGAAATAAACCCCATAAGCGCTTTAAAGAGTTTTTGTTACAACTGCTATAGTCACTACAGAACTAAAGTACATCATCAATACAGATGACCCACAAATTTTAATTAAGCAAACAGTTACTTTCTTTATGGCTGGGAGCTGGCCACTACCTTCCCCAGAGATTGCCTGCTGGTCGTGTACCACTTGAGGTTGCTAGCTAATTTTCCAACTGTTTTATTGGTGAGAGCTCAAGATATTATATGACCGCATGCGGTGACTCCCGAGCTAGCTACAACTTCGGCTTTTCCTCTTAAGCATATTTTTAGTAAAGTACTTCGTTTATACGCCCGCAACGTTATAGCAGTCATACTCTATAAGAACGGAGGAACCCGCGAGCGAAACTGAATTGGGAACGTAGTAAATTGTAACTGATAATAGGAGATCTGTTGTTTTCTTCGTATACTATAGAAAGTCTGCCAAATTTGAGTCCAGAGGTCTTTGGTTGAGAGTTCGCCAATAATTACTCCATGAAGTAAGCTTTTTATTATAAGTTACTTATTTTCCCTTCGTAGGTTTTCGTAACGTTTGTTAGCGTCTAATCGCATGTTTTACCGCTACTTGCTGCTCTTCACAAATTACACTTGATTTTACACATGAACACATAAGTTTAAATACGACCCCTACTATATAATTACGTAAGGTGTTACATATGAATCTCATACTCTTCCTGGGTGTAATCATTTATATGACTCTAATAATTTTCATAGGACTATGGCAAACTAAGAAGGGTGTTAGAACTCTAGAGGACTTCTTAATGGCTGGCAGGAGGCTTGGGGCTTTAATAGCGGGCGGCACGTTGATAGCCACATGGTTCGGTTCGGGTACCGTTATTGGAGGACCTGCGTCATTAGGCTATCTCTACGGCTTAGGCCCCGCTATATTGTTCATGCTCATGCCGCCTGTAGGCATAGCTCTACTCTACTTCCTAGTCCCTAGAATAAGGGGTACTTACAAGTATACCGTGCCGGAAATAATCGAATCCAGACTGGGACCTGAGGGAAGGAGTATAGCCGCTGTAATCGTGGCACTAGCCCACATGGGTATAGTCTCGTACCAGTTTACCGGTCTGGGCTACATTCTGAATGTCACTACGGGAATCAGTACAGAGCTCGGCACGATAATTGGTGCTATAGTAATAACCCTACTCGCTATTAGTGGCGGGCTAGTCTCAGTAGCCTATACAGACGCTATAACTGCCTTCTTAATGCTTCTAAGCTTAGTTATAGGTGTTGCGACAGCTGCTTCATATGTTGGTGGATTCTCTTCGGCAGTGGAGAAAGTTCCACCAACGCACTTAACCATAACTGGTGGCATGACTGTGGCAGCTCTCGTAAGTACGTGCCTCCCTCTGCTCTTACTACTTCTTGGGGAGATGAACATGTGGCAAAGAGTATCTGCCGCAAGAGCAGATACTGTAGCCAAGAGAGCTATGATTATGTGGCTTACTGCTGCATTGATCGTTGGTCCTCTCGTTTCTTTAGTAGCCTTCTTCTCTAGGGCAGCTTTCAGCATACCTGCGGGCATGTCGGTTCTCATATGGTCGACTAAGATGCCTGATGTCCTAGGAGCTGTATTCCTAGCGGGAGTCGCGGGCTTTATCATAACTACCGGAAACTCTTACCTGCTGACGGCTTCAACCTGCGCTGCCGTAGACATATATAAAAGGCTGTTTAGACCGGCGGCTAGCGATAGAGAGATTTTCACTGTAACTAGGGCTTTCATAGCCATCTTTGCGGTAGTAGCATACGTTTTAGGCATGTACTTCCCATCTGTTCTCGCAATACAGATGTACTCGTACACCATGTACGGAGCTGCCATAACCGTAGTACTTCTCAGCGTAGTGCTGTTGGGAAAGAGAGTTACTAGAATAGGTGGGATAGCGGGTCTTGTTGTAGGTGCGGCCTTGACAGTGATTTGGGATGTTGTATTAGCAAAGCCTGGCGGAATACATGCAGCACTAGTCTCAGCACCAATAGCTTTTGCGGTACTACTAGCACTATCGCTACTAACAAAAAGTAAAGAAAATAGTAAGTGAAGCTAAGGAGATACGCCGTGACTCAAGCTACTAGAGAAGACAAGATTCTCACAATAGTCAATGCTAGACTATTCACGGCATCTGACCTAGGGGTCATAGAGAATGGAGTGATTGTAATAAGGAATGGAGTGATTATTGATGTAGGTACTAGAGGATATGTCGAAATGCCTAACGAGGCTGAAGTCTTAGATCTTAAAGGCAGCTTCACTATGCCTGGGCTCATAGACGCTCATGCTCATCTCTCTGGCTGTAGAACAGGAGACTTTGTTAAGGAGCCTCTGCTGACGCCTTACGAGTTGCTTCTTTTAAGGGCAGCAAGAGACCTGGAAGCACTAGTTAATGCTGGATACACTACGTTTGTTGACGCTTGCGGTATCATAGGCCTCAGGCTTAAGTACGCTGTAGATGAAGGTACAGTAGTAGGTCCTAGGATTGTTGCTGCCGGTCCACCTCTAACTCAAACTTTCGGTCACGGGGACATCCACTATGTACCCGTTGAGTGGGTTGATGTTAGAACAACAAAGAAGCTAGTATCTCCGTTTGCCGGGTTAATATGTGATGGCGTTGATGAATGCCGTAAAGCCGCCAGGTACGTCCTGAGGGAGGGTGCTGACTTCATAAAGATCATGGCTTCTGGTGGAGTTCTTTCTCAAAGGGATAGACCAGAGTTTAGACAGTTCTCCCTAGAGGAGATTAGGGCTATCGTTGAGGAGGCTAGGGCTGTAGGAACCTTCGTGCATGCTCACTCGTACTCAGAGCTAGGTATTAAAAACTCTATTCTAGCAGGTGTAAAGGTCATAGCTCATGCATCGTTTATAGACGATGAAGGAATACGACTCGCAGTGGAGAAAGAGGTAATATTGGTTCCGACGACGATTACGTACCATAAGATACTCGAGGAAGGATCGAAGGCTGGGTATCCTGAGTGGGGACTTAAGAAAGCAGAGGAAGTGTTTAAGGTGCACTGCGAGAATATTAGAAAAGCATATAGAAGTGGTGTAAAGATTTCTGCAGGCTCAGACTTCATAGGCGGGCCCTTCAGGCATGGTGAAAACTCTCTCGAGATCAAAATGCTTGTCGAGAGAATTGGAATGAAACCAGCTGATGCCTTAGTAGCCGCTACGCGCAATGCGGCTGAAGTAGCGGGGCTTCAAAATAAAGTAGGAACTCTAGAAAAAGGAAAGTATGCAGACATCGTAGCAATCAAAGGAAATCCCCTCGACAACATAAATACGCTATTAGACCCTAACAACATAGTCTTAGTTATAAAGGAGGGAAAGGTCTTAAAGAGGAAACTAGGTAATAATTGATTTTTAACTCAGAGTCGAACTCCCGTAACTTATAACTCGTACTAGGCAGATCGGCTGATAGACTCTATACATCTCTACTTATATGCTCTGTGTCGTTAGCTTGGGAAGCACCTGTTGCCCTGAAACTAAGATTCTAAGCTGCCGGGGCACTTTAGGACATGGAATCGACCGTGCCTGTTCTCTGAGATTACTGTTTTACGGAAAAACGAAGAGCCTAACCCTTAACTGTTATCACTAGCTAGGAAGCTGTTGCCCTCGGCTGTGCTCTGTAGGTACTATTTGTAGAACAGGAATAGCTAGTCCGTCCTCATATTGTGCCTTGGGTTACGTACTGGTAGATACCCGTCGGTATAACCTTCGTGGAAAGCTTGTTTGCTTAGTGCTGAAGAGCTCTTTGAGATGCTACATGCGCTAGGCTACTTTTGAGGTTCCTGAGTCCGGTGAGATCTTTAATACAATGTGAAAAGTGGCCAGAGTGATTGATTGAACCCAAGTAAACAGGAGCTGAACCCCTACTTAGCGTATAGCGTATCTAACTCCTCTCGTCAATGCTACAGCAGCCGTTACCAGGACCACACCTTTTCCAATCCACTGAAGGTAAGGGTTTACTCCAAGGAGTATCAAGATGTTTGTCAATAGCGTTAGCATGTATGCTCCAACGACAGGTCCGAGAGGGTTGACGACACCTCCTGACAGCATTATGCCCCCTAGAACACATGAAGCTATAGCGTCGAGTTCGTAACCCCACCCGGTCGCGGATAGGCTACCTCTAGTCTAGCGCTCATCATTAGCCCGGCAATAGCGTAGTAACCTCCGGCTAGTGAGAAGTTTACTAGCTTAACTACATCGACTCTAACACCAGAGTATCTAACGGCTTCTTCGTTACCTCCGATCGCATACGTCAGTAAACCTACAGAAGTCCTTTTAAGTAGTACGTAGTTTATTGCTCCAAACGCTATGAATAGCCACACCATAACCGGTACCCCGGCGAGCTCTATGGTAAGTACTCTATACGGCGAGAGTCCTACGATGGGTTGTCCCTCAGTTAACACTAATATGAGTCCTCTACCCGCTACTAGAGAAGCAAGTGTAGCAACGAAAGACGAGATTCTTGCTTTAGTTACCAGCAACCCATTAACTGCCCCTACAGCTAATCCTACTATCACCCCGGCAGTAAGAGATGTGTGTAGTTGAAATCCGTAAACTCTAAATGCTGCTGCTGAGACTACTCCAGTATGCTCACACTCGGGCACCCAAATAATTAACGAAGAAGATTAAGATTTAAGCTGGACAAAAATCTAAATCTGTTGAGAGGGTCTTTAATACTTCCTTAACCGCGGGTTAAAGTATATCTCTAACCCCCTACCGATCATCATCACCGACATGACTGTTACTGCTATCATAATTCCTGGGGGTAAGAACCACCACCATAGACCTAGTATTAGGGCATTCTTGATCATGGCGAAGTGAAGCACTGTTCCCCAGCTCTTGATAGTAGGGTCCCCTAGCCCGAGGAAGCTGAGTGAGGCTTCCGTGAGCATAGCCATAGCTGTTCTAACGACAACCTCTACGAGGATGATTGGTGCTACGTTAGGTATAATGTGTCGGAACATTATCCTCGTAGCTGAAGAACCGAGAGCTATTGCCGACTCAATGTATGGCCTCTCCTTAATAGATAAGGTAGCAGATCTAACTAGTCTAGCTACCGGAGGCCAGGAAGTCAGCGCTATTGCCAGTATAACCGAGTAGAACATCGGGATTCCACCGGTCCTAATGATAACTGCTACTAGGAATACTGAGAACAGCAGAGTTGGGATAGATAGCCATATATCCGTGACCCTCATTAATATCTCGTCGGTCTTTCCTCCATGGTAGCCGGCAACTAGGCCTACTAAAGTACCTAGCACAGTCCCACTAATAGCAGCTAGAAAGCCTATAAAGAGGGACGCCCTAGTGCCGTAGATTACTTCACTGAAGATGTCTTGCCCAATGTCGTTTGTTCCGAGAATGTGTTTCCAGCTTGGTCTTTGGTACGGAGGTCCTACTCTCTGGTAGGGATTGTAAGGTGCTATGTAGTCTGCAAATACGGCGATAGCTAGTATAATAAGGAAGATGACTAGTCCTACAACGGCGGCTTTATCTCTCTTATATACAGACCAAAACTCCCTCAGCTTGCTCTTTAAGCTCAGAACTCGAGCAGACTTCATCTATACCTCACCCTAGGGTCTAGGTACGAGTATAGTACGTCTATGACGAAGTTCACGATGATAACGCTGGCAGCTATTATTACTACAGCTCCCTGGAGTAGCCAAAAATCTCTATTGAATATCGCTTCATAAACTAGCCTACCAGTGCCCGGATACGAAAACACTGTCTCAGTCAGTATAGCTCCATCTATGATAAACGCGTACCTCATTCCTAGCACTGTCACTATGGGTAGCATGGCATTTCTAGCTACATACCTTCTCTTTACATACTTGTCCGGGAGCCCTTTAGCTACGGCCGTCACGACAAAGTCTTCGGCTAGAACATCTACAGTAACGTTTCTAACGTATATTAGTTCCGCTAAAAACCCTCTCAAAGTCAAGACAGTAAATGGTAGTATGTAGTGCCAGATATAGTCTGCCAACCAATCCGGAGACCACTCAAATCTCTTACCCGGGGTTACGGCACCGAAGAGTGGTGTAACTCCTAGTACCACAGAGAATATGTAGAGGAACACTATTGCTAGCCAGAAGTAGGGAGTGGACCTAATGAACATTGAGATACTCATGAACACTGAGTCTAGCTTACTCCCTCTTCGCCACCCAATTTCGATTCCAATTAAGTAAGCTAGGTAGTTGGATAGTGTTATTGAGGGAACTAGGAGAGCTAGTGTATAGGGCAATTTTTGGATTATTACGCTCATGACGGGCTCCTTATAGTGAAAAGAGTAGCCAAAGTCACCCTTAAACAGGTTCAGTAAGTAGCTCAAGTATTGATGGTAGAGAGGTTTATCCAACCCAAATGATGCTTTAATCGCGGCTATAGTTGCTGGAGAGATCCTCGGATCATTCTCTAGCTCTGCGAGCGGGTCGCCAGTCATTCTAGCTAGAAGAAACACTATCGTTATAATTGCTATGAAGGTTATAATAGAGGAAAAAGCTCTCCTAACTAAAAAGGCCTTCAAGTTTAAACCCCGCTTGGAGCGAGCTACCTCCTTCTTGTCAATAGTAGGGCGATAGCAATAGCTACTACAACGATAAGCACTACTGGTATAGCAACCCAGGTGTAATCAGCGGTAGGTGTTAGCGTTACTGTTACAGTTAAGCTTCTAGTCACTGTCACCGTAGCTACGGTTGGAGTAGGCGTGGGAGTGGGGGTGGGTGTAGGTGTTGGAGTGGGGGTGACCGGTGATGGACACACAGCCGTCTTTAGACCAAGCCTGAGTATAGTTATTCTGTTGAAGACGCTGTCTGATGTGTCGTAGAACCAGCCCTCGAACTTATCCGTTCTGTACGGGTTCGGGTAAGACCTGTAGTAAAGATTTATGACGGGAGCATCGAGAGCTATCTTCTCCTGTATTTTCCAAGCAAGCTCCTTTCGCTTCTCGAAGTCAAACGTGCTGAGTAGCTCTATTATTAAGGCGTCTACCTCCGGGTTCGAGTACCTAGCCCAGTTTCCGGCACCCTCCGGTCTACTTCTAAACCTGAAGTTAAGCCAGCCTATATCTGGAGACCAGCCGCTACCTAGGAGCCAAGACATAACCTTTCCCTCTCTAATCAGTGGCCAGAGAGCGGCCCACTCGTAGTAGTAAACTACTGCCTTAACCTTGATCTTCTCTAGGTCTGACTTAATGAACTCGGCAGCTCTCGCTCTTATCGGGTCGTAGCCTGCTGTTGGGGAGTATATTTCTACAACTACTTGTTCACCATTAGGTCCATCGCGCCACCCATCGCCGTCTTTGTCTGTAAAGCCTACCTCATCGAGTATCTCGCTCGCTTTCTTTGGGTCATAGTAAACTAGTTTCTCTATGTTCGGGTTATACCAGGGAGCGCACGAACCTACGGGAGCTACAACACCTGGACTGCCAGGGAGGCCGTAACCTAGTAGTATGTCTCTAACTATAGCATCGCGGTTAACTGCGTAAGAGAGAGCTAGTCTGAACTTAGATACGTTGAGCGGCCAAACGAGGTTGTTCAGACCCCAATGGTAGAAGAACTCTGACGTATAAACGTGTATCCCAACATTCGGGTTTGCGAGGAGTGTAGGGACGACGGCAGCATCTACACCCCAGGCGTATACGTCTAAGTCACCTCTCTGAATCCCTAGTATGACTATGCTTACGTCAGTAATCGGTATGAGAAGTATTTCGTCAATACAGGATCTACCCATCCAGTAACCCTCATTTACGGTGAACTTTATGTATTGACCAGCTACTCTCTCAACAAACTTAAAGGGACCACTACCTATAAGCTCTGTTGGCTTAGGTGAGTATTTAGAGAGCTCGTCACCCATAGAGCTCAGGAGCGGTTCCCACACGTGCTTAGGCATTATTCTAACGACTGTTAGCGAGTTAAGTATGAACTGAGAATCAGGCTGATTGAAGACTATCTTTAGGGTGTACTTATCGATAGCTTCAGCCCTGTTAACGGAGGTAAAGTAGCCGTGATAGTAAGTCCACGTCTTATTAGCTAATACGTTAATCGTGAAAGCTACGTCTTCAGCCGTCAGCTCGACTCCGTCGTGGAACTTAATGCCCTTCTTAATGCCCATGGTTAGAACAAGGTAGTCAGAGCTATACTCAAGCCATTCGGCAACCTCCCACGTTAAAGTCCCGTTAACTATCCTTAGGGGTCTATCGTAGATAAGGTCTAGAGTTAGCAGATCCCATGAAGCCCCCGCAATCCACCAATTAAGGGTCGTTATATCGCTTGGAAGCGCTACCCTAAGTGTACCTCCGTAGCATGTACAGGGCTTTATCCATCTATCATAAGTTTCAGCCGTTATTCTGAGAGCCCTAGCACTCTCTCCAGAGTACATGTAGGTTACGGCCGAACTAATAATTAGGACAGCTATAAGTATGGGTAGAGCCCTCTCTAGACTTGATGTGGTGTGCTTCAAAGGCGCCACCACCTCTATAAGGCGGCATTGAGTATTTAAATGTTAAATGGTATAAATCGTTTCAAAGGTTTAGTGTTTTACATCAAATGCTTTTTCAGAGAAAGAAAGCCATTATACGCAATGTGTTCAGTAATTATGGCTAAGTGATAATAATGATAATATGGAAGAAACGAACTTGGCGAGTTCGGAAACGTTAGAGCAACCCAAAACTCTCAACATTACCTCTGGTTTTACTAAGAGAAAAAGCAATAGAGCAAAGTAGTAGGCAAAGCAGAGGTAAAAGAGAGCCCTTAGCAGCGCACTGTTTAAGTTGCTGCTTACCTATTTAACTATATGAGAAGTGGTGTAAAACCCTCTCCTAATGGGTCATCCGGCTCTAGGACAACCGTAGTGTAAGCAGTCATGTAGCAAGCTCTAGTTGCTGTAGATATTTCAGGCACTATAGCATTCCACTTTTCAAAAACTGTCTCACCTACAACCCTCCCCAAGAACACCGTACCTATCGCACTAACGAACTCTACAAACTCCATTCTTCTCACAACACCACTGCTGTAAAGATATGCTAGGTGGGCTGAAGAACCTGTTCCTGAGGGTGATCTATCTAGGAGGGGCCTCTGCGGGTTTCCGAAGACCAGTATCCCGTAGTATCTTGGTGGTTTGAGAGAGATGTTCTTAGAGAACCGAAATCCGTAGAGCTCGTACGGACATAGGCTCTTAGCACTCTCTGATACGCTACTCCAGAGTTCTCCAGATAGCTCAGCCAGCTCCTTTATAGTGACCGAATCCCATTTAATTCCGAGTTCGTCAAGGTCTACGATGCCGTATAGGTTACCACCGAACGCTAGGTGGACAGTGAGGTTGCCGAACTTAGCTGACCTAACTCTAATGTCTCCTACAACGAATGATGGCACGTTGACTAGAGTGACCTTACCGGAGGGATCAACAGACAGCTTTACTATACCGACCGGAGTCTCCAAGCGGATTTCCATAGCTACGTTAGCGTGGCTGACTAGCCCACTCCTAACTAGGTAGCAAGCCAAACCCATAGAGGCGTGTCCACACATATCGTGCCAACCACTTGAGTCAAAAAAGAGAGCACCAATGTGAGCCTCGCTACTGGCAGGGTTAGTTACGAGAACTCCGTAAGAACTGCTCGAAGCTCTCGGTTCATACGTTAGCAGCTTGCGGATCCAGTCTAAGTTTTTCTCGCAGTAAGCCTTTTTCTCCATCATGTCGCTACCTGGAACTCCTGGAGCAAACACTATCCTAACAGGCATTCCAGCGTTGTGTACCTCAACAAAACTCAAAGACTTCATGATTACGCCAATAATACGTGCTTAAAAACAAAAAAAGTTATTGAAATCTTCAACGATAAAATGCGAGATAGAAATAGCTATATTTAAAAAGAATACCTTTACTCTATCTCAAGACTTTGCTCCTTTAGATGATGCCCAGTATACCGAAAGAAGCCAGGCCACAGTTGCCGCTAGCGAAATTATAGTTACGAGCACAGGATCGAAGGGGAAGTAAGACATCATCTCACCTCTTCTCTATTTCTCTAATTTTCTTTTCGTTTTCTACTGCTTTATACCATGTATAGAACGAGGCTACGACGAAGAGCCAAGCAATTATGAAGAACACCACCCAGACCATGCATCTCACCCTGTCTTTCCAACCTGCTTCTCTATAGACTTGGCGACTATGAAGTACATTATAAAGCCACCTATGATCAGTATGATCATTCCTGGGTACGTGTAGTACGTGTGTAGACCGGCCCCCCAACCTCTAATCCACTCTCCATAGACTATCCACCAAGCGAAGAACAGTATCGGAACGACAATGTTTACCTTGAGCATTATGTCCCACCAACTCCCGAGCTTTATGAAGGGCTTTACATCCATGTCTGCTAACCCCCTTCTCACTTTAGCCGAGTCGGTAAAGTACGACGTTATGAGTGCTATGAATACGAGGCCTAACGACAAACCGACGACACCCCAGACGGTATCATAGTAGTCTAACCAGTCGCCACTGAGAGCTGTGGGGATGCCGCAGAAGAACGCGAGGATTCCGGTTATCGTAGCTGCTTGCCAGGTCTTTAAGCCGAAGTCTTTTAGAGGTCTTAGAGCTACTTCATGTATAGTTATTAAGCTAGTAAAGGCAGCAAACCAGAATGCAATAAAGAAGAACACTGCGTAAACGTGTCCAGCAGCCCCCATCTTCCTAAATAACTGGGGTAAGACTACGAAAGCTAGTCCCGTACCCGCCTGCTTTATGTCTTCAAAGGGAGTAGCGGAAATAGCGAATATCAGCGGTATGATAGCCGTGCCAGCCATCCACGCAACAGCTGAGTCATTCACGACGTTACCAAAAGCTGTTAAAGTTGGGTCATCGTTTCTCCTCATCCACGCACCAGCACATATGAAGAAGCCCCAAGCTATCCCAATACTCCATATAACCTGAGATAGTGACTGCATCCAAGTTGATGGGTCCCCTAAAGCCTCAAGCCTCGGCACCATATAGAACTCGAGTCCTTTTTCTGCGCCTGGTAGGGTTACAGTGAATATGGCTAAACCGACTGTAAATATGAATAGGAGCGGGAACATGAACCTAGCGACCTGACCTATTCCCTTGATGCCGAGGGCCGTAACGATTATGCTGAGGAACATCATGAACGCTCCAACACCCAGAGATGCTGGCGTGAAGCCGAACTCGCTCCAGAACGCACTAGCATCGAATCCGGGCGTAAAGAAGGTTCCAGCTATTGCGTGTAGCATATAGTAGAATATCCACCCGGTAACGACCCAGTAGTAGCACATTATCATGAAGTCTGCCCAGGCCATCCACATACCTCCGAAGGCAGCCCACTTTTTGTGCCTCTCGGCGAGGTTATAAGGTCCGTGGATAGGGCCACCTCTACCGAGTTTACCAATGGCGTACTCCGCTACTGAGAGCGGGAACGCGACTATTATCAGCCATATCAGGTACGATAAGAGGAAGCTCCCGCCTCCGTAGTTAGCGGCTCTCCACGAAAACCTCCAGTAGTTTCCAGCACCCACAGACCACCCAACAGCAGTCATCAATAATGCAAAGCTACTCCAAGCCCGCTCGAAGGTTTTGGCTATTAGTGGCTTGGAGTCTCCGGGTCTAGACATGTGGAGATACCTCGGTTTAGATTATATGAGGAGGGTTTATATACGCGTTTCCGTTCACGAAAGGTCTGTTTTTAAACCAACTGCTTGCAGAATTATTGGTGATTCAATTCGCCGCGGAATAGGAGGATTTGGGAACACCCAATACTATCCTTCCGACGCGGCAAGAAGGTGACGTTCTTCTTTGAGGGACAACCTGTCGAGGCTTACGAGGGAGAGAGCATAGCTATAGCCCTCTATGCGGCTGGAGTGGACACTCTCTCGTGGAGCTCCAGCCTTAGTAGACCGAGAGGCCCCTTCTGCATGATCGGTAAGTGCAGTAGCTGTTTCATGATCGTCAATGGGGTCCCCAACACTAAGACCTGTAGGGAGCCCGTAGTAGACGGACTAGTTGTCGAAAGACAGAGAGGGTGGGTTAGCCCACCTACCGAGCAGGTAGACCTGAGCAACATAGAGAACTACGAGATCGAGACAGACGTTTTAGTTGTTGGAGGCGGGCCATCGGGCCTTTCTGCTGCCCTTAAAGTAGCTGAGTACGGTTACAACGTACTAGTCGTTGACGAACACTTTAGACTAGGTGGTCAGCTCCTTAAGCAGACACACAAATTCTTTGGAAACGTGGAGCTCTTTGGTGGCATGAGGGGCTTCCAAATAGCTGAAGAATACACCAAGAAAATAGGCTCTAATGGGAGGGTAAAGACTTTGACGCAGTCCGTAGTGTACGGAGTGTTTAGAGGGGGAGTCGTGGGTGTATCCGGCAAAAACGCGCATTACACAGTTAAGCCGAAAGCCGTAATAGGATCCACCGGAGCTACGGAAAGATATCTCGACTTCATAAACAATGACTTTCCAGGTGTGATAGGTGCTGGAGGAGCTCAGACTATTATGAATGAGTACGGTGTTAAGCCTGGAGATAGAGCTCTTGTAGTAGGGTCCGGTAATGTCGGTATCATAATCTCCTACCAGCTACTTCAAGCTGGAGTCAGGGTTAAGGCAGTAGTCGAAATACTTCCGGAAGTGGGGGGTTGGTTTGTTCATGCCGCAAAGATTAAGAGATATGGAGTTCCTATACTGCTTCAGCACACACTTAAAGCTGTATGTGGGAACGGTAAAGTAAGTGAGGCTGAGGTTGTAGCAGTTGACAATGACTTCAACCCGGTGCCCGGAACTGAGAAGAAATTCGAAGTTGACCTTGTCTTGCTGGCGATAGGGCTCGAGCCGGACATTAGGTTCTTTGCCCAGTGTGGTGCTGCGATGAAGTGGTCTCCAGACCTTGGTGGCTTAGTTCCTCTCAGGACGCTAGACCTAGAGACGTCTGTTAAAAACCTATACGTAGCTGGTGATGCTTCGGGTATCGAAGAGGCTACAACAGCTATTATCGAGGGTCAAATAGCTGCTCTATCTATAGTCTCTAAGCTATCTGATGGTTCACGCGCAAGTAAGGCCGAAGAGGAGACAGAGAAGTTGATCAGGTTCCTATGGGATGAGTATAGGGCTTCACCAGTTCTAGCTAGAGCTAGGCGCGGCAAGCAGCTGGTAACCGTTAGTAGGGAGGAGATAGAGAAAATAAGATCTGCGAACCCACCTCCTGTTTCATTTGGGTGAGTAGGGTATGCCTACTCCATCCTTCAGGAAAACCGGTGTCATAAGCCTCGAAGAGCTTAGCACACTTAACTTGCTACCGCCGGAGAGTAGGCTGAAGAAGGGACCCGTAGCCGTACTCGAGTGTCCTGAGATGATACCATGTAATATATGCGTTCCATACTGCCCCACAAAGGCAATAAAGATGGAGAGGTTAATAGACCTACCGATGATTGATTGGAATAAGTGTACCGGCTGTAGTGTTTGCGTAGCAGTATGTCCAGGTCTCGCGGCATTCGTGGTAGACCTCTCCAAGGAGGACGGTGACTACGTTACGGTACCACACGAGTTTCTCCCGGCACCTAAGGTCGGTGACGAAGTAACTTTACTCAGTAGAACGGGTGAGAAATTGGGGAAGGGAACGGTCACTAGAGTCTGGGAGAGAAATAAGACATACGTAGTCACCGTTAAAGTACCTAAAGGGTTGGGTATGGAGGTGAGAGCTATATGGGTAGAGAAGTAAGTAAGGCTAGTAACACTATTATAGTGTGTAGGTGTAACGACGTAACCGCAGACGACATTAGGAAAGCGATTGAAATGGGTATAGACGACTTCGAGCTATTGAGGAAGTACCTTAGGCTAGGTTTTGGACCCTGCCAGGGTAGGAGCTGTATCATGATCGCTGCGAGAATGTTCGCTAGAGCTACTGGGAGAAGATTAGATGAGGTACTACTAAACTACAAAGTAAGACCACCTATAGTGCCTATTTCAGCCAGATACTTCGTAAAAGGTGTCAAGCCATGAAGGTCCTTATAGTAGGAGCAGGTATTAGTGGGTTGTTCGTAGCGTACGAGCTCATTCAGCGTGGTGTTAAAGATGTAACCGTAGTGGACTCAAGCTATCCAGGTAGTGGTGCTACCCTGAGAAACCTAGGTTGCTTTAGGACCTCCTTTACTTCCCCAGAGCACGTAGTGCTTTTGAAGGAGAGCTTACGTGAGTGGTTCGCTCTAAAAGACGAGCTCGGGTTTATGCTTGAGCGGAGAGGTTACCTCTGGGTAGCACGGAAACCTGAGACTCTCGAAGGATTTAAGAAGCTAGTAGATTTCCACCACCAGTACGATGTTCCTACACGAATTTTAGACGTAGAAGAAGTTAAGCGTGTAGAGCCCAGGCTTAACACCAAGCTAGTAGTCGGAGCAATGTTTGACCCTACAGCTGGTAGAATGCCTATAATAGAGAACTTCGTTAATCTATACATTAAGGTAAAGAAGCTGGGGGTTAGAGTAGTACCGAACACTAAAGTGATTAAATTCATCCCGCGCGGCGATAGAGTTGTTGCTGCTGAGACCAGCAGCGGGACGGTCGAATTCGATGCTGCGGTTGTAGCAGCTGGGGGAGGTAGTAGGGATCTAATAGCTACGGTCGGAGTAGATGTCCCAATCGTGGATGTGCCGAGGCACCCGTATGTAACAGAGCCTTACGCTGAAACTCTCAGGCCAGCATTAATAATAGACTGGGATACCCCCGGGTCGCCCCACATAACCCAAAACGAGCACGGTAGCATGATACTCGCTAGAGACCTAGAAGATACTCCGAGAGCCTCTATATACTCCCAAAGAATAGATGCCGTACCGCACATACTCAAGCCTCTTAGAGAGCTCCTACCGTTCCTATCGAGTGTTAACATCCTGAGGTACTGGATGGGTTACTACGATATGACTCCAGACCACCACCCAATTTACGGACCGGTGACTCCATATGAGAACCTCTTCATAGCTGCCGGATTCAGTGGTCACGGGATGATGATGGGTCCAGTGACAGGCAAACTTATCGCATCGTGGATTCTCGACGGGAAACCGTATATAGATATCGCTAAAAACCTAACGCTAGAGAGGTTCAAGACCGGGAGATTAGTAAAGGAGTTGGCAGTTATAGGCTAAGCCGCGAAATGAGAGAAGTTTTCAAGTCGTAGCCGACTTTTTCTTAGTCATATCGAGAGCTCCATTCTATGGAGTGTAGGAGATCGGTAACGTGAGCGAATTAAGGACTTTAACACTCACACTCTACGTGCGAGCAGGATTCTCTAACTCCTTTAATGAGGAGTGGGGGCTAAGATAGCCTCTAGGTTTAAGCCTACTTTCGCTTTTTAGAGCTAGGGATAGCCACTAGTATAGGCACAAAGTTTTAAGCCGTAGCTCACGCGTGCTCAACGATATCGCACACGAAGCTCGAGACAGCAGGAGATAGTGAGGTGCTACGGCGAGACCCATAGGGTCATAAGTACGTAAGCCTTCCATTTATAACCGTTTCCCGCTCTAGGTTTTTGTAGGTTTTCCTAGGGCGGGTTGTGCCTCAGCCCTGCGGTTCACCGTGGTCACTGACCACTCCACGCAGGAGTCATGGGCACCCTTCGAGCCCAACGGCACAGGGCTCACATCTAGTTTTAGAGCTATGTTCCACGCTCCTATTACGTCTCTGTCGTGGGTGAAACCGCACTTCATGCACTTCACAAACCTAGGGCTCCAGCCTCTCCTCTGGGCATTGCCCGTCACGGGAGCTAGGCTGGAGCCGCATAACGGGCATTTTCTGGATGTGTTCCTCGGATCTACGAGCTCTACTCTTACACCATGCTCTAGTGCTTTCTCCACTACATGCTTCTGGATGCCTCTGATGGCTGATTGCTTAAGCCTATGTGCATTCAGAGACTTCGGCCCGTTCTTCTCTAGTGCTCTATCCTGAAACCTCTTGAGGAGCTTCTCCAGAACAACGACAGCGTTCTCCACACTAGCTACCTTAACTACGAGAGATACTACCTTGTTCCTCAGGTCTCTTTTAACGTACTTCTCCCGTAGCTTCCTAAAAGCTATCCTGAGAGACCTCGTGTTGTTTCCATGATTTTCCTGGAGAACTCTCCTCCTGTAGGCGTAGCCCAGGACAATCCTGCTGTGGTTGGTTACAACTGTTACTGCTTTATTGTCGGGGAATATGAAGAGAGTTACGTTGTTCTCGTTAACATCCACACCGATAACCTTGCTGTAGCTTGCTCTGGTCTCCACGCTCTTGGAGAACACTACGTAGAGCTTTAGTCTCCCATTCACCAGCTTCCACCTACATGAGCCTCTAAGACTCCAACCATTATTCCAATACCCGTAGAACTGCTTGTGGAGTAGCAACGGTACGTTTACCCATCCCGTATGAGTGGCTATTGAAACTCCTTGTAGAGTAATCTTCCACATCTGGTTATCACAGCCAACACTCCACCGCTTAACCTCTGGCTTCTCCGTGTAAGCAAGACCTTTCTTCTTCAACTTGAGGAAGGACTTCAACCTGGAGGATGCATCGCGTATTGCTTCATGAATGTAGTGCGATGGTAGCTCCGAGTACTTTTCCCTGAAGTACCTGTAGAGTTCTTTCTTCACTTTCACCCATGAGGCTACGTTCTTGGAGTACATGTAGTCTAGTGCTTCTCTCAGTATCTCCCCGTAGGCTTTGTAGACGCGGCTGAGAACAGAGAGTTTTCTCTTCGTGAGCTTCGGTGATACCAGTACAATGGTTCTCTCAAGAATCCCTTGTTGACTCCTCAACACACTTCACCAGTTTCTCGTACTTATGGCTCCTCTTACCGTATATCCTCGCCGCAAATGACGTTACTATTTCGACCATGTCCTCAACGAGTTCTTGCATGTAGTCCTTCGGCTCCTCCTGAAAGACAGCAACCACATCTACACCGTAGGCTTTGAACAGCTCCTGTAGGTAGGTAAAGCCAAACCTTGTCAACCTATCTCTGTAGGCAACAACCAAGACGTCGAACTCATGCTTCTTAGCCATATCAAGAACCTTCCTCAACCCCCTCCTATCCTCGCTCAACCCACTGGCAACATCTGTTACTACTGCTACGAGCCTCCAACCGTTTTGCTCAACGTACCTCTTTAGCGCCTCCACCTGGTTCTCGAGCTCTCCCCTCTGGCTGGAACCACTCGCACGAGCATAAACAACTGCTCTAAGAAGCTTAACCTCCTTGAACTCCTCAACTGATCGACCAAGAAGCCTCCTAACCTCACTCTCGGGAATCCTCCACCTACCGTAGACGTTAACAGCCCTAATCCTCCCCTCACTAATCCACCTCCTCAAAGTCCTATTGGTCACTCCGAGAATCCCGCAGACCTCCCTAGTAGAGTAGTACCTCTCCAAACAACCTACACCAACATAAAAAATCCTACAAAAACCTTTATAAACCTAACACATCGAAACAGTTGCACACCCTGAGACCTGCCTGAGACCTGCATGCTTTCAAGCTCGGGTTTGAGCATGGCTTAAGTACTAGTGGAAAGCTATGTTAGTAAGAAGTACTCTCATTGTTAGTGGATTAAACACGGTATGTAGCTTAACGTATGATGCGCTACTTGCCTACCACAACTCTTTCTCCTAGTCTCACTAGGAAACCAGCACTTTAGTACACAATTATTGAAGGTACTGTAGCTAGTTCAAGTGCGCTAAAGCGGGCTTATTACTGTACTATCTAGCATTACACTTGGGGTCAAGTTGTGTTTGCCACGTGACCTACTAAATTCTATTACTGGGAAACTGATAGGAGACCTACCAATCTTCTGCCTCGAGAGGTGGCAATCACTCCACGAGACTAGGGCTAGAGTCAACTTAAGCGAAAGCGGGGTGCATCCTCTAAGGCTTCGGGACCTCATCAGTTACGGAGTCGATTTAGAGGAAATATTCGAACTTGAGCTAGGGTACGGGTGGACTAAAGGGTCTCAAGAGCTAAGGGAGGCGATTTCAGAGCTTTACCGTGGCTTCGTGGAGCCAGAAAACGTAGTTGTAACTTCTGGTTCTGCTGAAGCGAATCTTCTCGCAGTGCTTTCTACAGTGTCGCAAGGCGATACGGTGCTAGTAGATACTCCTAACTATACGCAAGTAGCCGGGCTTCTGCGGTGGATCGGGGCTAAAGTCGTTTATTTAAGGAGGAAGCCGCCTAACTGGGGCTTTCCTCTCCAGGAGGCCATGGAGTTAATGAAGGAGGTAAGACCTAAGGCCGTATTCGTTACCGACCCCAACAATCCTACTGGAAGCTACATGAGTAAGAGAGAGCTCGAGGAGCTAGCCCTGGAGGCCTCGAAGTACGATGTCACTCTAGTTTTCGACGAAGTCTACTGGGGGACAGAGAGAGGGGAGCCAAAGCATAGTATCGCCGAAGTACCTCACTCAGAGAGGTTTATCTCAACCTCCGGTCTCTCGAAAACGTACGGCCTCCCGGGCTTGAGGATAGGGTGGCTAGCATCCGGTTCTAAGACACTTGCCGATCGAGCTTGGGGCATTAAAGACTATGTGAGTATATCGCCATCTATACTGAGCGATAGGATAGCTTCAAGAGTATTGAGTCCTAACATAGTAGCTGCGCTTAAGAAAAGAGCGCGGGATATAGTGAGTGAGAACTTAAACGTTCTTACGTCGATGGTTTCTAAAGGCGATATCCTCGCACCCTATCCTAACGCAGCAGGAGCCTTCGCTTGGGTCAAAATTCCATGGACTAAAGATACTCTTAAACTATCATATAGCATATACGAGATGAGTAAGATCCTCGTAGCACCCGGTGAGTGCTTCGACTCAGAAGGACACATGAGGATCGGTGTAGGCATTAAACCTGAACTCTTCAGGTTGGGACTGTCAGAGCTCCTAGAAGTACTAAAAATACTGAAAGATACAGCTAAATAACCTCCGGCAACGATTTCGGGTTTTGAAGTAGACTATGTTATCTCTATCCTCCTCGACTACGATAACTGGTAAACTTCTTCCAGTGAAGCCGTCTCATATTCTCTTCGTTTTTACCTAGTGGGTAGAGGATGTAGTTCACTCTCCCCCCGCTCTACCTGAATCCAGCTGTCTCTAGGTCGAGTGAGGACTGCGACACCATTTTTATCCCCTGGGGCTTTCGTAGTTTCTAGAAGATCACATGGTGTATGAGTTTCCTGAGTAGCATCAGACTCCGCGTGTCGCTAGTTCTTCATTGCGAGGATATTTAAGTTAGTGTAGTATGTTCTTTACGGGGGTAGGTAACACCATGCCGGCTTTACAGATAATGCTAGCTATGATCGCCTTAGCTTTCGCCCTCATTTTGGCTGGTACTATAATGATGATCCTTTCTGCTCTAGGAGGGGAAGCTGAGGGAGCTGAGAAGAAGCGCGTTGGAGGTGGAGCTGTTGTAGTAATAGGTCCTGTACCTATAGTACTGGG
>JAWBTQ010000017.1:0-27481 GCA_038841535.1 Sulfolobales archaeon | reverse complement strand
AAAAGAGATGAAGCAATGACATCAACTTACATAAACCTACATCAGAGCTGAACCCCTACTATTCCCCTTCGATAGTAATTCGTAGACTTCGGTGTCTGACGCGAGTTTGGAGAAAAAGTTATCGAGAGACTTGAGCAACCCTCTGTAGTTCTCCCTTAGGTAGTCCATTACCCTCTGTAGGTTGCCGTCTTGAGAAAGCTCGCGGAGTGGGGTAAACACGATCCCCTGAGATATTTTCGCTGTTGACCAAAGCTTTAGTACTTCGTAGTCTATGAACCTATCTACTTCAGTTTTTGCGGAAATTACTGCGTCTCTGAGGAAGCTATAAGCGACAGACCTAATAGAAGACTCAAGCAGCTCTCCCGCAATGCCTTCAGCTCTAGATAGCAGCACGCTTCTAGCGTAGTCCTTGCTTAGACCAGAGAAGTACGTCCTCGTGGCTGCGTCAGTGAATTCCGACGTAATGAGGTCACCAAGGCTTAACCCACCAAGAAGCACGTGGAGCACTACGTAGCTACTTGACTTAACCGACTTCACGAACCTCTCGACGATTTCGTGCTCTAATACCGGCACAAAGCTCCTTATGTTTTCATTGAACAGTAAGGCCTTAACGAACTCCGGCTCGATGGGGTCTACGGCTACAACCTTGCTATCAACAACTAGAGCTGGAACCGATGGGATCACTTTTGACAGAGACGCTGGACTGCCGGGATTTAGGGGCACTATTTCCAGCATGTTGTGGATACCTTTATCGACTAAGTACCTAACTAAAGCATAGCTTGAGGGGCAATAGGCGTGAACTAAGAGCTTCAGGTCACCCAACGTTCCACCTAATAAAGTAGAGGAATGAACCTGAATTAAATGCTTACTAGCGTGAGGAGCCGACTTCGACCTCGCGGGCCTGCTACGTTTTATAGACTAAAAGTATAGTCACTACGAACACTCATTCTAGGAAGATGGGGAGCGGACCATACTCAATGACGCTCTGCTACCTATCAACTAGAGATTTTTTTTACGGAGCCTCCGGCAGTCCTGTAATTCAGTTCTGTAAGCCGGATTAGCTATGAAAGCGACTGAATGTAATAGGGTATTGAGGTGATCGAATAGTTTAGAATCAAGGTAGTTCCCTAACTCAGATAAAGCTACTATCTTCTTTTTAAGGGGTCACATAGCTCTTCGTCTAACCTACTTATCCCTAGAATGGAATCACGGGACGAGTCTGCCTTAAACGCTTTCACAGAGCTACTATATCCATGAACATTACACCATAAGCGATTTTAAGTATTGAAGATCCTTAAATAACTGCGTTAAGAAACCAGAGCTTGATATCGACGGTTACTCCCCAGGTGTAGGGTTCATCAAGGTTGATTTGAGGTACCTGCAGAGCTTGAAGACCGTCTACGAGAAGAAGAAAGCTACTGCTCAATCAATTGGTAAGAGGGAGCTGTTCGAGAAGTACGCTAAGCGAGAGAGAAACAGGGAGAAGGACTTCATAAACAAGCTCGTTAAGCAGATAACCACCTTACTTCCCAACGCTGTTCACGTCGTCGAAAACCTCGAGAAGGAGGACATGGTTGCCAGGAGGAGAACTAATAAAGAGAGGAGAAAGAGAAACGCTAGAACACCATGGGAAACAATACACAGTAAGCTCTCGGAGAAAGCACCAGTGGTTGAGGTTTCTCCACACAACACCTCCCGAACCTGCCCACGATGCGGGTATGTGGTGAAGACCCGAGTGGGCAGGGTGTTCAAATGCTCGAGGTGCGGTCTCGAAGTGGATAGGCAGAAGCTCGCATCCATAAACATCTACCTCAAGTACACCAGGATGTGGGGGTTTCCCCACAGCAATGAACCAGAGCTAGATGAAGGGGAGCTGTGGGTCGGGGTTACCCTGAACGGGTGGAGACCGATGATAAGGCTTCCAATGAAAGGAAGCCTGAGGTCTGTGAAGCCAAGGGTCGATATCAAACAACATCAACCAACATGAAACCCAAACCCCTATAGTAAGGGTATAGAACCTCAATATCTTCAAATTCCGGACCAATTACTATCAGTACCTTGTCAACCATCACGAACACACAAATCTATATTCGCTACCACAGATAAATTCCTGTAAGTATCTAAGAGCCCCTCAGAGGCTCGTGTCAGAGACTCAAGCGCGCCCAACGTAGTTCTAGTTCTTTCAAACACTCAGTGGTCGTTGAAGAATGCGTAACTAGGATCTAAGCACTAAAGACCGCAAGAGCCTACGAACAGCCATCTGCTGAGAAAAAGCGTTTCTTCATGGACCTCATAGGGGACAATACACGTCCTCTAAACGCTCCTCAGCTCTTCCTCAGAGTCTTTGTATAGCCTCACTCCGTACCCTGGCTCTATATTTAGTCTGAAGGCCTTTCTATAGTGGTTAGTCATTCTGAGCTTCTTGATGATCATGTACCTCCTTATCTCTCTAGCATCTTCAACGTCCTCCATCCAGAGGTGGAACACTCCGTCTGCTATATGCTCTAGACCAAACCCAAACGTACTCTTAGTGGTCATAGCGTATTGGGACACTAGGTACGCCGTCACGTTCTCTCTGTGTGTGGATACCTTGAGGTCGTAGCTGTACTTCCTAGCCATAGCCGGTTTATCCGCCCAGAAAGCACTGAGCGAGTCCACTATTAGCCTCACGTGTTTAGTTAAACCCTTACCTCCCTCCTTCAGTATTCCGAGGATCCTATACGCTTCTCTAATAGCAGCAACTAGAGTTTGGATTTCGAGTACTGCGTATCTCCTACTTCCCTCCTCCCCGTGTTCTTCACTTAGTTGCCTAGCAACCTTGAGCAAGCCGAAGATGTCCACTACGACTATCTGGGGAGGCTCTTGAGGCTCCCAGGAGCTCGATATATCGTACGTTGAGAAGCTCTCGAAGTCCATACCCAACTGCCTCGCTTGTCTAATCACGTCCCTGAATTCAGCCTCGGTAGTCACATACACGACAGGATCTCCTGCTCTCAAACCTGCCCAAGCGTAGTGCATACAGAGAATGGATTTCCCAGTGCCGGGCTCCCCAGTTATAGTAATCCAGGACCCCCTAGGCACCCCTCCCTCAATAGCTTCATCGAGCTCCCTAATTCCCGTAGAGATCCTCAGAATCTCGTCACGCTGCCTAATCTTCTTTGAGTAGTCGGTAGACGAACTAATCGAAGACATCTACACTACCTTTAACTGCTTTTTCTGCGAGATAATAAACCAGTTGATTCGAAGGTAGCTGCGAATTAGTCTCTTTCAACACCGCCTCAGCAGTACTCACGACCGCATAGACAGACCACACGCAAGCAGTGAGGAGCTCAGAGTAGAGTAAGCAAGGATCTCTTCCTTTGCTCCACGTATAAATTCGTAATGGCCTTACTTTATGGGTAGAAGCGTGTATACCTCTATAGCTGTTGATGTCGTTAACCTCACTAAGATTTACCCAGGGGGCGTAAAAGGAGTTGATGACCTAACGTTCAGGGTATCTAGTGGTGAGATCTACGGACTTCTTGGACCTAACGGCAGTGGTAAGACTACTACGTTAAGAATAATAGCTACGCTCCTCAAGCCCACGAAGGGCTCTGTTAAGGTATTCGGATATGACTCGATATTAAACGCTGTGGAAGTGCGCAAGCTCCTTTCATACCTACCGGAAGAAGCGGGAGCCTATAGAGACCTCACAGGTCTAGACTTCATAAAGTTTATGCTAGGAATGAGATTAAAGGACAGAGAACTTGAGGAAGCCGTTGAAGAAGCTATTAGTATAGCTGACCTCGGCTCAGACATTAAGAGGCCAATCAGGGGATACAGTAAGGGTATGAAGAGACTGCTAGCTCTTTCTACGGTTTTAGCTTCCGGATCTAAGCTCGTAATACTCGATGAGCCTACTGCTGGACTAGACGTTGAGCGCAGTATAAGGATCCGAAGCCTAGTAGACGAGTTCTCTAGAAAGAGAGGTGTTACAGTGATACTCAGCAGCCATAATATGCTTGAAGTAGAGCACTTATGCGATAGGGTGGGTATATTGTACAGGGGGAGGCTAGCAGCAGAGGGTTCTCCTAGCGACCTGAAGGCTAGGTACTCTGCGAGAAACCTCGAGGAAGTATTCGTAAAGACTGTGGGGGGTCTGAGCATTGTCTCTCGCTAAACTAGTTAAAAAAGAGGTTATGGCAGTACTCAAGAGCCCTGCTTTCATTATGGGGCTAGCGTTTATGGCGATATACTTCATAGCCCTCGGTAGAATAATGGGTGTAGCTACAGAGCAGGCTGTGCGCGAAGCTATTGGAGCTCCTGCGGGTGTCCTCATCGAGGACGATAACTACTTTACAGCTAGAATCGTATATGCTGTCAATATGTCTCTTAAAGGTAGGTTGATAGCTGTTAGAACAGTAGAAGAAGGACTTCAAAGGTTCTTAGTAGTTATTTCGATCCCCAGGGGCTTTGGATCATCCCTTCTCGGTCCAAACGCAACGTCCTACGTATACGGTTACATAACTCTAGATAGAGCATCGATGTTTCAGCAAGCAAGAGTCGGTGTAGTGACGGCGATCGCTAGAGCTTTCGGGGAGACAGCAAAGCTGCTTGTAGCAGTAGAAAGAGGGATAAACGTTACTGAGCTGAGTAAGGTGGTAACCGCTAGAGTTGAGACTAGAGTCGGCAGTAGAACTATCAACCTAGACGTTCTTTCGTCTCTTCTTGGCTCGACTATGATGTTCGCCATCCTTATCGGAATTTTAGCTATGATGACTTTAATGTATAGCGCGCAAGCTGTAGCCAGCGAGAAAGAGGAAAAAGCTTTCGAGATGCTCCTGACTTTACCGGTTAGTAGGTCAACCATCGCTATAGCTAAAATAGCTGGAGCTGTTGTGATCTCCGTGTTTATGGTTGTAATATACTTCGCCGGCTTCTCGTACATGATGTCGGCCATACCTCAAGTAGATCAAACAACCGGGGCAGCAGCCTCTGCTTGGTCCTTATGGGACCTAATCACGTACTTGGGTAGCAGCGGCATTTCCCTACTGGTGATATCCATAGGACTGATGCTGCTCTTTTCAGGTGCTCTAGGGCTCTTAATAGGCATACTCTCGAATGATACTAGAGTCGCTGGAGCACTTGCTGGTCCCGTAGGCGCTGTACTATATGTAGGACTCCTAGCAACTCAGTTCATCGGGGTTCCACTCGGTGCCGAAGCATCCTTGCTTGGAGCAACCGTTTACGGGCTACCTCTAGCTATAGTGGTTGCCTTCATTTCTGGAGATAGAACCATAGCTTTACTAGCTTTAGGGCTATCAGCAACAGTTGTCATAGCAGTTTTGGCGGCGGTAGTCAAGGTCTTCGGTAGTGAGAGAATCCTCATAGGCGTGTCTATAAGACGAAGGCCTAAGTAATACTGGGAGACCCTGCGGCTTAAGTACGCGTCCTGAAGTAACTGTTCCTATAGGTAGCGCAGGTTATGAAGTTAAAGAAAAACTGAGTAAGGTCCCCGAGGCACAAGCCAGACGTTTTTATATTCCTCAAATTAACTAGTTAGGTGGGATACTGTCAGCAGTAGTAGTAGTTGGTGGATTTTTCGGTGATGAAGGTAAGGGTAAGGTAGCCGCTTATCTAGCTTTAAAGAGGGGAATTGGGCTAGCCGTTAGATGTGGAGCTATTAACGCTGGACACACGGTCGTCTACAAGGGCAGGACTTGGAAGTTGAGATCTATACCATCGGCATTCATTAACCCAGTGACTCAGCTGGGTATAGCTGCCGGCAGCCTAATAAGGGTGGACGTCCTTTTTAGAGAAATAGAGGAAACTAGCTGCCGGGGTAGGCTCTGCGTAGACTTCAACACGGGTATTATAGAGGAGGAGCACGCTCTTCGCGAGAAGTCGTCGAGCCACCTCGCAAATACTGTTGGATCCACCCTGCAGGGGGTTGGTGAAGCTATGGTTGATAGAGTTAGGAGGGTCTTGAAGTTGGCGAGAGATTCTCCAGAGCTGAGGAGCTACACTTGCGATCTTGCAGAGAGAGTTAACGACTATATCGATAAAGGTAATGAAGTATTGATCGAAGGCACGCAGGGAACCTTCTTAAGCCTATATCACGGTACATACCCATACGTCACAAGTAGAGATACGACAGCACCTGCGTTTCTTTCAGAAGTTGGGGTAGGCCCCAAGAGGGTTAGTGAAGTGATTGTCGTATTTAAGTCTTACGTAACGAGAGTGGGTCCGGGACCTCTGAGAGGTGAAATGGCTTTCGAAGAGGTAGCTAAGCTCGGCTGGATAGAGTACGGTACAGTAACTGGTAGACCTAGGAGAGTCGCTCCATTCGACTTCGAGCTAGCTAAGAGGGCAGTGACCTTGAACTCGGCAACTGCCGTAGCTATTACAAAGATCGACGCGCTCTTCCCGGAGGTGAAGGGCTTAAGAGACCCATCTAGGCTCTCCAGGAGCGTGAGAGACTGGATTGAGAAAGTAGAGTCGGTACTGAAGGTACCTATCAAGATACTTGGGACTGGGGAAGAGGTTGAAGACGCTGTATACCTAGGTGATGGAGAGTGAGAGAATTCGATGTTGCGGTAGTTGGTGCCGGACCCGCAGGTCTATTCGCCACATACGAACTTGTTGGATACGGGTTAAAGAATGTTGTCGTGATTGATGCTGGTAGAGACGTAGAGAAGAGATACTGCCCTCTAATCGCTGCTCACACGTCGAGAGAACTCGGGATAACCTGCGCTGGATGCAGACCCTGTAACGTGCTGTACGGAGTTGGAGGTGCTGGACTGTTCAGTAGTGGCGCTATAAATCTCCACCCACAAGTTGGAGGCGACCTAGCTGTCCTCCTAAAGAGCTTTAGCAGAGCCGAAGAGATGATAAGGTATCTAGATAGCATACTGACTAAGTTCGGGATACCAGAAGATACCCTGAGGGTACCTAACCTGGAGCTAGTCAAGGAGTGGGAGAGGAAAGCGGCTAAAGCTGGTGCTAAACTCATAGCCCCAGCCCAAAGGCGGTTGGGAACCGAAGTAAGCATAGGGCTCTCCAAGAAGCTCACTGACTACCTCACCAATGAGGGAGTTAAGCTAGTAACTGAGACCGTTGTTACAGATATAGAGCCAGTAGGAGGGAGGTTTAAGCTATCAACTAATCGCGGAGCCGTCGAGGCGATGAGAGTAATCCTATCACCCGGCAGGTCTGGAGCAGCGTGGTTTTCGGAGATATCTAAGAAACTAGGGGTGCACACAGTCCCCGGACCTCTAGACGTGGGAGTAAGGCTCGAGGTGCCAGACTACGTAATGGAGCCTCTCGTATCTGTTATTGACGACCCTAAGGTGATTATGTACACAAAGACATACGACGATAAAGTCAGAACCTTCTGCGTCAACCCCAGGGGGTTCGTAGTAGCTGAAAGATACAATGGGTACGTAGCCGTCAACGGTATGTCCTATAAAGAGCTGAGGTCTAGAAATACGAATCTAGCTTTACTAGTCACAGTTCAGCTTACCGACCCTCTCGAGGACACTGTAGAGTACGGAAGGCAGATAGCTATGACGGCAACTAAGCTCGGTGGTGGGAGACCCCTGATACAGAGGTTGGGAGACCTGGTATCCGGAAGGAGAAGCACTTGGTCGAGGATAGACAGAAGCTCTGTTGAGCCTACATTAAAGGACGTAACTCCTGGCGACATAGGTATGGCTCTACCGTACAGAGTTGTCACAGATATCGTAGAGGCAGTCGGGAAGCTTGACGACATGCTACCTGGTCTAGCCTCACCTCAAAACCTAGTTTACGCACCCGAAATAAAGTTCTATAGCGTGCGCGCTGTTGTAGACGACTGGATGCAGACAACTGTGGAGGGCTTGTTTGTAGCAGGAGATGGAGTAGGGCTATCAAGAGGCATCAATGGAGCCGCTATAACAGGTATACTCGCAGCTAGGGGGGTCTTGAAGACTCTGTGAAGCCCGTAGAAGCTTTAGACACTAAGCTTTCTTCAAGAGCTCCTCTACGGCAATAGCGAGGTCCTTTAGACCTGCTCTTTCTGCGAACTCTACTAATTTGATTACTGTGCTAACTGGGAGGTCTACGGTTACATAGTCCGCACCTAGAAAAGAGCTATAGCTCTCTATAGACTCTGCTACCGGCTTCACCTTCTTTCTATCGAAACCTACGCCATCGACTACCTCAATTCCACTCTCCTCTAGCTCAGACTTAATAGCTTGAGGTACCTCGGACCTAGATACTAGGAAAGTTTTCCTCGGTTTGTAGAGAGATGCATAGATCTGAACAAGCTTGTGCTCCTTAATTCTCAGAGGTCTCCCCTCTTCAACGCTTTTCCTGATCTCATTCTTTCTCATGCCTAGAGCATCCGCTAGTCCTGTATAGAGCCCGCTCAACCACTTACTCCTCCACTCTTCAGCCGTGAGTGGGCTCTTCTTAAAGTAGCTCTTTAAGTCCCTAGACCTATCGTACCAGTCCGCAAGCTCTTTAAACTCTACCAACATGTTAGGCCTCTTAACAGGTGGATTAGAACCGAGTTCCACTATATCCATTACTTTACCGGAGTACACCATCATGTCGGGTCTGAGAGTTGTATACAGAGACCACACAGCCCGAAGATCCTCGCTATCTTCCCAAGTTAGAGGCCTCGGGGCTTCGTAGAAGAAGCTAATAAACCCCCTCTTAGGGTTGAAGAGGACGATGTTTGGAGGTATCTTACCTAGCTTCTGCTTCCCAGCTCTATCTATCGTTAAGTACCTGTGCTCGGGAAAGTGCATACCGTAACCTTCTTCAGAGAGGTAGTTGAGGATAGCGGAAAATCCCCAGACTTGGTATGCCGATCTCATGTTTGTCCTAAGCGACGTGTAAGCTGCGGACGAACATTTCTTAACGAGCTCCCTCAAGCCTATCTTCCCTCTAGCGTAGTCGTAAACATATATGAAGATCTTCTTTTTTAAGTGAGCAAGTGGGTTCTCTCTAAATGACCTGAACTCGCGAGAAAGGCTGTACCCTGACAGTCTATACCTATTGGAGAGAACGTCCAGCTCCATATTAACGTACTCAAGCCACCTTACTGCTTCGGCAAGCTCCTGCCCTAGTACGTCAAGTATGAAACACTCCCTGAACCTAGAGATGAGTTCTGATACTCTGATATCGCTAATAGAAGGTATTAAAGCTTCATCCGAAACATCTAACGAGAACAGTTTTCTTACCTCAGTAAGCGCCTCATCCCACCTACAGCCCTCAGTCAACTCGATACCCATAAGATATCTAGCTTAGAGAGATAAACCCTTTTACGCAGAGTCTTCTACTCTAGAGCAACTTTGAGGCAAATAGCTAATTTTAGAGATTATGAGCCACTATATCTAAAGTCATTATATCTTAAGTTTTAGTAACTTTCTCGTCTCGTCAACTGCTACAATGACTGGAGGTATGACTGCTAAGTAGAGCCATAGATGAGCTGGTATGGGTACTACCTTAAATATTGAGGATAGCGGTGAGTAGAGGACTATGAGTTGGAGCACTAGTGACCCTATCAGGGCAGGAACTATCCACTTGTTCCACGGAATCCTCCATATCGGGGTGTTTTCGCTTCTCGATACTAACACTCTCCCAAACTCCGAGATCACTAAAGCAGTAAAGGCCAGTGTTTGCGCGAGCTCGTAGGAGACTCCCAGGAACCTCCAGTAGACAGCGAGAGTCAGTCCCCCAACTATCGAGCCCATCGCTAAATAGTAAGCGCTCTTTCTCTTAGTTATAAATCCTTCACTCGACGACCTCGGGGGTCTGCTCATAATGCCTGGTTCGGCTGGCTCGAGCCCTAGTGCGATGGCTGGAAGAGCATCTGTTGTCACGTTTACCCAAAGTAAGTGTATGGGCTTTAGTGGGGGCGGTAGGAACAAGAGCTGAGAGCCGAAGAGGGATGCGACTTCACCGAAGTTGCAGGTCAGTAGGTAGTTTATCGGCTTCTTAAGGTTCTCGAATATTATCCTCCCCTCTTTTACGGCCTCAACTATGGTTACGAAGTTGTCGTCAAGTAGAACTAGCTGTGAAACCTCCTTCGCTACGTCCGTACCCTTAATACCCATTGCTACACCTACATCAGCCATCTTTAGAGCTGGCGCATCGTTAACTCCGTCACCCGTCATAGCTACTCTATATCCTCTACGCTTTAGCGCTCGAACTATGCGAGCTTTGTGCTCTGGAGTCACTCTAGAGAAAACAGATACTTTATCTACGATTTTCACTAGCTCCTCATCACTCATCGCGTCAAGCTCGCGGCCTTCGACGACTAACCCCTCGTCCACGTCGATACCGACCATTCTAGCTACAGCAGTTGCTGTTAGCTTATGGTCTCCAGTTACCATTACTACTTTTATACCAGCTCTCCTAGCAGCTTCAACAGCCTCCCTCACACCCTCTCTCGGTGGGTCGATTATCCCTAAGACACCTAAGAAGGTAAGGTCCTTCTCGATATCCTCTGGGTCTAGGTCTTCCGTGTATTCCTCGAGGACTTTGTAGGCTACCCCAAGGGTTCTATAGCCTGCCGAAGCCAGCTCGTCAATTCCTTTCAACGCTATTGCGTAAAATCTTTCCGCGAGGGGGGCTTCACCGTTCCGTAAAGCGATCTTCGTTGAGTTTTTGAGGAGTACTTCAGGGGCTCCTGAAACTATGACCACATATCCATTCTGATACTTGTGAACTGTTGACTTCCTCTTTCTAAACCTGTCGAACGGATTGACGTCAACTGTCTGTAGCTCCTTGAAAGCCTTATCTAATTCCTCCCTACCTAAACCACTATGAGCCAATACGGCTGCCGCAACTTCTGTCGGCGGGCCTTTAGCAGTAATCTTCTCGCTCCGATAACTCAATTCCACGTCAGGAGCTGTATGTACTACTAGAAACTCTAGGAGTTTTTTCAGCACAGTGTCAGCTCTCTCACCACTTACTAACACAAAGTCTGCTCTTCCCTCCTTTCTGTTCCCACGGACTTCGTAAGTTGAATCGAGGATCTTAACTACTTTAACAGCCATCTCCCCCTTCGTAATAGTGCCCGTCTTATCACTACATATAACGTCGACAGAACCTAGTGCCTCGACAGCAGCTAGCCTCCTCACTAAAGCATTCTTTTCGGCCATCCTGTGCGCACCAATAGCTAGCACGGCTGTAGCTATAGCCGGTAGTCCTTCAGGTATAGCCGCGACAGCCAGAGCTACTGCTGTCATAAACGACTCTAGCACGTCTAAGTAACCCTCAACTATCGATGTGGCGAACACTACTCCAGCTATAATGAGTATTACGACTCCTATCCTCCTGCCGAACTTGTCTAGTTCCCTCTCTAGTGGAGTTCTCTCTTCTTTAACCTCAGATACAGCCTTAGCTATCCTACCCAACTCGGTATCCATTCCCGTGGCAACGACGACGGCTTTCCCCCTGCCACGAACTACCATAGTACCTCGGAATACCATGTTTACCCTATCGCTAACAGGTGTCTCGTGAGGTAGCACGGTGTCAGAAGACTTCTCAACCGGGGTTGACTCACCTGTTAGAGGCGATTCATCTACCTCCAGGTCTTCTACCTCAACTAGCCTCCCGTCTGCCGGTACTAGGTCCCCTTCTCTTAGTATTATTACGTCTCCCGGTACGAGTTCGGCAGGGTCTACCTCGACTACTCTCCCACTCCTCAAAACCCTGCATTTAGGGATCGCAAACTTCCTAAGAGTCTCCATAATCCTCTCGGCCTTATACTCTTGAGCAAACCCCATTACACCCATTACCACTACTATGACCGCTATAGCGGCAGCATCTATGAGCTCGCCGAGAACTGCTGATATAGCTGTAGCAACTAGCAGTATACCTATTAGGAAATTCGCGAACTGCCTCAAAAACATCCTTAGGGGACTCACTCTCCTTACCTCGATGACGTTCATCCCGAATTCACGCAGCCTCTTAGTGGCCTCTTCGTCTGCTAGACCCCGCTCTACATTAGTGTTAAGCCCGCGGACGACTTCTGATACCTCTAGGGAATGGTATGTCCCCCCTATTTTTCGTTCCCCCTTACTATAGGAGGCCTTACATATTAAGCCATCACCCACCCGAGTCTGAGATGCCTCAGTCAACAGAGCGAATCAATCGAAAACCACGCGCGTCGTGTAAGCCTAAAGCATAGCTCTTTTTTCACAGAGATATGTAAGAACTACCGGGAGGGTTGCTCCATTTCTTTACTGATATTAGTTGCTCCAATCCACCTGTCAAAGGCGACCGCAAGTCTCTCATAAATTTCGTAAAGCTGCAGCTTTGCTCTATCTTCGTTTACCTCTGGGTTAACTGCTTTAAGGAACTCTAGGTCTATCTCGACCCTAATAGGGTCTACCTCTTTTGAGTCCTTCGAGAACTGATCTGGTATTCTCCTGGGGGTCTTCATTGATACAGTATCGAATGCTCTAGCTAGTCTACTAACTACCTCGAAGCCAAGACTTTCTACGTCAATAACTGGTAAGAGCCTCCACTGAGATGCCTTCAGCCTAACCCACCTACCTCTAGTCTCCTCCCTGTTTAGAAGGACTGTCATAATCCCCCAGGTAGTATTTAGCCAGAGAGCTATTGCTTTCTCAGCAACCACCGAGGGATTTCTAAGCTTGATTACGTAAAATATGTTGGATAGCACCGGGATATCGGAGTAGAGAGATACTACGTGAGCAGTATCAACCCATATCCTATCCGGCACTAACACTCTACCGGCGAACCTTTGAAACACTCGGTCTCCTCTCTTAGTTTTCAAACGCGCATACATATTCGGTTTAACCTTCATTGACGAGCGTACAACCTCACTTCCTCCAAAAACAATTGGGTATGGTGTAGTTTCTTCGGTAGGACTGTAGAGCTCGTGAAAAAGAGTACTAGAAACACCTATGGTTTCTACGATACTATACAACTTCGTGACCGGGACTTCTACACCCTCAACCCCGAGACTACCCCTCTCCACAATGTCCAAAGCATCTCTCACCACTTCTTGCTCGGGAAAAGCCACGAACCTATTGATGTTATCCACGTTCCTGAGTAAATCGACCCTACTAACTTTCGTAATTAGCGCTCTAGTGCCGCTATCTAGCCCTAATAGCACCCTACTCATTTTGCTCGAACACTTACCCACTCTCATGAGTTTATCTGCGAATACTGTGGCATCTAGTAGAGACCCGGGTTTAGCCAGTAAGTTAACGAAAACAGTCTCTTCGCTCGGGTCGTGCTTACTTACTCTCCTTGCTACTATTAGACACTCACTGAGGCTTGCGCCCTCGGAGAAGTTATACCCATTTTTACTGTCACTACTGACTACGACGTACTTTAAGTGGAATTCCGACAGTAGAAGAACTCTAGCGAGAAACCAGGCAACACCTGAAAGAATGTTTTTAGGTAGGACGAACGCTATGACTCCCCCAGGCTTCACGTACTTATATGCCAGATAAAGAAAGAGTAGCCCTTCACCGGCCTGACCTATGCTATAGAATCCGCTGACTCCGTAGTTCTTGGACTCCATTTGGTTACTTAGTGGGCGTAAGTGCTGCAATATACCACCTTCCTCTCTAAATAGCCTCTCAGCTATAGCTATTAGAGACCGTCTAACCCTTGAGCGGAAACTATCGTACCTCCTCCTCAAACACTCTCTGGCACTCCTGTCAGTTACGAACCCAAACAAGCCCTCCCTACCTTCTTCGAACTTCTTACTCACTCTTCCAGTAGCTCTAGTAAAAGGTGGGTTCATGACCACTATGTCGAACTCCGCCGGCAACTTCATACCCCCGACTACACTATATGTTGAGACTCCGCAACCCTCTCTGCTTAAGTTCGCATCTATGAGGCAGGGGATTTCGGCCGGCCTGCCATCTTCTTTCAGTAGCTCTAATGAGCCCAACCAACACCCCCTACTTGGTATGTAACCTAAGTAGGTAGTGTAGATGTTTCGTTTAGTAGTAGTTGCTTTACTCATGAGAGCTAAGTTTACGGCTGTAATCTGAGCTGCGTACTTTAGAGCATCAAAACCATAAATACCTCCTTCGACAATTTCCTTCGTAACATCGCGGCTCTCAAGACCGTATAGATAGCTCAGGGCTTCAGTAATCCTAGATACGCTGTAGAGTGATGCCGTGAGTAGAGTTCCGCTACCGCAAGCGAAGTCAGCTATCTTCAACTTCGGCACGACTTCTAGAACTTCCCTAACTCTATCCTCCGTGAGCCTCCCTAGCTCATCTAAACCGAATACAGTCCTCAACGCTAGTTCTGAAAGTAAGTAAGCTACTGGAATCTCTGTATAAAATGTGGCAAACCCCTTTCTCACGGCTATATCACCAGTAATAGCGTGGTAGACTCTCCCAGCAAAGTCTCTTGAGAGCATGTGGGGTTTACTCGCAATAGCTAGAGCTCTATTGACTAAGTTATATACACACACGCTTAGCTCTAGTGGTAAGCTGCTTAAGACCTCTACAGCAAGCTTAAGTATTGGTTCATAGCTCACTTTAAGCATCTCCTCTAAAGCCTTTCTGAGCCCGGGAATTGGGCCGAAGTTCTCGACGTAGTTACCTAAAGGTTTAAGCCCCCTATGGGTATGTCTAAGGTGTTCGTAGAGTACTGCTGAAAGCAGTATAGCAAGAGCTGCCTGACCGAAGATGACCTCGGAGTCCTCAGCTTGCGCTATACTAAATCCGTGGAGCTTGTACAGTGCGTCAGCTACCCTACCGCGAAGAGCCGTGGAACCCTCGATACTACACACAATACTTACGAATTCTCTAACTACCTGCCTAACTCTCTCTATTTCTTCTCCAGCTTCTTTCTCATCTATAAAGTAAGCCGCAAACTGCTTCACTAAGTCCGCTATCACATCTAATCCAAGACTCTTGAGCCACTCACTCCTAGATGCTCCAGCTACTTCCTTACTTACAACACGCTCAACTAAGCTCTTCAGCCTACCATGTGTAATTAGCTTAACATCGAAAGTGGAGCTTCCGATGAGCTCGTCGAGCTCTACCTCAGGTGCGTCTGGAAATTCCCTAGTGTAGTGTACTGCGATGGCCATATCCGCGAGACCCTCCTTCACTCTATTCTCAGCACGCTTTTCGGCACTATTAGCCGAGTAAGAAGCCTCAATAACCGCTCTCATACTCCCGCAGTAGCACCTAACACTAGTCCCCTCCCCACGCACCTCCTCAGCTCTACACATAATACCGAAGCTCCTGCCGAGGACCTCAGCCAGTCTAGCGTTTACCACAGACTCTTGAGCTATCGGCATGCTCGACACCTAAAACATGGCGAACAATTGCTTAACCACACTAAAATTGCTATAACTTACCCGAGAATTCGATTCATTCACCTCAACATGCCTGGCACTAGCTGAAATCAACACCCTCATAGACCCCATACCTAATCCTCAACTACAAAAACAGTTATCGACGATAAAGAAACTAAGACCTTTCTAGTCAACCAACTGGCTTCCCGGCTCTCTAAAAGCCTTTAGAAGCGGGGTAAGCGTATAGGAAGGCAGACACCAATAATTAAAGTTAGCCTAGCTCGGTCTTCACAAGACTTGCTGAGAGATCATTCACTAGATACTTTGGTTCGTGGGTTCGGGCTTTTTAGTGCGTGGTTCGGGTTGTTTGTGGTGATGGATGTGTGTAGAGTGGTTGCAGTAGTCTCTGGAGGTATCGACAGCACTTGCTATATGGCTCAGTGGCTTGCGAGAGGGTGTCGAATCCACGTCTTAACGTTTATTTATGGGCAGAAGGGTTCTGCTGAAGTAGACGCTCTTAAGTCCATCCTCTTAGACCTTAGTGAGATAGCGAAGACTGGAGATTGGGGGGAGATCGTGGAGCATAGAATTGTCGACATATCCTTCATGAAGGACCTCTGGAGAGGTACCCAGCTCACAGACGACCGTGTGCTTGTTCGAGAGCACTATACACCGTCAGTAGTGGTGCCAGTGAGGAATGTTGTGATGCTGGCTATAGCCTCGGCCTACGCCTACACCGTTTTGGAGGAGTACGGTGGGGAGAAAGTATACGTCGTGTTTGGCGCTCAGTACGATGACGTGGCTCCGAGAAGCGATAGCTGGGAGCCTAAGTACCCGGACTGTAGTCCCGAGTGCGTAGAGTCTCTTGAGACCTCTATTAGGATATGCCATTTTCGAAATAGTAGAAAGCTCGAGATATGGAGCCCTAGCCGCGAGAGCCTGAAGAAGCATGAAAACCTAGCTAAGTGCCACTCCATCCTTGGAGACTTAGTCTATAGAACCTGGAGCTGCTACCTGTCGGAGAAGTACCACTGCGGTAGATGTGAGAGCTGTATAAACAGGCATAGAGCATTCAAAAACGCCAGAATCCCGGATTGCACTAAATACTTAAACCCCCCAGGACCAGCAGAAGAGTTCGTTAAGGTAGAAGACTATTACATACACGTAGACTGCGCTCCCGGCTCTAAGTAATGTTAACTCTCCTAATCGAAAGCATTATCTAGTCCCCCAACTACCTCGATCCCTAAGGCGTAAGGGATCGAATACATATAAGTTCGAAGTAGCTGACCTCCTCCCCACCCTAAAGGGCGAGGGTTCTGGGGAGGTTTGGGTCTACATTCTCAGCTTCTGCTGGGTTCAGCTCTGCGCTTGGTCTCAGGCGCATTACCACTACCCCACAGAGTATGGGGCTCAGGGATATGGTTTTGTTTTGAGTAATGTGTTGTATGCTCCCATCAGGTCTGCGTTGAATACCTTGTCGTGTTTGTAGCATCTCAGTAGTCCTCTGTGTACTCTCTCGAGGTTTCTATCCCGGGTTCTGCAGATTGGGCAGGTTGTGGATGTGTTCTCTTCGCTGACGAGCTCCACTCTGGTACAATATTCTTCTCTCACTTCGATTATCCTTCTCAGTAGGTATCCATAAGTCCAAGCGTTAACATCCCCGAAATTCACCTTGGGGGTTCTATTGCTGTTTTGAGCTAAGTACTCCGGGTAAGGTAGCCGTTTTGATATGTAATTACTAGTTCTCAGCATCCCCAGTTCTAAGATGTTTCAGGAATTAACTAACCATGGTCTGTCTTAAATAGAGAGAACCTGGGAAATCCGCCGGACAAGAACCTAGTGAGTTCTACTAACACTATGGAGAGTCGATGAATGCTGGTTGCTAACGCACTACCGGATTTCGAACCACTAAGTGAGAGAATGGAGAGCTGTTAGAGAACTGCTTGACAGTGGACGAAGCCCCGAGTGCTTCACGTAAAATTGGATTAAGCTTATCAGATTAGGTTTCCACATAGAAAGTCCTATATCCGTAGACGTTCGTTAATTGGTAGTTTCCTACGTTATCTATAGCGATCACGTAGAACTCCACTCTACCGATTCCTATCGACACTTCAGTAATATAGAACTCTTCCCACAAGCCATACCCCCCAATTGGCTCCATCACATACCTTCTTGCGATATCCATTTCCTTGTAGTTCCATAGAGAGTTGTTTATGCTGTAAACGAGTAAGACTTTGTGTAAAGCACTCTGCTCGTCGTAGGCTTTGACCTTAATAATTAAAGTCTCGTTGTACGAGACTTCGATGCCACCTATAGTTGGCTTTACTACGTCAGCTAATCTATATAGAGTGCTTGGACACGCAACTACGAGTATTTCACCATAAGCTATACTGACCTTGGGCATCCAGCCGCTGCTACCGCACTCGCTAAAGTGATATTCACTTAGCTTATGGAAGCCTCTCCACAGTAAGTAAACCTTGCCCTCACCGCCCTTCTTTAGCACCGGAAGAACCACGACATCTCGAGATGAAGCTGGTCTACCTCCATCTTCATCGACACCTAGAGTGAAGTTTCCAACAATGCCTCCATTGAAGTCGAGCACGTAAAGGTTTCTGGGTCTTTCACCGAGGCTTCTAACAGCGTATATGTAATTATTGCTTAACGCTATGTAGGAATTTGTATCAACATCTCCCCCTATCCCAAGGTGCTTTTTCCAAAGAAGTTCTCCATTGGTGGAGATAGCCAGAATTCTACCGAGGGAGTCCACAGTAACTACTCTCCCTCCTCCATAAGATGGAGTCATCAGCTCAGCGTCGTGCTCATAAATCCAAAGAGGTCTCCCACTCACCGGGTTGAAGGCATAAAGCTTTTTCCTATACTCAGATGTCGCAAACAGCATTCCCTCTCCGTAAGTCAATCCTCTAACGTTTCCTCCAATCTTTTCACGCCACAAGAGCTCCCCACTCTCGCTAACAGCGAAAATGTATCCTTCGGGACCGACGCACCCAACGAAAACTTTCCCATCGACTGTTAAGAGATTTGATGTTACTGAAGACTTAGAGGAAGCTCCTTCTTCAGACTCTAACCTCACCTTCCACACAAGCTCACCGCTGTCTTTATCTATCGCTAGAAGGTAGGCATCGTCTACGTCAAGATAGGATGATGTAGCTACGTATAGGTATTTTCCAATGCCATAGGTTTTCACGAACCTCCAGAGTCCGAGAGCTCTCCACTTGATTATGGTGCCGGGACCGCGCACAGCTCTATGTGTTAGATCATCGGAGTATACTTCAACACCCCACACGAGGTTTCCGTCATCCTTGTTTAATGCGTATATTCCCTGACCGTCCGCTAGGAATACTTTATCGCCTTCAACAACGGCTTCAGCTAGTTTTCCAACGATATCCGCAGAGACATCGACCTTAAGAACTACCTCAGGCTTCCTCGGAATACCTCCGGCGTAAAAAGAGTCTGTTCCCTCAGTGCTCTTTTCTACTACCCACGGTAGTTTCTGAGGCATAAGATCCGCTGAGGGAGGCTCGGGCGTTCTCGTTGCTGGAACGGGTTCTATGACCATCTTTCTCAGCTTCTCGGGAGCTCCAGAAGGCCTCCAATAGACCAGTAAGATAAGTGATGAAGTTAATAGTACTAAGGCTAGAGCAGCTACAAAAATTAGTTTTACCTTTATTGTTTCACCCTGTTCTTAGTCGCTTTGTCTACATTTATATTCTCACGCAGTAGGAATGCGTCGTTCTAAAATGGTGGAGTCCAAACAGTCTATTACGCAATACAGTGAGACGATGTCGTAGCTACTCCTCTAGTTATCACATGTCTTCAAGCCTAGAGTTACAGAACTAACGCAAATCTAGCTCGCAGCTCTCTTTTTAACCCACGGGTAAGCCACACACTCTTATTGACTCCATCAATACTTGATAAGCCCTGTAGTTTCGTAATTCCCGGGAGCTGGTGTTATTAATCCAGGTAAGTAACTGTCTCGGGGAAATAACGCTAGTAAAGCTCTTAGAGGAAGTAGTTGAGGCAAGTATTACTAAAGGTGGAGTCAGTCCCAGACGAACAGATGAAGCAGGAAGCGATGGCGTTGAGGTATTGACCCTGAAGAGCGTTGACTACTCAGATCTCGTTACTAGCTCTGCGGCGGTAGATGCTGCTTCAGCTACCCTATACATTGGGGGTAACTATGTGAGTATTGCTGGACTCTCGGTAGTTTCACCTAGTGATCTAGCAGTTTACCCGTCTACGACTGCTGAGTCGTACCTTGGGCCACCATTTATATCGTCACTAAAGAGGTTGAGAACACTAACTCGCGGGATAACCGATAGATACATCGAGCTCGGGATTCCATACGAAGAGGATCCATACGTAGACCCATCTGCTCTCGAATCTGACGTTAGACTAGCTTTAGAGCTCTACGGTCTCGGCATCGCAGTAGGCTCTAGGCTTAAGTATGTACTCATCGACGGACCGTTAATTCCTATTTCAAGACCTTACTTTAGGCCCGGATACTGGGTGGATGAAGTGGCTCTCTTAAATAGTAAGAGGGCTCGCTATATTAATGAAGCATTAAGCGAGGGTAAGGTCGTGATAGGATTCGTCAAGAGAGTTGGAACTGAGGTCTCGGTGGGGGAGCTTGTGCAAGAAGGTAAACCTATGGCTGTGGGACCTGTAGTTGCTCAAAACGAGCTCAAAGTCTGCTCCTTTTACATTACTTCAGGGGGGACCGGATACACCTACACTCTAGGTAAAGTCGAGATACCTTGTACCGTAATAGAGCAATTAGGGTCGTCTAAACTTGTGGACCTATTGTCTATGGTCTACTCGTCCTGTTCTAGCCTAGCTCTATCTATACCCTACGGGCTGTATGTTGCGGATAGAGTATCCAAGAGCTTAGTGAAGAAGTTAGTGGAGTTAGTAGAGCTAACAGCTAAGTCCAGGGGTATTTTAGCGGTACTTCCAGGTGACCTCACATATGGGTAGCCCGGTAAGCAAGATATCTACCCTCATATCCGGTGCGTACTCTAAGGCAAAAGAGTTAGGGGTAGTAGTAGGATACGTGAGCAGGAGAGCCCTCTCATCTTCTTCCGATAGCTTTAGTAGGGTCTACGTCGAGGTAACACCTCAGGTATACTACGAGTACACAAATGCCTTCGACGTGGGAAACCTCCTAGTAACCGTGGACATTAGAACAGTAAAAGCCGTAGGGCTTAGAGTCACATCGATAAAGAGATCGGACGTGGCTTCAGACCTTCAGACCCCCCTATCAGTAAGCCTAGGGGTATCCCCGGAGGGCCTACTCGCTCCCATAGTAGTCGAAACAGCCCCTCTCCTAGATGAGGAGGGTCTGCCCTATATGTCCCCGGTCGAACCCCAGTCACCCGTAGTAATACCTCGCAACCCAGAGCTCGTATCGAGAGTGGCCGGACTCCCGGAAGACGGTATGGTGTTGGGACACTTACACACAGGTTCCACGCCGGTCGCCGGTGGGGATATACCGGTTAGACTACCCCTCAAGGAGATATTCAAACACGTCTTGGTTATAGGGACTACCGGGTCAGGAAAGACGACGTTCGTTAAGAACTTATTGTGGTATCTGACCAATCACTATCCCGAGGTTTTAGTACTGGTAGTGGATGCTGCTGGAGACTATGCACAAATAACCCTACCACCCATCGCTGAACCAGCTGACTCTAGAGTGTACTTAGCTGCTTTTAGAGGCTCTCTGAAGAGGCTCGATAAGATGACGATCCTCCTGCCGGTCACTCGCACAACTAGAGACTTCTCGAGAGCTGTTGTAGACTACCTAGAGGAAAGGCTTTCAGCTATTGCGAGAGTATATCACGGTGTCAACCCGGAGGTAGCTGTATCAGTCACCAAAAGCTCTGGACAAATACTGGCTGAGACTCTCGTTAGGCTAGGTGAGTGGGGTGAGGTTAAGATAAACGTAGTCCCAGTCTCCCTTAGCTACACACAGCTGTTTGAGCACTTAGATGCGCTCCCGATCTTTTCGAGGCAGGCTAAGATATACCTACACCATGTCATTGACTACGTCGAGCAAGAGATTGGACAGATATCTAATTTCACACACTTATCGGCCGCTCTAGCGGAGAGGAGAAGGGATATAGAGAGGACTCTTAAGATACATCGAAGCACTTTTGACAGTATAGAGAGAGCAGTGAATTTCATAGCTAGCTCTGAGTGCGTTGACGTAAGCTTAAACGGTGTTCGAGTAGGTATTCCAAGCCCCAACTTCCTCAGTGGCATGCTCTATAGCCCCATAGTCTTAGACCTCGACTACGCAGTCTCTCGAGGGCTGCACTTCCTAATCGCTAATCTGATAGCTTACGAAGTCCTAAGGAGTCTATACGAATGGAAGAAGTATGGAGGTCCCATTACGAGACCTGCTGTCGTGGTGCTCGACGAGTCCCACAGGTTTTTCCCGTCTGAAGGTACTTCGGCTGAGGAAGTAGAACTACTAGCCGACTTCATATCGAGAATAGCTAGGTTAGGTAGGTCTAGAGGTATGGGGATAATCTTCAGTACCCATTCACCCAAAGATGTACACAGGATCGTGATACAGCTGGCCAACACGAAGGTAGTCTTCAGGAGTGAGAAGGAGTATCTCGAAATGCTAGACATACCCAACGAGTACGTTAGAGTCCTCGAGCTCGCACCAGATCGAGTAGCGCTCATTAAGTCTCACGTAGTTAGGTCTGGGTATACGATACTTAAGACGTCTGAGCCCCTCCTAGGCCACTTCGATACTGCCACTCTACTTACTACGAGGGGGAGCTATAAAGGGTCTGTATAACGCCAGTGGAGGTAGTTAGTCGATCGAGCTTGCGAGGATTTATTATCTTAGGTTAAGCTTAAGCTAGGTGATCTAAGTGTCGGAGGGTAGGAGAGTGTTCATTCTCGAGAACATTGACAAGGTCTTAATAGACTACGATAGAAACACCGACACACTGAATATAGTCTTCGGCGAGGGAGCTGAAGAAGCCGAGGAGGCCATCCTAGTGGAGGGCGATGTAGGCTACAGGATCAAGGACAACAGAGTTATTGGGATCACCATTTACAATTTGCTAAAAAGGTTTGGCATCGAGGTGTAGGACTTGACAATGCTTAACGCTCTCTTGGATTACTTCTCGAGAGCTGAAGTTGAGTACCTAGCTGAAGAGCTCTCTAGGCATCATAGAATACAGGGAAGTCCGGGACTCGAAGAAGCCGGAAAACTCATTCGCGATGTTCTCACCGACTGGGGTTTGAGTGTGAGAGTCTATGACCTACCTTACGGATCTGAGTCCCCACCTACATCTGCCCCGGTTGCTGGGTGGTTCGTAGTTGACGGATTCGCTGAATTGGTTAAACCTAAGAGGAGGGTTGTGTCGTCACTCAAGCATGCTTGGACAGCTGTAGTAGCTCACTCTCCTCCTGGGGAGTTCGAGGGCAAGGTCTGCTATGCTTCGACTTACAAGCATATAGCTCAGTGTAGAGATAGCGTTGTCCTCACTTCGGATTGGGGGTTTGGAACTTATCTGAAGGCTGTTGAAGTTGGTGCTCAAGCGGTTCTAGTCTTCAGAAGGAATGCGCCAGTAGGCTCCTACCCGTACGTCGGGATATTTCCAACTCAAACCGAGCTGGAGTATATGAGGGTACCCGCTCTCACGGTACCGAGAGACGCAGCTGAGGAAATTATAAGCGATATGGAGAAGGGTGAGGAAGTTGTAGTCAAGGGCTACGTTAAGTCTGGCTACAGGAGTGAGGCATACGCTAGAGTCGTTGAGGCGTCTATAGGCGATTCTAGTGACGAGTACCACATAGTTGCTCACTACTGCCACCCTAGAGCAACAATTAATGATAACGTCAGTGGGTCTGTCGGAGCACTAAGTGCTGCTAGATCGCTAGCTTTAGCCACTAGAGAGAGTAGGATATCCGTAAAGAGATCCGTAAGGTTCGTATGGGTCCCCGAGCATCACGGGACTGCTAGGTACCTCAGAGTAGTCTTGAGCGAGGGGAGAAGGGTCTCTGGAGCAGTAAATCTCGACATGATCGGTGAGAAGCAGTGTAGAACTGGGTCAGTTCTAAACATAGTAAGGCCTCCGATCACCCTCATGAGTGAGCTCGAAGCCTCAGTATATAGCAAACTACTAGCAGCTCTTCCGAAGTCGGGCAGTTTTTCGTCTCCAGTGGAGTTCCCACTCATACGGTTCTCTCTAGTTAACTACGAAACCGGGAGTGACCACGACGTCTACGTATCACTCGGGATACCAGCAGTTATGCTGAACCAGTGGCCCGATAGGTACTACCATACGAGTAGCGACACCTTAGACAAGATGAGCCCGAGGCTCGTCTACAACATTGGGGTAGCTGCTTTATCGGCAGTTCTAGAGGTTGAATACGCCAGGCTCTACCCGTATTTACACATGGTTTACGGGCTAGACACTATCAGGACCTCCGGTTTAGTGCTAGACGCTAGACAGTACCTATACTGGAGGAAGTCTAGGGAGCTGGGCATCGATATCGGATTAAAGAGTGTCGAACCACCGTCTGGAGGTCCGTCCCTTAAGCTGGCTCAAGAGGGGTATCTTACTGCTCTGTATTTAAGGTATAAGCTCGGCCCAGCAGTCTTAGATAAAATTAGGGAGCTCTCCGATAAGTTTAGATACGCAATGACAGCTCTAGCTGTCTCTGGAGTTTACCTCAGGAAGGAAAGCAAAGACCTCGAGAGGCTTCGCTTCGAAGTTTCTGGAGAGCTAGGGGTCGAGGTTCCTAGGGAAGTCTTTGAGGAACTAGTTCAATTAGCTGAGAACGTTGGCTACGTAGCTAGGGGTTAATGCTTGCTACTCGTTTTCTTCGGCAAGGGTAAGGGAAAGACCTCTGCTGCTTACGGAGCTGCCGTTAGAGCTCTAGGCCGTGGGTGGAGAGTGGTTATAGCGGTATTCATGAAGTCTAGTGATAGTGGTGAACTGCTGCTACTAAGTAAGCTCAAGCTCCCACTCAAGCTGTATGTACTAGGAACTAGAGAGTTCGTTAAACCTGGTGTATACGAAGACGAGGTGGCCTCCGAGAATATGGCAACTTCCTATGCTTTCTTAACTTACATACTACCTAACCTCTTTAGGACCTATAGACCCAGACTCGTGGTTTTCGACGAGCTGGGTCTCGCAGTCCACATGGGTCTAGTTGATGAAAGAACTGCCGCTAAAGCCTTAAGGAGGTTTGTTAAAAACAGAAACCTCCATGCAGTAGTTACAGGTCGCTATGTACCGTCGACACTCAAGAGTATGGCGGACTTAGTGAGTGAAGTCAGGGAAGTAAAACACTACTTTCGAGAAGGCTTTATAAATATAGAAGGCTTAGACTACTAAAGAAGTAGTGAAAGACTCGCACAGTGATGTTTCGCTGTAGTCACTTGCTCTAAGCCCTAGTTATTAAGAGAGTTGGAGAAAACTTCAATTTAGTCGCGACTTAAGTGAGCTGTAGCTGCTACATCATTCTACGTTATTCCTTGAGTAATTTAGAGAGCTCCCTATGCTAAATCTTCAGCTTCAACTGGCTCCACTTACCAGCATAATTGATAAAGCTCTCGTTTAGCGTCGGCTAGCGAGATTGAGTAGATACCTTAAGGTAGCGCTGATAACTACTGAACTCGAGTTCTTTCTGCTATCTCTCTAGCGTACCGTGGAGTAATAAAGAACTCGATTACCCATGCGTTTCCTGACTTTCTCACACCGATTACTCCAGCTGTAGGTAGACATGGTCTATAACCCGCTAGCTCTGATACGAAGTCTTCAACGTATGGTGAGTGCCCTACAAATAGTGCTCTATCGGTAAAGTACGGCTCGACGTCCTTTAGGTAGTAACCCGGTGAGAGCTCGTCAATAACTCTGTACTCTACTCTATGAGCTTGCGATATTATCTCAGCAGTCTCAACGGCTCTCTTGAATGGGCTGGAGTATATTATCTTAACTTTAGGTAAGAACCTAGACACTAAGACAGCCTCCTCTATTCCCTCACTAGTAAGCCTCCTCTCCTCATCTCTCTCACCTGGTCTGGCTTCAGCAGCTTTAGCATGCCTCATGAACATTACGATCACACACCTACACCAAGAAAAAGAATTGAGAGACCATAAAACTATTTTTACACTCTAGATTCACATTTGTCTAAATCAAACACCGTAAAGTCATTAATTCTCGTGGATATTTAATGAAGATCTCATTGGACGACACTAAATACTATGAGACCAGACCTAAGATCACAGCGAGCATCAAACTAGTCAGTGAAGTCGCTAACTGACTATAAATTATATTTGGAGAATACAGCATATTAGTGGGACTACCAAATGTCTAAGTCTACTCAAGTAAGTCCTGTCGCCGAGTCCTCCAAAGCTATTACAAGAACGGTGGTTTACGTAGTTCTGTACGTAGTCGTATCAGCGATAGTGCAGTACGTATTTGCTAGCCTCTTACCGTCTTTTAAAATAGAGATAGCTGAGTACTCAGTGTACGCTCAAATACTTATTGCTGTAGCATTCGGCTACTTAATAGTCACTAGTATTGCGAACGTATTCTATTGGCTAACTAGAGCTAAGTACGACCACCCAACAGCAGCTGCTATTAGGAACGTCGTTAGAATCGTGGGTATAGGTGCGCTAGCAGCCGCAATAGCCGGTGGAGTTGCTGGTGGAGCTGCTGGAGTTGCTCTAGGCGGCTTCCTAGGCATAGTCGTGGGCTTCGCCTCACAGCAGGTCTTAGGGCAGGCAGTAGCGGGACTATTTCTACTCATAGCGAGACCGTTTAAAATAGGAGACAAAGTCGTTATCGCAGGTGAGGACGGAGTTGTAGAAGATGTTGCCACACTCTTCACAGTAGTAAATAAAGCTGATGGAGTTAAAGTACTCATACCAAACTCAGCGATTATAGGAGGAAAGATATACCTAAAGCCTAAGGAAAGTACAAGTTAATCTTTTTGATCTTTTTAACTCTACAACAACTTTTACGTCGTAAAGAACTCCTCTTCAAGTAATCAAATTCTAGCATTTGATCTCTTTCGTCATCTAAACTGAAAGCCTCATCCATGAGTATAAGGGGTCTGGCCAGATCTAGCTCGAGTTCCAGCGGGAACAGCTAAACAACGCGGGACTGCGATGAAAAGCGTAAGTCGTGGATTACATGCTGTAACGTGTATTCGACACGATAGATGTGATAGCTACTGGGTTATCCATGCTACGAAGAGTTGTTCTAGCTTTTTCCTCTGCTTATCTTTCTCTTTGGCTAGGTAGTAGGTGGTACGATTACTGAGGTTTTTGATTTTTTAAGTCCTTTTCTCAGAAGTTCTTCATAAAGTTTGAGAAGTTCCTTAAATTCCTCCCTACTATATAGGATTATACCCTCCGAAAGCGCATCGATAATTATTGGATTCCCCTTCTTAAGCATTTCAGTAGCTTCATTGAGAGTGTATGGGTGGGGTTCTACGTTTATGTTTATGTTGCTTACTAACTCTAAAATATTTCCTATTCTGTCTAGGTATCTCTCTCTAAAATCAGCTATTACCAATACATCATAATCACTCCACGGCTTATAATCCCCTCTAGCACGAGAACCAAAAAGTATCACCGCATATGTTTTAAAACTGCTTAAAATCCTTTTAATAACTTCCGATAATCCTTCATAATCTAAGTACGTTTTTGACAAATTGAATCACTCTCTCAGCTGCTTCCAGAGACCTGCTCGAAGTCTCTTCGTCATAGGCTTCGTGAGGTGTTCCAGCTGGATGCGCATTCGGATACCTAGACGGTATATAGTGCCTATCTAATTCTCTCGCATAGGTCATAAGGTCGTTTGGGGGGGTTTCACCGAGTCTATTATAGTACCGTGCTAGGAGCTCTCTAACGCTGTGCCCCCATGGAGCCTCATTAACGTTGTAGAGAAGTGCCTTACAGGCCTTTTCAGCCGCTTGGTGAGAATAGAAAGCAGCAGCATTAAACCTCTTCTCCCTATGTAGGATTCTAGCTGTATCAAGATCCCATAAAGCCTCATCAAACCACCTTAAAGCCTCATCCCTCATTTAGTACCCACCACAACTAACTCTCCTCCATATAAGGACTACACTAAATAAGCTTTAATATGAATCGTATTTCCTGCGTCTTCTCTTATTACGTAGTTTGGAGTTTAGTTTCCAGGAAGCGAAGCA
>JAWBTQ010000016.1:14046-28107 GCA_038841535.1 Sulfolobales archaeon | reverse complement strand
CAGAGGAACTTGGAGAAGAGCACGAGGAGTTCTTCGAGCACCACAAAGGGCACCACGGTTGCCACCACCACTGGCACCACAAACACCATAGGCACCACAAGCACTTCCCTGTTCGAGGACCACTACACTTACTAGTCTTGAAGCTACTAGAGGAGAAACCTCTTCACGGCAGTGAAATAAGAGAAACCCTCAAGAGTAAGCTAGACATCGATGTTCCCGGTTCAGCTATATACACCATACTCTCAATTCTTGAGGAAAAGGGTATGGTACTATCTAAGTGGGAGACCAGTGAGCGGGGAGCCGCAAGAAAGCTCTACAGCATTACTGAGTACGGACTTGAGTACTTAAAGGAGGGAATAGAGGACCTAAGGAAGTTCAAGAAGATACTCGATTATCTAACTTCGTAAGAGTTAGTGTCTTTTAAGTTTAGCTCTCTTTTTAACTAGTGTTTAGTTGATGGCTCGAGAAGTACTATGGGTTTTGCTTGATAGAGAAACCTCAGTTTTGACTATAGTCTACTTATTGAAAGTGATCGGTCCTCAGGACTGGGGGCTAGGGGTCTTTTTAGTGTTACCGCATGTTTTAACTAGCTTTAAGCCATAGATATACTTCCTAGGTGCGTACTCCAGAACTTTTCTGACTTCAGTGATGTAAGCGCTTTTAAGAGGTTTGAGTTCAGGGGGTTCATCTCTACTCACAGCATAGACGTGCCCTACGCCACCGCATGAGAGAATTCTCAGTACGTCGCATAAGTACTCGAGAGACTTATGCGGTAGGTCTATTATTACCCTACTAAAGGCTTCCTCGCTAGCTAGCTCTAAAAACTCCTCAACTCTAGACAGCACGGGCACTACCCTACCCCTCAGCTTGTTTAGCCTAATTGACTTAACTAAGTACACTATCGCCCACGGGTTTGAGTCTACAGCGAAACACGTAGCGTTCCTCTTCGACGCTATGTGAAGAGAGTAAGGTCCAACCCCAGAGAATAGATCCAGCACTCTCTCTCCGTCTCTAACCTCTTCGGAGACTCTCCAGTGTTCGTAAGATAGCGTTGGGTTGAAGTAAACCTTCTTTATGTCAATACACAGTTTAATTCCGTACTCAGTGTGAACTGTTTCCGACACGTCTTCACCCCATATCCTAGCTAACCTCCTGACTCTAAACTCACCCTCTGTAGCTATTGAAGTGTAAACAGCTTTTACACCTGGCGAAACTCTAGCTATTGCTTCACCTACTACGGAGCCGTAGCTCAGAAGGTCTTCAGGGAGGTGGATAATGGCTATACTGCCGACTAACTGATAGGACCTCGGCACTTTACGCAATACTTCGTCTGGGAGAACACTGCGGAGTAAGTCAGTAAAGCGTACTCTCCTAAATCCAGCTTTAAAAACATCAACGCAGGGTATCGAAGAGATACCGTATTCACGCAGGACATCGGAAGCTAGTGAAGTAGTACCATCTACTACTGGGACCCTAACTACCTTACGCAGCCGGTCGCTCTTCGCGAGATGACTAGGTAGGAGGAGACCGTGGCTTCGAAGTAGCGCAATAGCTCTCTCAGCACTCACACTCTCGACTTCCACACACTCAGCTAACCTAATAACCTCTTCCACCACCAGCCTACTACCGCAAAATACGTTTCGCTGAGGCTTATACCCATTCTTGTCAGCAATCAGAGGGTACTACGAGAGAGCCTGTATCATGAAGTCCTCCTGTGGACTACGGGTATCACAAACTCATAACCCAGCATCGATCACCAGCTGAGGCGGGACTGGAAGAAGGGTTTAGCGTTAAGCTTAGTGAATAGTGGAAACGTTTATAAGGTCATACCGCACTCGATTTATTGATGATGGAGCCGTGGTGAAGGCTATTAAATGGGACAGCGTGCTGGCAACTCTAGAGGATTTCATAAGTAGTTTCGCTACGATATCTCGAGAGACTAGTAAAATCGAGATAGTGCGATTGGGGTACTATATTATTAAAGCACCGGAGAATCTAGCCGGGCTCTCCGCATCTAGAGCTCTGTGGGGCTGAAACTCTGTACGACACCAGCTGGTTCAAGTCTTTAGGAGTTGTTCCTAAGCTCAACAGTGCCGAGGCTCTCAGCCTAGCTCTTAGGATAGCTGAGTACGCTGAGAAACGCGGCTTAAGAGTCTACATGGACTCTCGCACTAAGGGCCTAATCGACTGGCTTAGGTACTTCAGCCTAGGAGTAGACAAAGTAGACGTAGTTGCTGTCGTAGGTGGAGACGGAACTATCCTTAGGACGATGCACTTGCTTCGAGACCTAGAGGTACCTATTCTAACGATCAGGCACGGAAAGAGGGGGTTTCTGGCTGATGTCCCACCACACGATTTCACACTAGCGATCGATAGGCTTCTTAGTGGTGTGTACTCGATGCACCAGTACATGAGGTTAGCGGTGCAGACCGAGGGTGCTGGGAACATACCCTACATACTTAATGACGCGGTAGTAACGACCTCATCTGACTCTAGAGGCAAGGTCTGTAGACTCAGGGTCATGAAGCACTCTCACGGTAGTCTACCGGAGAGAGTGCTCACTGTAGTGGGAGATGGAGTGATAACGTCTACACCTATAGGCTCGACAGCATACAGCCTAGCAGCGGGAGGGCCTATCGTGGATCCCCTCATGGAGGCCATAGTGGTCACACCTCTAGCTCCGATCTCTTTATGCTCTAGACCCGTAGTCCTACCCGACTATGTTAAGGTAACTGTTGAAGTAGGAGGTGACTCACACCCAGTTGAGCTATACTTAGACGGAGTACTCTTCCTAAGGCTTGAGCCGGGTTCTTCGGTCACTATCTCGAAGGCACCTAAGCCCGCTAGAGTCATTAGGTTCTTTGCTGAAGACTACTTCTCAAAGGTATTCGAGAGATGCCTGTAGACTGCAGAAAGAGTACTATAGTCCTGGACTCGGCGGCTATGTTCGCAGGAGTTGAACTGAGCTACGGGCTCTTCTACACAACTGAGGGAGTCGTGAGAGAGGTCTTAGATAGTAGTAGCAGGATGCGGCTAGAGTTCGCTCAAGCTTCAGGCAAGCTAGTAGTGCTTTCTCCACCTAGTGAGCATGTAGCATCTATTAAGTCTAAAGCTAGAGAGCTAGGCCTACTCAAGGAGCTCACTCAAACCGATATAGAGGTTCTAGCACTAGCGGAGTACGTTAAGAAGAAGTGCGGTAGCGTCATTCTCTACACAGACGACAAGCTCGTTCAAGACGTAGCTCTATCCCTCGGGATTCAAGTCCACGGAATTAAGTACGTAGAGAAGAGTAGACCCAGTAAGTACTCATACAGGTGCAGGAGCTGTGGCTACGCGGGGACTTCTCCCGGGGTCTGCCCACGCTGCGGTTCTCTCCTAGAGTTAGAGGTGTTTCCTAGATAACATACTCCTTCGGGAGTTCTATACCTACTTTACTCAGCGTTTGCGCACAGCTCCGGCAGAACATATAGCGCTTTCTATCTACATCGAATACGCTGTTACTGAAGCTCATTACACACTCTCTGTTCCTGCAGTGCTTTAACCCTAGGACGTGCCCTAGCTCGTGAAGCACTTCCTTAACGACTCTAACTACGTAGTTCCCTCTGCCCGTCCACAGCCTCAACCTCTTAAGGAAGACCGATGCGACCTCTAACTCCGGAATAGCTAGACCGAAGACGAAGTTGAGGCCAAGTACGTAGGCATCGGCGTCAGCTAGTAGAAGACCCACCGAGTTGGGGCTCTTGCGGTAAGCTACTAACCTCGTAGCAGGCTCGGCCATGTACTGACCTCGAGCTCTATCAAAGATTTCTTCAGGCAACGTGAGTATCCCAGCGTAGCGAGAGTCAAAGCCTAAAACCCTTGAGACAGAACCTAATACTGAGTCAACAACGTCTTTCTCGACATACTCAAAAGTATAGACCTCAAGTAGTCTAGACGCTTTATTCCCTACATAGCTTAGGTGTAGAGCATAAATACGTAAGATACTCCAAGGTCCCGAAGTTAGCTGGTTTAACCGGCTTGCTCCCACCTAACGCAGTTCCACACTCCCAGCTTTGATGTCGATAGATCTACCCTGAGCAATAGTTGCTGAATCCAGCTTCTTGCAAGCTCTAAACGGTATAAGAGGACGGGGGTTAACCGCCTTTAGCTACACCTTATCGACATCTTTAGGTTTGTGTGATAGTTGCCGCATTGAACTATTTCTCTAAAGTAAGTGTCTCTGAGAGAATTCGAGCCGGCTTTTGTGGGCTTCCTACCTTACTCAATAGTTCTAGTAGTTCTGCTTTTGTGGGAGCTCTAAAGCTTATATGCTTTAGGTTGTAGCATGATTGCGGTAGTCTGTGTATGAACATAGAGGCTTTAGTTACTTCGGTACTGACCGTACTCATCCCGTTATATGTGGCGTCGTTTTTGCTCTACGTAGTTCGCGTTGTTAGAGGACCTACAATACCGGATAGAGTTCTAGCTGTAGACTCCCTAGGGTACGACCTAGCGGCGTTCATGGTTGTTCTATCTATTCTCCTTAGGTCCCCCCTCATGGTAGTATCAGGTCTAGCCCTAGCTCTCTGGGTATACGCCTTCGATATCTACATAGCGAAGTACCTGGAGGCTAAGGAGATGGGTGGGTAAGTTGATAGACCTCGTCCTAGTGACCCTAGGTCTAGTCCTCATCTCTATTGGAGTCTTCTACGACTTCGTGGGTGCCATAGGTCTACTCAGACTGCCGAACTTCTTTACGAGGCTTCACGCAGCTACAGCTGGTGCTATAGGAGGTGCCGTAGTCCCCATGATAGGGTCCGCTCTCGTAGCTCTAGGTGCGGACTATTTAGGTCCCCCCAGGTTCTTTCTTGCGGGAGCAGCTTTTGCTAGTAGCATACTACTGATGGTCTTAGCTCAAGCAGGTTCCCACGCTATAGCGAGAGCAGCCTATCTCTCCGGTGAAGCACCAAGGGAACCCATACTTCATGACGCCCTAAGAGATAGGGGTGATGAGTAGTGGAAGTCGTGCCCATATCGATTGCCGCAGTGGCCGCTCTCTTGTCAATAATAGCGACGTTCTTAGCCGTAAGATCTAGAGACATGCTTTCTGCAGTGGTTTTTTCAGCTGTTCAGAGTACAGCGTACGCACTAATCTACTACGTTCTAATGGCTCCAGACATAGTGTTAGTGTACATCCCAGTCTCTGTGGGAATACTGCCCGCAGTCACAGTTCTGCTAATAAAGAAGACTGAGAGGTATGAGAGTTGAACCTGCGGGAGGCTGTTATAGCTGTTTCTATAGCTTTAATGGTAGTTCTTCTAGCGTACACTATCGGAGCTGGAGGTCTAGGTCCTATCGCTCCAAGCAGGCTTAGGGACTTAGCAGTCTCTTACCTAGCCAACACGTACAATCCCTGGAATATCACTAAAAGTGCTCTATCTCTAGAGGCTGTTACAGCAATAGTTTGGGACTACAGAGGCCTCGACACGTTCTTTGAGACGTCCGTGCTCTTCGTGTCAATCGTGGGGGTTGCTCTAGTGTTTAGAGGATACCGGGAGAAGCTGGGTTTAAGTGGGAGAGGCCTCTCCGAGATAGTCAAGACCTCTACGAGGGTTCTCACACCCCTCATACTAATAGCAGGTATTTCAATAGCTATCCACGGACACCTCACACCTGGGGGTGGCTTCCAGGGAGGGTCCTTCATAGCTGTGCTACTAGTGCTGATGTCCGTAGTATTCTCTCTAGACTTCGTCATAGAGAAGGGCATCACTAGTAGCAGACTCCTCACTCTCAGGTCTATCGGGTTAGTCGGGGTACTCACAACTTCAGTAGCTTTGCTTGTGCTAGGTCTCGCACTAGGCACTCACGCTTACATATTTCAAAACATAGCTAGAGAGGGCTCACCTTTATCGATGCCTTCCTGGCTACTCGATCGCCCGACGGGCGGAACTCTAATCTTCTTCAACCTATTTGAGGCACTAGCTGTCGCAGCCGGACTCTCGCTAGCGTTCATAGTGCTCTCCCTGAGGGAGAGTGAAGTAGAGGAAGCTCTCGGGAAGGGTGAGTGGTATGAGTGACCCAGTAGTAACTCTATACACAATAATAGTTCTCTCGCTAGTAGTCAACATAGGGATATCTCTTTACGGCGTCTTTACGAGGCCTTCTCTAGTGAAGAAGTTCATATGCTTAACCATATTCTCCGACACTCTAAACAGCTTCGCTATAGCGATAGGTTTTAGACGTGTGAGCGATACTTACCCATCAATAGCAGTACTTAGCTCAGTGCCGGAAGAATCCAGTGAGCTAGCCACATTCTCTGAGACCGCTGTCGACCCAGTGCCGCAGGCTCTAGTTCTAACCGCTATAGTAATCGGTTTAGCTGTCTACATGTTTTTAGTTGGTCTGATAGTCATGTACTACAGACACTACAAGACAACTCACGTTAGAGTCGTAGAGGGTGGTTCAGTTGGGTAGAGTCTTGAGCTACCTAGCCGTTTTCTCGATGATATACGCGTTTTACGTGGTATTTACCGGAGCTTCCTCAGCATTTAGCCTAGCCTTAGGGGTCGTAGCTTCAGCATTAGCGACAGCTGTAGTTAAGCCAGTGATGATCTCGCGAGACCTAAGGGCGTCTGACGTTATTCGGCTAGCTTACCTATCAGGCTACTACTTCTACTACATGCTAGTAGCGGAAGTAAGAGCACACATCGGAATAGCTAAGATAGTATTGAGTAGGAAGATGGGGATCTCACCGGCTATCGTCGAGGTTCCGTACTACGTCAGCACGAGCTACGGTATGACCCTAATAGCTGGCTCTATAACAAATACACCAGGTACTGTCGTAGTAGACGTCGATACCGGGAGGAAGACTCTCTACGTGCACTGGCTTACAGCAAGAACGTTCGAGCCACTTAAAGCTAGAGAGGAGATATCAGCGGAGTTCGAGAAGTACGCACAAAAGATCTTCGGGTGATGAGGGGTGCTGTTAGCTGGGCTACTGCCCCTATTTCTAATGGGTGCCGCATTCCTCCTACCCGGGCTCTCACTAGTAGTCAAAAACCCTAAGTACTTCAGAGTCTACGCATTTGCGATATCCTTAGTCGGCCTCTTCATGGCCTTAGCTGTAGCTCTAGAGACTCGGGGAGGTAAAGTAGTTACCTATTGGTTCGGCGGCTTTAAGCCCCCGTTCGGCATAGTGTACACCGTAGACTCTTTGAGTAGCTCTCTAGCTCTCCTATCGATGTTCATACTCACTATGTCCACTCTATATAGTACGTGGATGGTTAGGTCTCGTGGTGAGTACCTATACTACACGTTCATGCTGTCTCTAGGTGCGGGGTCTGTCGGCTGTCTATACACTGGAGACATCTTCAACTTCTTCGTCATGCTCGAAGTTCTATCTCTCTCCGCATACGTCTTGGTTTCCTTTTACCGAGACAACCCGAAAGCTATAGAGGCTTCGATTAGGTACGCGATAGTGGGTATAGTAGCTACTTCACTATACCTACTAGCAGCATTCATAGTCTACGGGTCCTACGGAACCCTCAATATGGCTGACATAGCCATGAAGTCGAGGCTTCCGGAGGCAGTAACTGAGTATAGTGGGGGAATCTTCGGTAATATAGCTTTTTCGTCAGCTATAGCGATAGCTTTGTCTGCCTGGACCTTCACGTTTAAAGCCGCCATATTCCCCAACCACTTCTGGCTTCCGGACGCCAACCCGGAGGCACCGACACCTGTTTCAGCTCTCTTCGTAGCTGTTATTGACCTCATAGGTGCCTACGGAGTCATGAGGTTTCTATACACACTATTCGGTGAAGGGAGCGTCATGGAGGCCTTGAGGTACGACATCCTATTACTGCTCCATGTACTAGGAGCTGTTTCAGCTCTAGTTGGAGCACTACTGCTGCTCGTTCAAACAGACATCAAGAAGTTCGTTGCCTACAGCACGATCAGCCACATGGGTCTAGCGTTCATGGCAATTACTACTGGTACTCAGAGAGGTGTTTCTGCGGGAATTCTCCAGCTTATTTCGAACTCCCTTAGTGAAGCCCTCCTTTTCTATACTGCCGGTATAGCGGTTGTTGCTACCGGTAGGTCTTTAGAGAGCCTTGGTGCTCTGAGGAGAAGCAAGGTAGCGTCTTCGGCCTTCATAGTCGGCCTCCTCAACCTGTTCGGGATAGTACCACTGTTCGTAGGCTTCTGGAGCAAGCTCTTCATATTCATGGCAGTCCTCGAGGTAGGCTACCTAGTGAGTGCGATAGTCCTCGTAGCATCAACAGGTATATCTGGGATAGGCTACGTTAGGCTTATGAACTACCTCATCAGGTCAGCACCGAAAGTGAGGGAAGATTCTAGACTACTGAACTGCTGGATACCTAACGTAGTTATAGCTATAACTACTCTCACACTAATCCTACTCGGCGTTGCGGTAATAGCGGTACCAGAGGTGAGTGAAGCCGTAGCTGGTGTGGGTAGCGCAGGAATGAACTACGCCGACTATGTTAAAGCCGTAATCGGGGTGTGACTCTATGTCTTGCTTATATAGTATAAGCGGTAAAGTAACGTATTTAAAAAGGTTAGAACACCAGTTGAGTGGGAGAAAATGAGATTCACCTTCCTGTGCCGGCAGAAGCCGGGTGCTTCCCGCTTTAGAGTAGCGGTTATTGGTGCGGGTCCAGCAGGGCTGTCTGCGACAGGTTTTCTTGTATGTAGGGGATACGAGGTTGACGTATACGAGAAGCTGCCATTACCCGGTGGCATGATGACTTTCGCTATACCCAAGTACAGGATCCCGTTGGACAGCGTTATGGAGGGAGTAGAGGAGCTTAAGGACAAGTTCGGTGTTAAGTTTACTCTATCCACTAAAGTAGCTTGCGGTGAGAGGCGGGACGAGGGTGACGAGCTAGCCTCCAACTCGCTAGACATGCTCAAGCTTACTGAAGGTTACGATGCCGTACTCATCGCTACTGGGACCTGGCGCTCTAGGAGGCTCGGTATTCCCGGTGACGACGCTAAGAACGTTATGTCGGCACTAGAGTTCCTACTCGACCTACATCTCGAGGAGCTAGGCCTTAAGGCAGGCCACCTGGGTGGCGTTAGGAGAGTTGTGGTTGTAGGTGGGGGTCTGAGTGCTATAGATGCTGCTGAAGAGAGCTTAATGAAGGGAGCTCAAGAAGTGTACTTAGTCTACCGAAGGACGATAAAGGAGGCGCCAGCGGGTGAATACGAAGTGAGGAGACTTATGAGGTTGGGTGTGAACTGGATAGAGCTTGCCGCACCAAAGAGTGTGATCGCGGAGAACAGCGTCGCTAGAGGTCTAGTATTTCAGAAAATGAAGCTTGGTGAGCCAGACGAAACCGGCAGGCCGAGACCGGTCCCCATTCCCGGGAGCGAGTTCGAGGTAGGGGCTGACGTCGTCATAGCGGCTATCGGCGAGATCCCTACGCCACCAGTAGCCTCTGAATGCGGTGGCATTGGTAAGTATGTAGGTAAAGACGGGAGGATAGCTGTAGATAGAACCTACCGCGTGCCAGGCACTAGCGTTTTCGCAGCTGGGGATGTTGTTACAGGCCCCTCGAAGATAGGTCAAGCCGTTAGGCTAGGCCTACACGCCGCAAAGGAGATAGATAGGTTTTTATCTGTGAAAACTCTCGTGTCGAGGTGATGGGAGTGCCCGATACTGGAATCCTTCTGAGAGTAATTGACTACTCTAAGTGTATGGGATGCGAAACCTGTGAAGCAGTATGCGAGTTCATACATGAGCTAGGTCCTTTCATAAAGCTCTACGAGCTTGGAGGAGGCGTTAAGAGACCGATATCATGCTTCCACTGCAGTAAAGCTCCGTGCATAGAGGCTTGCCCAACGGGAGCTATGAGGAGGGACTCACAGGGTGCGGTGTATGTAGAGCTATCTAAGTGCATCGGCTGCATGGCCTGCCTATACGCTTGCCCGTTCGGTATACCGGACTACAGCGAAGTTACAAGGACTTCAATAAAGTGCGATTTGTGTAGAACGCTGAGGAGTGATGGGCTAACGCCGGCCTGCGTAGCGATGTGCCCAAGTAGGGCCATACTAGTAGGAGGGCCTAGAGTTGTCGGAGATGAAGTAAAGAAGCGCGCACTAGCACGTATCGTCCAACTAGGTGAGACCTAGTGATAGAGTTCTTTAGGTACTCGATCTACGCTGCCTCGATATCGCTACTTTTCTTCGGCAACCTAGGCTCTTTTAGAGCAGGTAGATTAGGTGCTACACTGAGAGTCCTCGGTTACGTAGTTCTCCTGCTACTGCTCTACGGCTGGTACTTGGAGACATTTCCGTCGGTACTCCTCGTAGTTTCCGTCGTAACAGCTTCCCTAGTTACTCTATATACGCCAGGGTACTCAAATAGGAAGTATGGTACTGGAGCTCTACAGCCACTTGTAGACTTCTTTACTCTCTCTACTATACTCGTTTTTACATCTAAGTACCTAATAGAGCTAGTTGCTATATGGCTAGTAGCCGAGATGCTCGGGTTCTTCGTAGTAGTTTACGACGCCATGATTGGGGTAAACCCCAGGGCTTGGTCAGCCGGACTCAGATACCTTATAGTGTCTATGGTTCCAGCAGACCTATCCCTACTCCTACTGCTAGCTCTTACGGGCCTAGGACCGTCAGTGAGTACTCCACTCACATCACTAGTGCTCGACTTAAGCTCACCAGTTCTAACGGTCATCGCAATGTTGGGCTTTATGGCGAAAGCGGCAGTGGCACCACTCCACTTCTGGCTCCCAGACGCTCACTCTATGGCTCCATCGCCTGGGTCGGCAGTCCTCTCAGGTCTCATGGTTAAGATGGGAGTATACGGTCTAGTTAGGCTTGCGCTACTGCGGACGGTAAGTGTAGACGCTGCTGTAGCGGCCTGCCTCGTGTTCGGGTCTTTAACGGCTATCTACGGAGGCCTCCAGGCTCTCGTTCAATCGGATATCAAGAGGATCTTAGCCTATAGCACCATATCCCATACAAGCGCTATGACTATACTCATAGGGCTGTACGTGATGTCGGGTTCGCCAGATTTTCTGGCGGCTGCAACTATCTACGCTGCCGCTCATGCAATATACAAAGCATCTCTGTTCATGGACTCCGGTGTAATTGAGTTACTCACTCACACAAGAACTCTAGAAAAGCTCGGGTACGTATCTAGAATAGCCCCCAGTGAGACTCTCTCTGCGTTAATGTCCGTTCTCTCACTAGTCGGAGTTCCACCGACACTAGGCTTCCTAAGTAAGCTCATAGTGTTCATGACGCTGGCCAGCCACATACCGGCATCCTGGGTCTACTTAGCTATCACACTAGTTATAGCGTTTGAAGTAGCACTATCTATAGGGTACAGCGTTAGATACCTTCTAGCCCATATGGGGAACCCGACATACAGGTACGAGGAGCTAGACCCATCTGGCATGAAGCTAGCTCCTTACGTGCTATCTCTATCTGTATCGTCACTATTCCTCACGTACTACGTAATCGGGAGCATAGCCCCAGGTCCCATAGTCGACCTAATTCCGCAGGTGCTCGCTCTGCTCACTCTCTTCAGTGCTCTGTTCGGTATTGCTGGGTGGATCACCTACACGGTTCTAAAGCGCGGTAGAAAAGACGAAGTATGGCTAGGAGGTGCTAGACCCTGAGCCACGTTAAGTCGAGTGTAGTGAGAAGAATGGAGGAGTACATCAAGAAGCTCATGTTTGTAGATAGCTTAGTCATTTTCGATCAAGTTACTGAGCTGAGTGGTCCACTACCGGAGCAAAAGGGGTCTAAAGCCAGCTACATATTCACCAAGGTCGTGAGGGCCGTAATAAACCTCCCACAGTACTTCGCCATAGTGGAGTTTGACCTTAGGAAGTACACGACTACCGCAATTAAGTACCTCGAGTGGTTTAGGCGGTCCCTCGAGACATCAGTAGCTTTTTCGTCACTACTGGCGGGAGTCTTAACTACGATAGCGATGTTGGTAGTTGTGGTGTTGAGGGGTGCTGTATAGCATAGCCGTCGCGATCTTGTCTCTCGCACTAGCACCAGTATATGACGGATTGGAGAGAAAGATTAGAGCAGCTATTCACACAAGGATAGGACCACCGATACTCCAGACGTGGTATGACATACTCAAGCTCTTCACCAAGGAGATCGTTGTGCCAGTAGGTGGCATTTGGTATACTCTAGTGACAGCACTAGAGCTTCTTACGCTAATAGCGTCCTCAACTATCTTGCTTCACATCTCGAGCTACGGCCTTGGAAAAACCGCCCTTCTTGAGGCTGTGACTTTCATAGTGCTAACTAGTATTGTAACGACTCTAGCAATCGTTAGAGCCGTATCTCAAAACAACGTCTTTTCTATAGTAGGTGGTTTTAGAGAGTTCTCCCTGATGCTCTCGGCCGAGCCCTTTCTGGCTCTATCCTTCCTTCTTCTCGCCTCTGGTGCTGGCTCTCTAGCTTCGAAGAGCATCGCAACAGCTGTCTTAGCTATATCTTCTTACGTTATTAGCGGTAGAGTACCGTACGACATAGCTGAAGCCGAGCCAGAGCTAGCTTCTGGTGTGAATATAGAGCTCGCCGGACCTCTACTTGGCTTAGCAACAACTTCGTCTGTTCTAAAGAAGCTTGTTTCCGCTACTCTAACGGCTCTCGCACTAACTTCGTTTGTTGGACTAAGCGGTTTCAGCTCTCTCATGGCTGTAGTTATCGCAACCCCGATTACGTGGGTAACTCACACGATAGTTAGCACCATACTTGGGAGGAGTAGGGTTGACCTAGCGATTAGGTTTCTCTATGTTTCACTCTTCTCTTTATCCTTGACTCTAGTTCTCTCTTTCGGGTTGGGGCTATGAAAAACGAATCAGTACTCTCAAACACAGTCAAGGTTTTAGAGGGGCTCGGAGCAGTTGTTGAAGAAGTAAAAGACTCTGAAGTGTACCTTAGAGCAACTAGAGAAAGCGTTAGAGCCGTGGCTAAGGCTCTATATAGCTCAGGAGCTTACCTTAGGACTTGCGCTGGCGTTGACGAGAGAGAGCTTAGTGGAATGCTCGCTGTCTACTACATATTCGGGTTAGACGAACAAGGGGTAGATGTGGTCTTAAGAGTACTAGTTCCCGAAGGCGACCCCTGGTCTGCCTCTATAGTTCCAGACGTTCCAGCAGCAGACTGGTGCGAGCTTGAAGTCCGCGACCTACTGGGGATTGACTTTAGAGGTAGGCTCACTAAAAGGCTAGTTCTGCCTGAGGACTGGCCTGACGGAGTGTATCCGCTGAGAAAGGAGTTTAAGTACGATGAGAAGCCTTCTAGGGTCCTGCGAGAAGAGCTCCCGGAGGAAGCTGGTGTACCTGTAGGCCCCTATCACCCGGCACTTCACGAACCTGAGTACTTCGAGCTATACGTTGAAGGTGAGAAAGTAGTCGATATAGCGTATAGGGGGTTCCACGTCCACAGAGGCATTGAGAAGCTAGCTGAGTCGCAGAGGTTTACTTACAAGCAAGTCCCGTTTTTAGCTGAGAGAATATGCGGTATATGCGGGTTTGTGCACTCCTCTTGTTACGTAATGGCGGTTGAGAAGGCAGCAGGTATAGCAGTTCCGGAGAGGGCTGAATTCATTAGGTCGATAGTTCTTGAGGTAGAGAGGCTCCACAGCCACCTCCTTTGGCTTGGTGTTGCGGCCCATCTACTGGGTTATGATGCTGGATTTATGCACGCTTGGAGAATCCGCGAGCAGGTCATGGTCCTAGCTGAGTACTTAACTGGCTCTAGGAAGACCTACGGAATTAACTTAATCGGTGGTGTGAGAAAAGACATAAACACAGAGAAGATCGATAGAGTTCTCAAAACAATTACAGACTTAAGAAAGGAGTTCACTGAGCTAGTTAAGGCTATGCTAGCCGTTCCTCAGATCAAGTCGAGGGCCTCTGGTACTGGAGTTCTAACTAAGGCTGAAGCTAGAGCCCTCAGTGTCGTAGGTCCTGTCGCTAGGGCTTCAGGACTCTACAGAGACGTGAGAAAAGACTATCCGTACTTAGCCTATAGGAGGGTGTCGTTTAAGGTTCCACTGTATACTGAGGG
>JAWBTQ010000016.1:0-13946 GCA_038841535.1 Sulfolobales archaeon | reverse complement strand
AAGCTAGAGCCCTCAGTGTCGTAGGTCCTGTCGCTAGGGCTTCAGGACTCTACAGAGACGTGAGAAAAGACTATCCGTACTTAGCCTATAGGAGGGTGTCGTTTAAGGTTCCACTGTATACTGAGGGAGACAACCTAGCTAGACTACTTGTTAGAGTTGACGAGGTCTTTGAGAGCATCGAGATAATAAAGCAGCTCATTGACGTACTTCCAGATGGTAGTATAATGGTCGAAGAGTACGATATACCTCCAGGTAGGAGGGCTGTGGCAGCCATCGAGGCACCTAGGGGGGAGGACGTACACTTCGTGATCACCGGAGTCGGCAGGCCGTATAGGTGGAGAGTTCGAGCACCAACATATCAGAACATACCTGCGCTGAGAGCAATGCTGAGGGGAAACCCTCTAGCTGACGCACCACTTACGATAGCTAGTATAGACCCCTGCTTCTCCTGTACAGATAGGGCTATCGTCCTAGACGTGAAATCTGGTAGGATGGGGGTTATCCGACTAAAGTAGGGTGTTCAACATGTCTATAGCTAAGATCCTCGAAATAGCCTTAAGGACTGGGAGGGTCACTAGGAGGTACCCCTACGAGCCACCTCTACTGACTCCCGAGTTTAGAGGTGCGGTGAAGATAGATCCATCGAAGTGTTGGGGCTGTGGGGCGTGTGTGAAGGTCTGCCCACCCAATGCTCTAACCCTTAAGCCTGCTGGAAAGGAGGTTACACTCGAGTACTTTGTGGGTAGGTGCATCTTCTGCGGTATGTGCGCCGAAGTGTGTCCGGCTGGGGCTATAGAGGTAACTAAGGAGTTCGAGCTTTCCTCAGCCTCACTCGATGATCTTAAGTCAAGAGTGATCCATAGACTGACTCGCTGCTCTATATGTGGTTCACCCATATGGACTGAAGCCGAACTGAGGACTGTAGTTAAGTCTTCACCTATAGCTGAAGAGTATACTCTGGTTTGCCCGAAGTGCAGGAGGGAGAAGCTCGTAAAAGCAGCTAAGCTTAGATTGGGTGCTGGTAGTGAGTAGTGTTAACATAGCTAAAGCTCTGAGAGCAATTAAGAGGAGTGTGTGGGTATACCACCTCAATAGTGGCTCCTGCAACGCTTGCGACATAGAAGTTCTAGACGCTCTGACTCCCTACTTCGATGTAGAGAGGTTTGGGATAAAGCTGGTTGGCTCCCCTAGGCATGCCGACGTCATCCTATTCACGGGCCCCGTAACTAGGGAGTCATTACCGAAGGTCGTAAAGACCATTAAGGCCATGCCGAGACCTAGGCTCATCCTAGTCCTAGGATCGTGCGGTGTTGGGGGAGGTATCTGGTGGGACACGTACTCAACGCTAGGGGGGTTTAAGAAGCTTGAGGAACTACTCCGTGATAACGGCGTAGAAATAGATAGAGTGGTCTACGTACCCGGATGCCCGGTGAGACCTGAGGCCATAATATACGGAATGCTTCTACTTCTGGGGCTAGTAGAGCAAAAGTCGAAGAAGGCTGAGGTGATTGCTTCTGAGAGCTGAAGTGTATGTGTGTAGTGCCGACATACCTGAGCTCTCGACGTATAGACACGTGTACGCTGTGGTTTCTAGGTGCGTATCTAGAGGTGTCTATAGTTTAAGCGAAATACCTGCCAACATAGCGGAGAAGCTAACCAAGTGGGGTGAGGTAATAGTGACGGAACTAAGCACGGAGATTTCTCGCTTGACGGGCATAGAATTCCTCGAGAATTACCAGTACTTAAGGATAGTTTTGCGTAAAGAGTAATGAAGTAGACTCAGTAAACCAACTAGTTACTTAGTTCACCACCGTAGTTCTCGGCGTTGACTCGACTGACTAGGAATCAACTGGTTTTCTCCCGAGCGATAGCTTGACTCCTACTAGTAGCTGCCTTAAGTGCTTCTGCAAAGTAACCTTCTACTGGGAGTGGGGGAATGAACACGCAGTGCAGTTTGAGTGGCTCACTACTCGTATTCCTCATCTCGTGCTTAACTCCTGCTCTCGCGAGCACTAAGTACCCTTCTCTCACTTCAGACTCCGTGGTCTTATCTCCATCAACTAGAACGGAAGTTCCTTTACCAGACACCACATATATTATCTCATCGGATGTGTGCTGGTGAAGCCCCGTAGTACTACCAGGTTCTATCGTAACCGATAGGACCGTGGCTTTATCGTAGTTACTCAATCTCGGGTCGAGAACTACTCTCATCGACCTCTCGTAGGGCTTGGGCACCCTATACTCCGGTAAGTCACGTGTGTTTACTATCATATACTCATCACACACTAAGTATGACCCGGCCGGATTAAATAGCTTACTCTAACTTACCGTGCGGTAGGACTGCCTTACCGCGCTCTTGATTATAGGGCTGGCAACTACGAGGAAGCCCACTACAGTATGCGCTGCGACCCTAAGCCCTAGTGAGGTGTTTCTCGTGAAAACCGTTACTGCTACTGAGAAAGCGATAACGAGGAGCAGTAATAAATACTTTTCCAGTTGAGTGAGGACCTTGAGAGTCCGAATGGACTTCTTTAGCAAGGGAGTCGACAAAGTTATCCCTACTCCAAGCCCTAAGAGAGAAGCTGAGACACTGCTCTCGTAGTTTAAGACCATGTTTCTATAGGATAGTGCCGCACTAGCAAGAGCTAGTAATAGAGCCACTCTCTCTACTCCAAGACGCTTATGTAGTAACGTAGATACATAGCCAACAGCGAGTCCTACTGCCACACCCGCCAGTACATCATAGACGCCGTGAACTCTGAGACCTATTCTTGAAGATGATATCGATAGCACGGTTACTGCTGATAGAGCTACAACGCACCTTCTCCTCACAGCAATAGACACGCTAGACCAAAACGTAGTAGAGACCTGTGCGTGCCCACTCGGTAGACCCGGACCCGACGCTGGAGCCCTCCACAGCTCTGGGGGAGGACGTGGAATATCGAGTAAGTACTTCAAGAATACGTTTAATGAGCCGGTGAAAAGTATAGCTACTAGTACCGTGATCCCTAACTCAGGACTGGCTAGATACATTAGCACTAGAGTGAGCCCTATGTAGGCAAACTCTTCTCCGAGTGCTGAGAGGAGTGACCACAGAGGTACACTGTCGAGTAGTATTGCGGCAGTCAGTATCCCTGCGATAACGGCGGCAATAGAGTAGCAAGCAGGCCCCAGATACCGTGAAATCGCGTGAGCAGAGTTCAACTCACGCACCAAGCCTAAGTGTATGAACCTTATTTATACTGCGGTAAGTGCTTCCTAGCTTAAATTCGAAGTAAAGGAAAGAGCTCGATAGGGTCGCGAGTGTGGCTAGCGGCATCATCAATATACCTTGCGTTTCTGTCTCTCACAGATACGTGGTTGTTTCTTTACCTAGCGCTGTTCCTTAAGGCCGACCCACTCACGCTAGGTTTAGCTAGCTCCTTATGGAGCATCGTCTTCGTTGCTTCTAACATCTTCTTCGGGAGGTTCGTAGAGGAGGGACTTAACAAAACAGCTGCTCTAGCCTCATCCGCCTTGCTTTGTCTAGCTATCCTCACTACTGTAAACTCTAGGGGGGTTGTAGAGGTTGCAGTGGGTTACTCCTTACTACACTCGATCTCGGCGTCTTTAGGTCGCTCGGCTGTTAACGTCACATTACTTGAGTACGTGAACTACGAGGCCTGGTCGAAGTACAACTACTTCTTTAACTACGTAACCCTCTCAGTGAGAGGTCTACTACTCGTACTGGTTTACCTTGAGCTACTATCTCCTACATCGCTGCTATTACTCACACTGTCGGTGTCGGCTGTGTACGCAATAACTCTACCACCGGTCGTCCTCTCCGTAGAGAGATCTCTGTTTAGACTAGCTAAGCAGTTAGATAGAGTGCATACATACATGAAGTTTACCTCCATACTCCCTGATGTCGTGGATACGGGTCTAACTGCTTCGAGAGCCTTAGAGCTTAGGTGGAGCGTCGAAAAGGAGGTCGCTAGCTACAAGCCTCTACTAGGAGCTTTTATTTTAGTTACTAGCTCTGATGCGCTGTTCATCATAGTCCCGAGGCTGATCTCTAACTACATAGGTAGAGAACAGACCTTGCTGGTCTATGGAATATCCTCTCTGGCTTCAGCACTAGCTTTAGTAGCTATTTCGAGAGTTTCTAAAGGTAGGCTCACCACCCTGTTATCAGGTCTAGCTAGGGCGCTCGTAATCCCGCTAGTTACGTTTATTGCTGGAGTAGAGCAGGCCGTAGCCTACCTACTCACAACGGCAATACTATTCAACGTATTCAATACCTCCAGTTATAACGCATACATAACTTCTGCCTCCGGCCGGAGAACGTTTCTCTACGGAGTGGCGGTAGAACTGGGGAGTGCTGTAGGGTCTATTGTAGGCGGTTTCTTGGCTCTATACTTCGGCATAGAGTACGTAATCGTGCTCTCTATAATGGGCCACATTGTCGCATCTATCGTGGCATCGTAGATCTCTTAATAAACCTCTCCCAACATCCGGCATCGGCTAGAGCTGTTAAGGCGGTTTCACCTATCGTTTCCACATCTGTTAACACTGTACGCAACTAACTGATGGACTCTGATGATCGGTCGGCATGCTAAAGCAAGCGTGTCGATGTCCAACACAGTTGCTTTCAAGGGATGACCTAACTAAAGACCTACTCGCACAGGAATGTAGTTGAGGTATTGGCCTATATGGGCATATGTAGGAGCTAAACCCGCAATAGTGAGTACTTAAAAACTATATATCACTTGCTGCTCAGTTACCGACCCAGCTCTGGTATTATCAGCTCTATGAGTTTCTTTCTAGGTCTTTTAGTAGTGACTTCTTCAGAGAGTGCGTTAGCTATTATCGGTAGAGCTATAGTGGCATCAACGTGTACCGTAGCTTTATAGCCCCACGGAGATGTCTTCCCCCAACTCACTGCTTCCTCGAGGGTAGCACCGGAGAGACCTCCCCACTGAGGTAAGTCCGTAGTTATTTGAACAGCTAGCCTGTGTGGCTTGTAGTAGTCGTGCTTACCCGACTTCTCAGCAATCAACGTTTGAGCGACTGTAACCAAGTTTATTGTGTCTTTCGGTACACCCCCTCCAATATATACCACAGCAGACTCTTGGGAGTGCTCGGCTAATTTAACTAGCTGGTCGAAATCCTTTACCATGTCGATTACGACTCTCTTTCCCTCCCTTAAAGCAAGGACGGCAGCTATACCGTAGCCTGAGTCTACGAGTGCTGGAGAGAATACTGGGACACCCCACTTATAGGCAGACGAAACTATGGAGTCTATCCCCCTCTCACTGAGAAACCTCCCGAAGAGGTATAGAAACTCGGCTGTAGAGTAAGTACCGCTAGGTAAAGCCCTAATGAACTCTAAGATCAAGTTCTCCATAGCTCGGTAGTCGAGTTCGGAGACGTAAACATCGTAGAATCGGTCAATCTTGTGCTTAAGGAGGTCGTAGTCGTCTACGCACGGAGACCCTCTGTAGTAGCTGAACCCCATAGCTTCGACGATGTCCTCGGAGATGTTGGCTCCAGTAGACACTAGGACATCCACAAAGCCCTCATCGATAAACCACTTCACTATCTTCCACATACCCCCCGGGGCCATAGACCCAGCTAGCCCCATGAAAACCGTGACTTTAGGGTCTTCAAACATCTTCAGCAAGACTTCGTAGGTCTCTCCAAGCTTTCTACCTTGATAGGCTGTTTTCGACATAGACCGCAGGAGTTCACTTAGCTTCCTGGACTTAACGTCTACTGACTCAAGTTTATCTTTGAGGTATGGGTTGACCTCCATTTTTCCATCAATACATAGATAGGCTTTAATAACTTTAAATACTTGCCTGTGTAAACTAGTTTGTGATTACCTTGAGTTGCAGGAGTGAAGACATAATAGAGTTTCTCCTCACTAGGAGGAGCATAAGGCAGTTTAAGCCGGACCCAGTACCAGACGACTTAGTGCTAAAGATAGTCGATATAGCTAGGTTTGCTCCAAGTGCTGGTAACAGGCAGCCCTGGACCTTCGTAGTAGTAAAGGATAGGGAGTTAAAGGATAAGCTAGCCAGCATACACTCAGGTTCGTCACCACTCCTTAGGGCACCTATGGGAATAGTCGTAGCTTGCGATAAGAACCTCTCCCCAGTTTCCTACCAAGTCGACTGCGCTAACGCAACTATGTACGTTATGTTCGCAGCACACGCTCTAGGTTTAGGTACAGTCTGGCTACAGACTCTAAGAAACGTTGAGGATATTCAAAAGCTTCTCGACCTCCCCGAGAACTACGTCCCCATAGCTATAGTAGCACTCGGCTACCCGGCGGAAAAGCCGCAGCCTAGGCCGAGAAGACCGCTAGAGGAGATAGCCTACCTAAACAAATTTGGCACTAAGTACACTGCGTAGTTTCATAAAAACTTTTACTCTACTTTCCGGTAGTGGCTTTCTCTATATTCACTATTGAAGTACCTAGATCGTTGTCTTTGCTTATGTTCCCCATGGAGTCTAGGACGGGCTTCGTTAAGACCTTGACTATCTCTCCAGAATCTAGCTCTGCGAGCAGCTGAGGCAACCACGCCATTCCGTACTCGTCTGTATCTCCATGCTCTATCAGAAATAGGTAGTCCTCTACTCTAACATCTAGGGGAACTCCATACTTCTTACTCAACTCCTCAGCTAATTCCTTAAAGTACTTGTGAAGCGGGTGGTGGTCAGCTGTTACCAGTATTAGTTTACTCAGCTTAGCCATGGTTAACACACTACTAGATTCAGTTCTAGAAATATATTTGTAGCTAAGTCTACGGCAATAATGAGTTAAACACCATCATACATCGAAGAGTTTAACTACCACCAACATAATCCAAGAACTTGAGGTAAGCCGTGGGACTGGTTTGCTATCTGATACGCTTGAGCGCTTTTAGGCACTTTACTGCCGCTTCCCTCGGGTCAGATGACCTAGTTATAGCTCCTCCAACAACGACTATCTGTGCTCCCGCATCTATGAGCTGCGGGATGTCTTCTGGTTTGATTCCACCGCTCACAGATATAACTAAACCACTCAACTCAGCTGAGAGCCGCTTCACTAAGATGCGCATGTCGGTAGCCGTAAGCCCGAGTGATCTCTGGACGTCTATACCTACGTGTATGTTTACTGACGATATGCCGACCTCACTTAGCTCTCTAGCTCTGCTTAGTACATCCCCTCTAAACCCTATGAAGTCTACTACTAGATCACCACCGAGTTCCCAAGCAGCTCTAGCAGCAGACTCTATAACGGCATCGTCAGCTGATGCTATAGCTGTCAGAAAGTCGGCACCTGCTCTAATGGCTATCTCTGCTTCAAGAGCACCCACATCGACGGTCTTAGTATCAGCAAGTACCGGTTTTCCACCAGCGAGCTCCCTAACTCTCGATATAGACCTCGCTCCCTCTGACTTGATCAGCGGCGTCCCGACTTCGACTATACCTATATCCAAATCGCTAATTCTACTTAAGACTTCGATAGCTCTATTAAGAGAAGTGAAGTCAAGCGCTACCTGAAGTGCGGGGAGTTTTAACTCCTTTATCTTCATCTAAAAACACTGCTTAGCTTTCGCCTGCGTTATTACGAAGTTCTTAGCCCTTCTTCGCTAAGATGATCTCGATAGTTGAGACCCTAGACTGCCTGCCGTCGCTAGTGGTTAGTACCTGGCTCCCGATCCTAATGTCCTTTACCTCAACTCTATCGGGTAGGAACCTACTCCTCACGATTTCAACAGCATCTACGGCCTTACTGATGGCTCTTCCCCTAGCCTTTATCACTATCTCAGGAACTCCCTGGTGTAACAGAGTTAGTGTCGCCATTACGTAGTTCATTACAGGCTTCTTACCTACTAGGACTACGTTTGTAGCTGCGGGTGTTGGACCACTCATTTCTTATCACCTGACTTGGTTCGTATTGATTAATTAGTATGGCCTTATAAGCTTTTCTACGCTCAACTCAAACGAAAGCCCTTTGACAACGTTCTGGCTCCAAGACTCTCGAACTTCTCGCCACTGGAGCTAGGGCCACCTTCTCTATAACACTAATGGCTGCGCTAGACCACAGCTACTTCTAATTGATTCTCGGGTTATACACGGTAGAAACCTGTAAAACCTCGTAGAACATCACCTTAGTAGTTACCGCAGTGTTCTATTGAGGAACTGCTTCTAAGTAGCGATTTAACTTACTGCTTTAAAGAAACGGCTCTCGTAGCATCTGAGTAGGTGTTGGAGCTGGAGTATGTAGTAATAGCTACCATAGTGGTACTCGCCACTCTAGTCGTTTTAGTCAGTCTAGATAAACCGCTATCTCTAAGAGTTCTAAGCATGACTAAGGGCGTTACTAGTTCCCTTCAATCAGCGAGAAAGAGCGATGTTGTGTCCGACATTCTAACTCGCAGTGTGGTTAGGAAAGTAAAGGTTAGTAAAGTTGGTGACTACCTCATACTGACTCTAGTACTCAGGACATCTGTTGAATCAAGTACTGAAGTCGAGATAGAAGAACCGCTAGTACTGTTGAGTGACGGCGACATTGTAGCTAAGAGAGACGGTGTCGACGAGTTGAGTGTTTAAATAATAGTTCACACTCACATGGTGGAGTGGTATAGCTGTTGAAATCTCTAGAAGTACGTGTGTGTAGATGGCTATCTGAGGAAGAATTTCAGGAGCTAATTAAGTACACAGACTACGTAGGTCGTGAAGGTGGTTGCTCAATCTTTAGAGTTAGTAAGAGTAAGGTGGCTAAAGAGAAAGTTGACGTAGAGGAAATAGTTACTCTACTAAACGATGTTGGGGCGGAATTTGACGAGGCACTACTAAGGGATCTCTTTCCGTCGAGTAAGGTTGCTGACCTAACGTACTGTACGAACTACGTGTGCATAAAGTTCAACTTCTTTCTAGGGGAGGACTTAAGGGAGGCTTTCTCTGAGTTCAAGTTGAAGTATAGGCGTGAGGGCAAGCTCTTCGTCCTCCACCCGTACTACTACAGCTCCTTCGTAGAGGCACTAAAGAAGTACGGGATTAGAGTAGTTGATAGAACTGGTTTTTTAACTAGAGTTGAGCTGGGAACGCAGGTCTCTCTAAAAGTTGCCTTAAGGGACTACCAGAGGGAGGCTGTAGATAGGTGGATTAAGAACTCTCACAGGGGTGTGGTAGCGCTCCCAACGGGCTCGGGGAAGACTCTAGTCGCTATAGCGGCAATAGCGGAAACTAGGGAGAGAGCGCTAATAGTCGTTATAACTAAAGACCACGTTAAGCAGTGGTACGAAGAGTTCCTCAAGGCAACGGACGTACCTCCGGAGATGATCGGTTTTTACTACTCAGAGGAGAAGAGGTTGGCCCCTATTACTATAACTACGTACCAGTCTGCCTTTAGGTACATAAGCAGGCTGGCTCCTCACTTCGGCCTCCTAGTGGTTGATGAAGTACACCACCTACCCGCAGAGAAGTTTAAGGCGATAGCGCTAGGGTCTCCAGCACCTAAGAGGCTGGGTTTGTCGGCTACTCCCTATAGAGAGGACGGTAAGCACGTAGAGCTATTTCCACTGATGGGGGGTGTAGTCTACTATAAGCTACCGTCAGAACTTGCTGAAGCAGGCTACTTAGCTCAGTACGAGGTCATAACCTTGAAGGTAGGTCTCAAGCCTGACGAGAGAAAGAAGTACCTGGAGCTAAAGAAGAAGTACAGAGACCTAGTGAATGGAGCTAAGTTCGAGGATGTTCTAGAGGCTGCTAGAAGGGGTGACCGAAGAGCTATAGAGGCTCTCAAGCTAGTTACGGAGATGAGGAAGATAGTTCAAATGAGTGACTCTAAGCTGGAGAAGGTAAGGGAGGTAGTTGAAAAAGAGCGGGGAGCTAAGATCATAGTCTTCGCACATTACGTAGACTTAGCCCGAAAGATAGCTGAAGAAGTCGGTGGGATGCTTTTAACTGGGGATACGGAAGGACTTAAACGTGAAGAGATCCTGAAAGCTTTCCGAGAGAGGCGAGAAGGGATCCTAGTCGTTACTACTGTAGGAGATGAGGGATTGAACATACCCGACGCAACTGTCGGTATTCTAGTTGCCGGAACATCCTCGCCTAGGCAGTTCGTGCAGAGGCTCGGCCGTCTCCTCAGGCCTAGCCCGGGGAAGGTTGCTAGGCTCTACGAAATAGTGACTAAGGGAACGGCCGAGGAGCTACATGCGAAGAGGAGAAAGGACCTATCGGTAGTTAGCGAGATCGAAGTACACGAAGACCAGAGCTAGCTAGATCTGGGGAAGGGGAAGGCAACTAGCGAACTCCTGACACTACGTCAAGGTATCCACTAGCGTTAGCTACTACTTACTTACTCTCAGGAGGCTAAGGATCTTTAAGGCATCTTCCTCTAGGTTTGGCGACTCAGATATCACTACTCCTCCGACATCGAACTCCTTAAGTACTCCCACAGCCGCAGCCCAGTTGAATTCCGATTCATCGAAGTTTAGGTGGGCTCTCTCACCTCTTTCTCCGTACGTTATACCGGACATGTGTATGTGGGAGTTCCTTAGAGCTTCAGAGCCAAGACGTTTTTCTACTTCTACAAGAATTTCTCTAAAGCTTTCTAAGTCGTTTATCCTACCGATGCTTCTAGCGTAGATATGTGCGAAGTCTATAGCGGGTAGAGCCATCTCTACACCCTCAACTATAGACAGAACTTCACTTAATGAACCGACTTCAGCCACACCACCCATTGTTTCAGGCCTCACCCACACCTTCACGCCCATGTCTGCGAGAGTCTTCACTACTTGCTTGAGGGAGTCTCTAACTATTCTGACAGCTTCTTCGGGATCACACTTTCCGTAGTACCCGGAGTGAAATACTACAGACCATGCTCCAGCCATGTAAGCGACCTTAGCTGACTCCACTATTCTCTGAATGGATGCCTTCCTCACGTCTATCCTGTCCGAGAGGAGGTTGATGTAGTAGGGAGCGTGAGCAGTTAAGACAACGCCGAGTTCTTTCGATACCTCGCGCGCTCTAGCCGCAGTTATTGGGGTTAAGTTAATGCCTCTGACGAACTCTAGCTCCATAGCGCTGAGGCCTAGCTCGGCAACTCTCTTTATTCCCTCAATAGTGTTCTTCCGCTTTGTAGAGTTAGGTATTCCCGCAGTTCCGACGTAGACCTTACCTAAACTCACTACAAAACCCTTAAGCATCTGAATAAACAAGCATAAAAACGAAATAGTCTAGTGGACTTAGCAACGAGCTACCGGAGCTTCCTCCTCAAGAGATCGTGTCTCAAGGGCTAATCGGGTTTAGGAAAGACCTAGCTATTATCGGAGCTGTACGTACTTTACTTATCGGACTCAATACTGTGTCTGATGCCACGAGATCCTCTAGCTCAAGTTGGGTTAACTTACTGAGTGCTCTGCCGGCAAGTATGGCGTGAGTTACAGCAACGTAGACTTCTCTTACCCCCAAGTTCCTCAGTACTCTAACTGTCTCCACTATGGTGCCACCCGTACTTATGATGTCGTCTACCACTATCGCCGATCTCCCAGCAACGATATCGGGGTTTCGCGGCTCTACTACGACCTCTGAGGCACTAATCCTCTTTTTCTCCATGACTGTGTACGGAAGACCCCCGAGCTCTTCTGATGCTACTTTAGCCCACTGTTCTGACTCTTCGTCGGGACCTACGATAACGCAGTTTCTCAGCTTGTGGGACGCGCTAATGTACCTAACGAGGTCTCTAACTGCCGTAAGGTTTACAAAGTTATCGCCGAAGAGGTGCCTCGGGTCTCTGAATCTGTGTAAGTGTAAGTCGAAAGTATACAATCGGTCTATTCGCAGCGACTTCAGATGCTTTGCTATTACTAGAGCACTAACGGCTTCACCAGGTTTAAACCTGGTGTCCTGCCTTGCGTATGGGATGTAAGTCAGCACGGCGTGTATGGTTCTAGCTCCTACGTCCGCTATGGTCTCTAGAGTGAGAACAGTCTCTACAAGAAGCTCGTTCGGGCGCTTAGCTAGAGAGTTCACGTAGACAACGTCTAAACCACTCAGATCTACCGGGATCCTAACATAAAGCTCCCCATCTGGAAACTCTTTCACCTCGACGTCATGGTACCTTGCCCCTATCAGTTTAGACAGTTCAAAGCCTACATGCGCTCCCTCAGACCCTCCCAGCACTATCACTAGCACCACCTCTTAAGAGTACTAACACACCTCCAGCATATATGTGTTGCTCTACAGCTTGCCAAGGTCTTCAGCGCTTTTGAGTTACTCGCGACTTACAACGTTGCCCCACTGGGAAGCTCATAAGGTTGATGGCTACAGCGAGTCGCCTCAGACTTAAGTATGCGGATGAATAGGAATGAGGCCGGACTTCGTGTATCCCCTCATAGAACATTAAGAGGAGGTAGTCATAGTGCCACTAACCTTAATCGGCGTCGGGGTGAAGAGCGGGGTAGTGTTCAACAGTCAGCGGTGTTATTCCGTATTCTTCCACCAGTATTAGTATAGCCGCTTGAGGTGGGATGACTCCGATCTCTGTGATGATAGCGTCCACATACTCTGGTGGTGTTACATCGAATACTGGGTTGAGTACTTGAACGTTCTGGTTTTCATTAAGCCACTCCTGATCTACTACCTCAGTAGGGTCTCTCATCTCTATGGGGACTAGTTCTCCAATAATTGTGAACGGACTGAACTTGTATGACTCACTAGCAACGTATACTCTAGCTCTCGCCTCCTTGGCTGCTAGAGCAACGAGAGAAGTCCCTATCTTGTTTACTACAGCCCCATTAGCTGCTATAGCATCAGCACCGACAACGACCTTATCTACTTTCTTCATGTAGTACCTTACAGCTGAATCAGGTATTAGCACGACTTCAACGCCTTCCTTAGCCAGCTCTCTAGCCGTTATTAGCCCCTGAAGCGCGGGTCTCGTCTCTTTAACGAAGACTCTTGCTACTCTCCCTTGTTTGTGGGCTTCCAGGATTACAGCTACTGACGCAGTACTGTGGCAGTGAGTCATGATGGTATCTCCTTTCTCGATTCTTTTCGCACCTAGCTGAGCAATGACTTTCACAGCGTTTTCTGAGTATTTAACGAATTCTCGAGCCGCTCTCACAACCACTTCTCTAGCTTCCTCCACAGACGGTGGATTACTCTTTTCAAGCCTACTCATAACGTAGGATACGGAGTTAGGTAGTGAGACTGCTGTAGGTCTAGCAGAACGGACGAAGTCGGCAACAGCCTTCATGTACCTCAAAAACTCCTCTAAATCTTCACCGCAGAACCTCTCTGCGGCTACAGCTAGAGCTAATGCCCCATTCCTCGCTATGTTACCAGCCCCACGGATCTTCATGCTCCTAATGTCCTCCCTGATTCTGACAACTTCGTCAGGCACTCTACAACCAGCTACCTCCACAGGGAGGCCACCTCGGATAGGATTACTTCGAGAGTTCTATGTGCTTTAGGCCAACCAACTAGCTCTCGTGCGAGGTAGATAGACGCTTGGGGTGCTATCAACCCTCTTTCTGTCACTATAGCGTCTATATACTCAGGAGGAGTTACGTCGTATAGTGGAGTTCTAACGTAGAGGCTCTTACCTAATAAAGGGGTCAGTTCCCCAATTCTCTCGGTGGGTATCACGAGGCCGGGCTTATCCATCTCCTCAATAGTTACGAGCTCCCCAAAGACTGTTTCAGTACCGAACTTGTAGAGACCGGATACTACGTACACCCTAACTCTCGCTTCTTTAGCTGCTAGAGCTAGAGCAGAGGTCCCGACCTTGTTTACTACAGCCCCGTTAGCGGCGATAGCTTCGGCACTCACTAACACCTTATCTACGTTCTTCATAACGTACCTCACAGCAGAATCAACTACTAAGAGTGCCTTGATCCCCCTCCTCCCTAAGTAAGACGCTGTGAGCTTGCCCTCACCACCGGGTCTAGACTCTGTTACGTAGA
>JAWBTQ010000015.1:0-33286 GCA_038841535.1 Sulfolobales archaeon | reverse complement strand
CTGCCCTAAGCTCCTCGACTACGAGGTTCATGGGCTTCATAACGGCGGAAAACCTCGAGATCGACTCCTTAATAGTGACGTAGACAGCCCAAGGAGCTTTCTCGTGAACGTCATCCCTAAGCTTGTCGTCTCCAGCCACCAGGACTACGGGAACCCCGTAGTGCCCTGCCACGAGGGCGTTTATGTAGAACTCACTAGCTCTCACACCGTTCACTCTCACTTCATAGAAAGCGAGCCCACTATAGGTGTGGTCAGCGATGCTCCTAGGCGTAGCGGCCGCACTGTGGTACCCTAAAAACATGGCTACTTCGAACCCTCTATCTATACCGTAAACCATAGAGGCAGACCTCAGAGACCCCCGCACTAGGTAGACACCGTCCAGGACCTCAAGATACGGGAGGTTGCCCATGAACCCGTGGCTGTCCGCAACCCACACCTCAGGGTAGCCGTGCTTCATCAGCTCTTCAGCAACAACCCTCACGACTCTAGCCATGACTTCCCTAAGCTCATGAAACATCTTGCCTTCGAGAGTGAGTTGAGATGGGTGGAAGATCCCCGGAAGTCCCTCCGCATCAACCGATACGTACGCACGTACCAACTAACTACACCAAGTAAAGACATAACTCTATTAAATAGCTCTTAGCATGCTTAAGGTAGTTCAACTCCGCATAAGACAAGCTGGGATTACAGGTTCTGCTACACCGATCTCTCGATCTAGCTGAGAGACTCTGAAGAAGGGATTCAGATCCGTGACCCCACGAGCTTCGTGACAGCGACCTTTACGGTATTCGCACTTAATCCAGCTAGTTAAACTAGCTGGAGAGATAGTGGAGCAAGTCGGTAGTCAAACGTGCTCTTCGCATCTTTTAGGTAGTACGTTAGCGGAATAGAGAAGATCTGCTCAGTACTTATACTTGGAAATCCCGTTAGAGACGCCATGAACAGTGATGTCTGCGGTCCGGGAAGCACGCCCATACTGGTGACTTATTAGAAAGAAAAGAGCACGTAGTAAGACTCTGACCCAGAATTCGTAAGCCCCATTCCACGCTTTAAGTCCGATAGCTTGAAGAATTCCCGCAAGTTCCTGCTGAACACATACCTACAAAACTGCTTCCTTAAACTGTTCGACTCCACCTCATGGTTAGTGAAAACCAAGATATTGCTCGTAACCGTGTAGAAAAACCGCGACTCTACACTCAGACCTACAGCACCATGCCTAGTAGAAGCAGGGAGTTTATGCTTTAAGTAGTGACTATTCTCGGATCCCCAACTAATCCAGCAAGATAAGAGCGGTAGAATATACAGAACCCAGACTGCTTTACAGTCTAACTGTGCAAGTCGCGAACTCAGCTCGCATAAAGTTGAACGCCCTCAAGGGTGATGTAAACCCTAGGCCAATAGGGGAAGTGTATGAGGCGATGACACCACTCAATATAAGCCAACATCTGGACTGAACCCCTGCTTTACTGGTCGACGTACTTTTCTCGGGTCCTCGCGTGAAGACTTCGCCCTAAAGTCGTCAACCTACACAATGCTGTCATTGTACTACCGGAGTCGTTGGTTCAAAATGGGGTTGAAAGAATGTTCTAGTACTCTACTTTTCCCGACTATTAATGTATCGAGTCTCTGGGTTTAGTTATAGCTGTCCGGTCACTCCTTTGTTTTCTCTCTTAATCGAATCTTGACAATGTATCTATATTTAGAATTTAACGATATACTCTCTTCAATGGCTCGTCTCGTACCTCAGAGCTCCATGTAGGGTTGCTCTTATAATGCCACTTCATCTTGAGCAGTTAAGGCTTGAAGCTCCTCGCTAGAAGCGGGTGGGCAAGCAATCCTCTATTAACCGTCTACTTCATTGATAGACGTCATCGTGAGACCTCTGCAGGTGATCTACAGGAGTAAGTATTTCCGGTGAGGTTCGCACTTGAGGTTATTTTACTTCATTCTCTTAAAGTAACTCCTTCCTTCATCCCGCATTTTAGAGATCTTGGCAGGTTCACAGAGGTCTCAAGCCTTATTGAGTTATTTACTGAGCTCTCTAGAGGTCTCGGCGAACTTGGTTTAATTTTTAACGTACTCTATCAACAGGCTTAAGTGGGGGGTGGATCGTGAAAGTCTCGGTTGTCGTGCCATCGTATTGCAGGTCTTGGGCTCTGAGAAGTTGCTTGGAGAGCATGAAGCATCAGTTGAGACCTGTGGACGAGGTCGTCATAGTCCTGAAGAGTTGCGGTGACGGCAGTGAGGAGGTTGTTAGAAAGTACGAGAATCTACTGCCGATCAAGCTGATACGCCAGAGCTACGGGGGCAACTGCGCAGACGCTTACGAACTCGGGTATAGAAACTCCTCGGGAGACATAGTTCTGTTCATAGATGACGACGCCATAGCCGACGAACTGTGGGTGCTGGAGTACGAAAGGTTCTTCACTTCATACCCAGATGCTGGAGCAGCTGGTGGCGTAGTCCTTCGTGCTTACCTAGACGGAAATCGAAACCCAGTCAAGACCGACGAGCTATCGTTCCCGGGGAAGGGTATTACGCTGGGTCCCCACAGAGCACCTATAAAGGGCTTAGAGAATTACTGCGCTTGGATATCGTCAGCAGGCTTCATGGGTGGCAGAGAATGCCGGGGAGTCTCTCTATCCATGAACCTCTGTGGAGCGAACGTGGCCTTCAGAGCCGAGCTAATAAGGGACTTCCCCCTGACTCTGCTTTACGGTAGGAGTAGAAAGTGCCTCTGGTTTGAGCAGGCACTAGCTTACCATGTTGTGAGAAAGGGCTACAAGATCTACCTATTGAGCGACGTGGGCAGAGCCCCGAAGGTGTGGCACATAGCTCACGAACGGTCCTTGACTAGGAGCCGTGGCTTCTGGGGAGAGTTCTGGCTACACTACGATAGGGTGGCGATGTTCTGGAGGTTGAGGAAGCTGGGAGCCTCAGTCTCACTAACAAGGTATCTGCTGGGGCTAGTCGCTCTCACGAGGAAGGATACTATACCCAGACTTGCCGCTACGGCGTACGGGTTGTTCGACGCTATTCTATCTTAGTAACTATTAAATATGGGGTCTTAGTTGAGGAATGCTGTAGTAGCCCACCACTATTGGGGCCAGCCCGGCGGTGGGCAACTGGTCTGCGCTTCAGCGGCTTACGCTCTCAGTGGGGCGGGTTTTAGACCCACCTTGGTGTCCGTAGGAAGGTTTGACAGAAGTATGTACTCGACCTGGTTTGGGATCGACCTTAGCGACTACGATGTTCTCTCTCTGTTTGGCTTCGAGCTCAAAGCCTTCGGTATATACTATAGGTTACTTCTTCCCTTCTCAGTCAAGAAAGCTATCGAGAGGCTCTCTCCCAGCTTGGTCTTCATAGACATCAGTACGTATGGACCCATAGAGGGCCTCATTAAGAGGAAGACCAAGCTCATTGAGTACGTACACTTCCCGTTTGAGATCTCGGTCGACCCTAGGTTCAGGGGGTCAGGCCTCTACTATGGTGAGGACCCATACGTTATGGAGAGATACAGGAAGTTCCCGATGAGCATGTACTGGTGGGTTTACGCTAGGCTTCTTCCAAAGTTCATGAGGAAGAACCCCTTCAACGTGGCCTCAGCCGTTCTAGCAAACTCTAGGTGGGTTGCCGACTTAGTTGAGAAGCTTTACGGTGAGAGACCCCGGGTCCTGAACCCTCCGATACCGCCCGGTACAGGTCTAGTAGTTGAGCCGAGGAATTTCGACTCCAGGAGGTACTCTATTGCTATGGTCGGTAGGTTCTCTGAGGAGAAGAGGTACCACTGGGTAGTCGAGGAAGTTATGCCTAGGCTCTTGAAGGAGGTTGAGGGAGTGAAGCTATTCATCTTTGGTGGCACTAGGACGAGGGCTAGTGAATCCTACTTAAACAGGGTTGATTGGCTAGCCAGGAGGGCCGGCCTCAGGGTCTCGAGGTCCATTAAAGCCGAAGCCAACGTCTACCTTATAGCGGACGCTCCTAGGAACACCGTGAACGAGGCCTTAGACTCCTCTAGGGTATTCCTCCACGCGACAGTAAACGAGCACTGGGGTATTGCCGTAACAGAAGCTATGGCGAGAGGACTACCTACTGTTGTACACAAATCCGGGGGCACGTGGAGCGACCTCGTCTCCGAGGGTCTCGTCGGTCTAGGGTACAGCAGCGAGGAGGAAGTTGTGGAGGCTCTAGCGAAACTCTTAACCGACGGGAAGTTGTGGAGGCTCTACTCTCAGAAGTCTCTCGAGAGGGCTAGAGAGCTCACTCTAGAGAAGTTTGCGGAGAGGCTCGCATCAGCAGTGAGGAGAGTAGCCTAAGAATTCGCTGTCTACCCCTGAGAGTTCCTCACTCCACTTTCAAAGCCGAGAGATGGGGTGTTGCGATCCGCACACTTTGTGAAAGCCCTCGATGCGAGGAGATCGAGAAGTATCGGGGAGCACTAGAGACAAACACTCCGCCAAGCTGTAGTTGCGGCCTAGATATAGCTGGAGCAAAGGAAGTAGAGGCAGTGCCGTAACTCTCATCTTACCACACCCTAGCATGGTACTCTAACGCTGGCTTAGCAAGCTCCGGATAGAGATGGCTTAGGAGGGCTCCCGAAGCCATCATAGGTAGCTGAGAAGTTCGGAGACCCGTTTTCTTGCGAAATTATTGATCACGTTCTGACTCAGGGAGACTCTATATATCGGCGTTTAGGACTCGCCCCACAGTTGTTTCAGGTTCCCCTAGCATTACAGCAGTTGATGCCGTTCCTCTGCGTAGCTGTCACATACGTTCTCTTCCTGCTTAGATGCTCGAGGTCCTCTCTGCTTCTCAGTCGGTAGGGGACGATCGTGCCTAACCTGTTCTAACCGCAGAGCAAGAGAGAGTTAGGTTAAGATGCTGCAGTAGTTGATTACGGGTTATAAAACTAGCTTCTAGCATAATTTACGGTGACTTAAGTTGTTGGATAAGGATTCCGTAGATGTTCTCGGCGAGGTCGTGGAGAGAGTACCTAGCTACAGGACCTTCATGACGTTTAGAGAGCTCGAGGAGTCTACAGACGCTCTAGCTAAGGAGTATGGAGACGTAGTCAGAGTGATGGAAGCTGGGAGGAGCAGGTGCGGTGAGAGGATTAGAGCACTTATCGTGGGTAGAGGGTCCAAGACGGCACTCCTCTTTGGAGCTCCGCACCCAAACGAGCCTGTCGGGACCCTAACACTCGAGTACTTAACTAGTGTTCTAGCTTCTAACGAGGACGTTAGGAAAGCCCTCGACTATAAGTGGATAGTAGTCAAGGCTGTAGACGTGGACGGGCTCAAGATGAACGAAGGGTGGCTCAAGAAGCCGTTCACCATTGGGGCGTACGCAGAGAATTACTACAGACCGGCCGGGAACGTTCAGATCGAGTGGAGCTTTCCGGTAAGATACAAGAGGTATCGATTCGACAGCCCGACACCGGGGACAAGAGCCCTCATGAACCTAATAGACACCTACAAACCCGACTTCATATACAGTCTCCACAACGCTGGCTTCGGCGGTGTCTACTACTACATCACTACCGAAGCACCCCTCCTCTACCCGATCTTCCAGCTCTACCCAAAGATTCTGGGCGTTCCTCTAAGCCTCGGAGAGCCGGAAGTACCTTGGGCACGATCTCTGTCGAAGGCTGTCTACCGGATGGTCTCAGTTAGAGACTACTACGATTTTCTTGAGTCTCAGGGCATGGATCCACTCGAAGTAATTAAGCACGGTGGTAGCAGCTTCGACTACGCTCGAGAGCTAAATGAGTCAGTCGTAGAGCTAGTGACGGAAGTACCATACCTCTATGACCCCAGAATCGAGGACCTAAGTGAGTCAGAGATCACGAGGAGAGACGCCATTTTAGAAGCTATCAAATGGAGGGAAAGCGTCTACACCTTCATTAAGAACGTCTGGGAAAGAGCTACTGAACACGTCGTCAAGAAAGATGTCTGTAGCGAGATGGGGTTGCTAGTGGAATCTATAGAGTATTTCGTGAGTACTACTCCAAAAGCCATAGAAGCAGAGAAGAGGTGGGCTACTACAGATCCGTCTCTGAGTAGGAAGGCCGTAGTAGCAGAAGCTTTCGACAGTCTCTACGTAACTAAGTTCTACTCGCTACTGATGCTCGGAATGCTGTTGAGGCTTCTAAGAGGAGAGTCAGAGCACTCCAACAAGTCAGTCCTGAAAGTTTTGCTGGAAGAAGTTGAAGTAAGGTTCGAAGACGTTCTGAGACTCCTCGAAGAGGATAGAAGGTACGTGGTAATAGACATAGACAAGCTAGTAAAGATACAGCTAGCTGCTGGAATTTATACAGCTCTATACAGACAGCTTGTTAGCTCAAGTTAGCCGACCTACTACCGTCAGCAGCACAGCTTAACTGATAGAGCTTATTACTCTAACCTCGGACATAAGCCGGTGATACCTTGAGTAGAGGGTTTCAGATTAGTGACTTCGAGTATTTTGTGAGTCCTTCTCAGGTCTCCGCCAGCTCGGATGGGTCTAGGGCAGTAGCTACGTTTACTAGGCCGTTACTGCGTGAAAACACATATAGAAGCTGGGTTGAAGTTTACGACCTCGCTAGTGGTGGGAGGCTGTACGCCTCAAGCGGTCCTAGAGATGCCTTGGGTAGGTGGTCTCCCAGCGGTAAGAGGCTGTACTACTTGAGGATACGTGACGACGGCACTCAACAGCTGGTGGAGGCGTCCTCTGGGAGCGAAGTGGTTCTCGTGTCTTTCGATAGGCCTGTGCTAGACTACAGAGTGTGCGATAACGGTGTTGGCTACTTCCTACTGAGGAACTCTGTTGCCCCGCTAGACGAGGACTACGTCTACACAGAGGATATACGGCTCTGGTTTGACTCCATGGGCTTCATCTGCGGCTCTACTAGGAGGCTGTATAGAGTATTCCTTAACTCCGGCTACATGGAGCCTGTCGAGGTTGCTGAAGGTGACATTGTTGCGTTCGACGTAGATAGTCAGTGCTCTCAGGCCCTAATAGCAGTCTCGGAAGACAGCCACAGGCCTATGTTCTCTAGGCTGTACCTCCTAGATTTGAGGTCTCACTCAGTCAGCCCATTACTTAGTGGAGAGGAGTATGTAGTGGAGGGTGTCTCTGTGGGAGGTTCCCTAGCTGCTGTTTCAGCCCACCGTATGGAGAGAGGTTTTGCTTCTCACTTAAAGCTCCTCTTAGTTAACCTAGCTACCGGCACTAGCCTCGCCTACGAGGCTCCGATGGGTTTTGGACTAGGTAGAAGGCTATATAGCGATGTTAGAGGTCCTAACTCCTCTGTGCCCAGACCCAGAGTAGCGGGTAACACTGTTTACTACCCTCTGAGCGTTGGAGGTAGGTACTGCGTCTACTCGTGGTCTTACAGCGGAGGTCACAAAGAAGTTATCTGCGGCGACATATCTGTGGAGGAGTTCGATTTAGCGGGGAGTAGCCTGGTCTTCGTGATGTCTGACCCAGTGTCTCCTCCAGAACTCTACGTCCAAGACCTAGAGTCAGCGCTAAGGAGGAAGCTTACTGACTACAACAACTGGGTGGGGGAGGTGGGTTTGGCTAGACCTGTGAGGATGGCTTTTATAGCTAGTGATGGTGTTGAAGTAGAGGGGTGGGTCCTGCCCCCTATCGCTAAAGCACTTGAATCTGGGGGGAGGAGCCCAGCTGTACTAGAGATACATGGAGGCCCTAAGAGCAAGTTCGGCTACGCATTTATGTTCGAGTTCCACCTTCTATCTTCTAGGGGCTTCTACGTTCTGTACATCAACCCTAGAGGTAGCGACGGGTATTCAGAAGATTTCGCAGACATAAGGCTAAAGTACGGTGAGAGAGACCTCGAGGATATACTAGAAGGTCTAGACTACGCTCTATCTCTGGAGCCAGGGATAGACCCTGAGAGAGTGGGTGTTACGGGGCTAAGCTACGGAGGGTTCATGACCAACTGGGTAGTGACGAGGACAGATAGGTTTAAAGCTGCTGTATCACAAAACGGGATCTCTATGTGGCTTACGGAGTATGGGGTAACTGACATCGGGTTCTACTTCGTCCCAGACCAGATAGGTGCTACACCGTTTAGTGAACCAGAGCTTCTCCAGGTGAAGTCCCCTATATACTACGTGGAGAACGTCAAGACACCAGTACTCTTCATACACAGCATGAACGACTACAGGTGCTTCATAGACCAGTCGATAGCTATGCACACCGCACTAAAGCACCTCAACAAGGAATCCGCCCTAGCTCTATTTAGAGAAGGAGGGCACACTTTTGCGTGGACCGGAAAGCCTAGAGCGAGGTACAAGAGGTACAAGATAATGCTCGAATGGTTCGAGAAACATCTGGGATTCGGAAAGCCTAGTAGTTGAACAGCAGTACAGCACAACTAAAGAGAAGGTGCTTAACTCAGTTAAGTCATTAAACCACTGTTTTTCTAGAGAGGACTTAACTCAGTCATGCGGTTTACGGCTACTATTAGCTACCTCACGTAGGAGTTTTGGGCGTCGTTCGGGCCTAACGACACGAAGCTCGCACTTACAGCTACCGAATACTCATTCTCTAAACAGTTTATAGCGTAGCTTACACCAACCAAAACCGTTTGAGCACTGGCTTTATCACCAGCACAGAAACCCCTACGAAAACACAGTAAACATTACCAGTAAAACAGCTTCTCGGTATGTAAGTAAGTAAAGGTTTAAATACTCTATGCCAACCTAATTACGGTGGTATAAACGAATGGAGTCCTCTCTAAGCTCGTTCTTGCCACGCTAGTTCTGTCGTTATTTGCTGCTTTTAACACGTCTGTGACTTACGCTTCAGTTGGCTCTATACAGTGCCCCTACAAAGGTGGGAGCTTAGTCATAATACACATGGGTGACCCGAAGAGCTTTAACCCTGACGCTAAGGCTGACGACCCCCTATATGCTGTCGCTTCCAATCTCTTCAATAAGCTAGTAACTTTAGACTTCAACTACAACGTAATACCTGACCTGGCAGAGTCCTGGGAATCTTCGTCAGATGGTAGGACCTTCACGTTCTATTTGAGGAAGGATGCCAAGTGGCACGACGGCACTCCATTTACGTGTAAAGACGTTAAGTACACGTTTGAAGCTATGAAGAAGTATAAAGGTGTGGCGTATAGCAACTTAAAGTTAGACATGCTTGAGGGGATCATGTGTAAGGACAACTATACCGCAGAATTCAAGTTTGCGGAGCCTAACGCACCGTTCTTAGGCTTTCTAGCATGGTATGGAACCTTCGTTTTACCGGAACATCTCTATAACAAGACGGAGTACGCAGACTGGATGGACCCGAACATCCCCGAGCTATATAAGCCTGTTGGAACAGGACCCTTCAAGTTCGTTGAGTACGTTAAAGGAAGCCACATAATCCTAGAGGCGAACAGAGATTATCACGCCGGAACTCCGTGTATAGAAAAGCTTATATTTAAAATAATACCTGACGCAGTTGCTGCTATGCAGTCATTCCTCGCTGGAGAGGGTGACGTACTCACCGTTACACCACCACTTAGTGAGATACCTAGGATAAACGCTACACCCGGGGTACTAGTTCTAGCGAGGCCCATGCCTAGTAGGTATTTCATGGCGTACAACATGGTTCAGGAAAAGGGTAGACTGACGCTAAACAAAGACTTTAGGTTCGCCATTGCTTACGCCATCAACCGGACAGAGATCGTTGAGAAGGCCTTCAGTGGCTATGGGTTTGTAGCTAAGGGTATGTACGTACCCGCTATAGCGTGGGCCCACAACCCGAACGCTAAAGAGCCGGAGTTCAATCCTGCTAAAGCCGAAGAGATGCTTGATAAGCTGGGCTACAGGAAGGGGGCTGACGGGATGCGATACTTACCCGACGGCAGGAAGCTCGAACTGAAACTAGTGATATGGCAGGGTGCTCAAACAGAGGCAATGGCTCAAGTAATTAAGGAGAACCTGCGTAAGGTGGGAATAGAACTAAGCATAGAGATACTAGAGCTTGGAGCATTCCAAGAGAAAGCCTATAAGGACAAGGACTTCGATATGTCAATAACTGACGGCTTCTGGGGGCCAGACCCCCACAACATGCACTTAAGGTTCTCATCTAAGGGCACCCACAACCTACCCGGTTACTCTAACCCAGTAACAGACGACCTCTTGGAGAGAGCTGCAAAGGAAGCTGACCCCAACGTCAGAAAAGAGCTTTACTGGAAAGCGCAGGAGGTATTCGCTGAAGAGCTACCCTACTTCCCGCTGGTAGATGTAGTGGGATTCTACATATCTAAAACGGAGTGGAAAGGCTTCTACTGGGAACTGCCAGGCAAGGTAGGCATCAACGTACATGCTCAAGTGTGGTGGACAAAGGGAGTTCCAGCTACAACACCCACTACTACACCAGCTACTACGGTAACCACACAGCCTACTACAGCAGCTCCGGAAGCCGTACCGCTACTACCAGTTGCGGCAGGCGTTGCCGTCGTGATAGTCGCAGTCTTAGCTTTAGCGCTGACCAGGAGGAAGAGGTAAGCAGAGAAGATGAGCATAGTAGGGTATGCGGTAAAGAAAACAGTAGAAGGCTTTTTTACTATAATAGCCGCACTCACGATTATCTTCTTTCTAATAAACCTAGCCCCCGGAAACCCAATATACTTTATTGCTGGGGACCCAGTCTTTCTATCTCCAGCTGTAGTAGAGTACTACACCAAACTGTGGGGGTTGGACAAGCCACTCTACTACAGATACTTCATATACATATCGAACCTACTCCGTGGTGAGCTAGGTAGATCCTACAGGTTTGGAGGGCCGGTAGCCCAGCTGATAGTCGAGAGGCTCCCGCTCACACTCTCTCTAACGATAACTAGCAATATAATAGCCTTCGTCGTTGGAACCCTCCTCGGGTTGCTGGCAGCTAGGAAGCAGGGGGGAAGCACAGACACTGCTCTAACGGTCTTTACCTTCATCTTTAACTCTGTGCCAGGCTTCTTACTCGGGATAGTCTTGATGCTAGTGTTCGGAGTGCACTTGAAGCTCTTCCCAGTCGCAGGCCTCATGGATCTAAAGAACCCTAAGACTGGAGTAATGCTGTACTTAGATATAGCGTACCACGCTTTCTTACCTATATTAGCCCTCACTCTAATCCTCATACCGGCTTACTTCAAGACTGTGAGAGACTCCGCAGTCCAGCAGCTAGTTGAAGACTACGTAACTACTTTTAGGGCTGTGGGTCTAGATGACAGCAAGATCTTCAGGAAGCACATACTCAGAAACGTGATTCTCCCACCAATAACGCTACTAGCCATAAGGCTGGGCTTCTCTCTAGCTGGTGCAGCACTCATAGAGAACGTGTTCGGCTGGCCGGGTATGGGGAGGTTGCTGTTGGACTCGATAAGGGAGCGCGACTACCCGGTCCTCATGGGGATATACGCAACCATCGTTACAGCTATAGTATCTATAAGTAAAGTCCTCGACGTCGTCTACGGAGTCCTCGACCCTAGGGTAAAGACGGGTAGGTGACTTGCTATGGTTAGATTAACTACTCTCACTTCTCTAGTAAGAGGTGCGTGTAGGGCCCTCGTTTCAACGAGAGAGTCGACTGTGGGGCTAGCAATGCTGTTCACTATAGGTGTCCTCGCCATATGCGTGCCATACATGGGTCTACCCTACTTCAACTCCATGGAGTTTCCGAGGCTCACGCCACCCTCTTCGAGGAACATCTTCGGCACCGACCACTTGGGGAGGGATATGCTGACGAGGGTTCTGTGGGGAGCGAGAGTTTCGCTCATGATCGGTCTCTGCGCAGCCGGTCTAGCTTCAGTAATAGGGATAGTACTCGGCTCGATATCGGGCTACTTCCGCAGTAGAGTGGGTACGGCTATAGATAGCCTAATAAACGTATTCCAGGTAATCCCTGCGTTCTTCCTTGCCCTCGTCTTCCTAGTTGTTTTCGGAAGCAGTATCTACTTGCTAGTAGTAGTCATAGCCGTAACGACGTGGCCTATGATAGCTAGGATAATGAGGGCCCAAGTCATGTCGGTAAAAGAGAGGCTATTCGTTGAGGCAGCTAAAGCCATCGGCTGCGGAGACTTGCGCATACTCTTCAAGCACGTAGTACCCCACGCAATACCTCCCGCACTAGCTTACACGATACTGGAGATAGGTGCTGCTATAATAATGGAGGCGGGTTTGAGCTACCTAGGCCTAGGCGACCCAAACTACCCGAGCTGGGGCAGGATAATCTACGAAGGGCAGCCATACATCATATCGGCTCCGTGGATCTCCCTAGTGCCGGGAGCGTTCCTAGTCTACACAATCGTTAGCGTAAACCTAGTTGGAAACGGCTTACTGAAGGTAATCACACCAAAACTCGCACAAAGATAGTGGTAGCTTGGGAAGCGCGCTGGCTCACATAGTGAGTGACCGTAAAAGTGAGCTAGTTCCTCCAAACTAGTAAAAAACCAGAGCTCGCCTTACCTTCTCCTAAGCCTCGGATTGTAGTACTCCTCTAAGACGTAGCCTATTTGAGTAAATCCTAGGACTGTGAGTGTTATCATAAGACCTGGCGCAGTCACCCACCACCACGCTCCAGATGTTATAGCGCCCGACCTTCTAGCCCAGTAGACCATGGTTCCCCAAGACTTCTGAACTGGGTCCCCCAGCCCAAGGAAGCTGAGAGCCGCCTCCGCGATCATGGATCCCCCAACCCTCAGCATTACTAAGGCTGCCAGTGTAGGAGCTACCTGTGGGAGCAAGTGTTTGATGAGTATCCTTGCTGTACTAGCACCACAGCTCTTAGCTGCCTCAATGTAGGGCTGAGCCTTGAGTGATTGAACTTGAGCTCTTATATAGCGTGCCACACCTGGCCACGCAAATATGGTGATGACCACCACTATATTAGTGTAGCCACGCCCCATGATGGCCGATAAGAGAATCATGAAGGGGAGGACGGGGATCAGAAGGAAAGTGTCCGTTACTGCCATGAGCACCTCGTCCAGCAACCCCCCGAAGTACCCTGAGACTAAGCCTACTAGAGTTCCAAGAACTACTGTGGCTACGGAAGCGGAGAGGCCTACAGACAAGGATATCCTTGCCCCATAGACTAGCTCGCTGAATATGTCCTGACCAATGTCGTTAGTCCCAAGGAGGTGTTGCGGGGTAGGAGGTAAGAAGGGTTTAGCAACCCTCTTGAACGGGTCGTAGGGAGCGATATACTGGGGGAGGAAGGCCATAGCGATAGGTATAGCTACTAGTACCAAACCAGCTATGCCTGTCTTAGACTTAATTATTATCCTGATAGGCTGGGGTAGCCTCACGAAGCTCACCCGAGTCTAATCCTCGGGTCAACTACAGCCGCTAGGGTTTCTGCGAGTGTTACGAGAATTAAAGTAACTGCGGAAGTCATTATCACTATCCCTAATAATAGAGGGTAGTCTGTCATGAGCACGGCATCGTACATCAACTTGCCAACACCAGGTAGAGAGAAGACCGTTTCAACCATTAAAGCTCCGCCAACTGAGTACCCTAGGTCGATTGCTGTGATAGTTAGTAGGGGACTTAACACAGGTCTTAGGGCGTGCCTATAGAGTACAGCTCTCTCCGGAAGACCCTTAGCTCTAGCAACCGTAATGAAGTCTTCCGTTAAAACGTCGACCGCTAAGTTCCTAGAGAGCACCAAGTAGACTGATGTGCTTAAGATGACGAGGGTTAAGAACGGTAGGAAAAGGTGGTACGCAACGTCAGCAACATACTCGAGAAGCGACTCGTAAACCCTCCCGTAGGTATACGCACCATAGAGGGGAAACGCTCCGAGTTCGTAGCCCAGAAAAACAAGGAGTACTAGTGCCAGCCAGAAGGCCGGCATGGACCTAAAAAACATTGACGCATTAAATGAGGTCCTATCGAGCAGACTACCCCTTCGACCAGCTGTGCTGAAGCCTAAATATATGCCGAGAATGGCTGAAACAACGGTAGAACCCGTAACTAGTATTAGAGTCCACGGAAGAGCGTCCGCAATGACGCTCATTACAGGCTTTTTGTAGTAGAAGGATATCCCAAGGTTTCCATTCAGGAAAAACTCGCGAAGAAAGCACAAGTACTGCTCTAATAGCGGCCTATCGAGCCCAAACTGCCTAATTAGCGCTACTCTAAACTCCGGGGAAATATTTGGGTTTTCTATTAAGTAGGCGAAAGCTCCTCCAGGCATAAGCCTGGGTATAATAAACGATACCGTTAAGACTACGAAAAAAACTGCGAATCTACTTAAGACTTTCCTTGCTATGTACCTCGAGAGAGCTACCACGATTAAATCACCTTCTCCTGAACACTAGGAGGAATGCTGCGACTATTAAGGCGACGATAACTATAGCTGCTACAATAGCCCACGTGTAGTCTGCTGCGGGTGGTACAGGAGTAGGTGTTGGAGTGGGTGACGCGCTAACAGGGGTTGTTGCTGGAGTGGGGGTTGTTATCGGCGTTAGTGGTGTAGTAGTTGGGGTTGTTGTCGGAGTGGGGGTGGGAGTTTCAGGCTTCTTAGCTAGCTTTACGCTGTAGAGGTTCATATAGCTGAAGAAGTTGTCGGGAGACAGGAACGGCCCTAGTACCCACCCGTCAAAATTATCGGTTCTATAAGCGAAGAGGAACTGCTGATGGACAGCGTTGAGCAGGGGCACGTACTCCGCTAGCCTCTCCTGAACCTTCCAGACTAGCCTTATTCTCTCGCTGAGGTCGGTCTCGAACCTCTGCTTTTCGAGGAGTTCGTCGAGGTCGGGGAACGAGCACTTGCCGTTGTTCCAGCCACCTTTTGTGTGGAAGAGATCGTATAGTATGTCGGGGTCTAAGTCTCCGATGCCGCCTATCACGAGCATGTCGAAGTCTCCGCTATCCAGTTTGGCTACTAGAGTAGTCCACTCTAGTGGTTGATGTTCTACGTTTATACCCACAGCTTTAAGGTTGGACGCTATTATGTCTGCCCACCTGACTCTCAATGGGTCATAGACAGGTGAATATACAGTCAACTTCAGCTTCTCTCCTATTGGAGTCTCTCTCCACCCATCACCATCCACGTCCTTAAGGCCCATTCTATCCAGCAACTGCTTAGCCCTGTCTAGGCTGAATGGGTAAAGCTTCTCCTTTGGTGGTAGGTTCTGGTTAGCCCAGGGGGATAATGAGGGTGGCAGTCTACCTAGAGAACCTGGGAGGGCATAGCCGAGGTATATGACCTCTACTACTTCTGTTATGTTGATCAGGTAGTGGACTGCCTGTCTAAACAGGGTTGCGTTCGTTGGGTACCTCTGGCAGTTGAAGTACATGAACCTAGCTCCGTACTCGGTTACACCGTGTATCCTAGCCTCTGGGACGGCCTTAACTCTGTCTATGCTTGCGTAAGGTATGCTCCATGTTACGGAATCGATCTCTCCCTTCGAAAATGCTAGTAGCATGGCGTCTGGGTCGGATATTATTGGTAGCACTACCACGTCAACCAGAGGTCTACCGAGGTGGTAGTTCAGGTTTGCCTTAAGCTTAAAGTACTGCTGAGGTACGTGCTCTACGAAGACGAACGGGCCTGAGCCGATGGGGTTCTCGTTCTTAAACCCTACGACGTCATCTATGTTGGACCACGTGTGCTCGGGGAGTATGTATATTCTTTCAGCTATCCTCAGCAAAAACGGTGCGTAAGGCTGCTTGAGGTATATCTTCACTGTGTAGTCGTCTACAGCTTCCGCTTTCTCTATGAGAACTGCTTGACCTGCCCATCTGGTCTTGTTGCCCACCCTTGCTAGGAGGTTATACGTAAACTCTACATCTCTAGCCGTTACCGGGCTACCATCGTGCCATCTAGCGTTCTCATAGAGGTGGAAGACCCACGTTCTTCCATCGGGTAAGAGCTCCCAGCTCTTAGCAAGTCTCCCTGCGAACTTCATGTCCGGGGTTAGAATCACTAGAGTATCGTAGACGTTGTCGATGATCATAGCCTCCCAGGATGTAGTGAACGTTAGAGGGTTGAGAGTACCCGCTTCAGCCATCATGGGTATCCTTAGAGTGCCCCCCGGCACCATCCAGGGCTCTCTCTTAATGTAGTCGAATATGCTGGCGTAGATCTCCTGCTGAGAGCTTACCAACAGCACCTGAGTAGCTGAAGTCAGTACAAGGAAGGCGATTAGACCTCCCACCAACATCGAGCACAAAGCTCTCTCTGCCAGGCCCGAACTGTGGAAGGTGCTGACCATCTTTACAACCTTCAATCAGATCTGCGCTTCGAAAGCTTTATATAGCTTTCCACCACACGACACTACCCATGCCAAACGCTTTATATAGCCGCACAGCGTTGCCTCACTCTTGCTCTCTACACCTGTCTCACGCTTCACCCCCCGGGCGTTCAGGAACATCTCGCAACCCCCACACCTCGGGTATTCTAAGAACATGTAGATACATACCCATTTCCTGTGAACCCACACCCAACGCAGCAGAATACTCTACAGTCCCCGCTTCCTAGCCTACCCCTACGTTCAAGGAACCCCAGCGACGTTTTGGAGTGTATACACCTAACCCCTAAGGGGTTCAGCATCTGTGTTGGTTTGTATCTGTTGATTTCATTGCCTCATCCTCGCTACCCCGCATCGGTCTTGGGTCTGCTCCACCCTTAGGGGCGTCCAGAGTGATCCCGGACGCCCCAAATCTTTAGTAACTCGGGGGAGTCTCCCGGGGCTCTCGATCCCTCATCGAGACCACTTCCGCTATATGAAGCTCTAGAGACATCTATAAGAGTTCCCATATACATCAACCAATATGAACAGATATGAAACCCGAAACAGTTGCGTTAGGCTCTTTCGATGGTCTCGCACTCCTTAGTATGCCTCCAGCGCCCGTAAACCTAAAGACTCCTTCTCCGACCTTACTATGCTCACCGGTGGGGGGATGCCTCCGGGCTCTAGACGGCGGATGAGGTCTCTCGAGGGAGGCGGATGATATGGTAGACTTAGATAAGCTAGTAAAGAGCAGTAATACCGGGTCCATGGATCTTCAGCTTGGTGTCGTGAGGGTAAAGTTTATATTTCCTTGCTTGAGGAAAGTTAAGGGAGTCGCGTTTTGATGGGTCCCCAGACCCTCCCGCACCTACCTAGGAAAGCTGGCGAGGATGTCTTAAGGCATTTAGAGAGGGTGCTCCTCCCTAGGGTAATCGGCGGCAATGTGGTTATGTATTACGTGAGGAAGGCAGTTAGAGTGAGGTTCTGGAGGTCCCTCATACCCGAGCCTAGGGCTCTACTAAGAGCTGCGTCAGTCTGGAGGGGTGTAGTCAAGTCGAAAGTGCTGGGTAGAATCCTTGGAGAGATATTTCTTCTCGTCGAGCTCGAGACTCTGAGGGGTAGGGCCCTACTTTACGGCGCTCTCGTGGCTCTGAGGAGTGATCTGCAGGACTTGCTTGACTCTGTTGAGGGGCTCTTGCGCCTCGGTGTCTCCTACCTCACTAGTGTTTAAGTTCTTGGGCTAGGGGGCCGTGTCGGTAGTTAAGGACGACGTAACGGTAGTGATACCAGCACTAAACGAGGAGGGGGCGATAGGGCTGGTAGTGAGGGAGCTCGTGAGCGAGGGCTACAGAAACGTGCTAGTTGTTGACGGTCACTCAACAGATAGGACTGCCGAGGTCGCTAGGAAGGCTGACGCTGCTGTAATATACCAAGAGGGTAAGGGGAAGGCTGACGCTGTGAGGACGGGGCTGAAGTACGTTAGGACTCCCTACGTTGTTGTTATGGATGGTGACTACACGTACGACCCTAGAGACATCGGGAAGATGCTGGAGAAGTTAGGTGAGTACGATGAAGTGATTGGTGTTAGAGATAGGACTAACATGCCTAAGCTCCACAGATTCGGCAATAGCGTCATAACGTGGCTCTTCAACTTACTCTTCGGGACTAAGCTGAGGGACGTCTGCTCCGGCCTCTACGTGCTGAAGACCGATGTAGCGAGAGAGGTGGGGTTCGAGAGTAAGGGATTCGCAGTGGAGGTAGAGATAGCGGCTCACGTGGCCTCTACTGGTGGTAGGATAGGTGAGGTAGAAGTGAGCTACAGGAAAAGGATTGGGAAGCCGAAGCTCAGGAAGATCCACGGACTCCGCATAGCCCTTACCGCGGTTGAGCTCATGCTCAAGCACAACCCAGTACTCCTCTTCTTCCTCGCATCCTCTCTAGCCCTAGTCCCTGGAGCCGCCATAGTCGGCTACGTAGCCTACGAACTCCTTATCGAGGGAGTCAAGCACCACGTATGGGCAGTAATAGGTGTGACTGTGAGTGGAGTGGGGTTCGTATCGCTACTCATGGCAGTCTTCGCGCTATACACGAAGAGGCTCGAGTACAGAGTCCTCAGAGTCCTGAGGGAGTTGAGGGAATCAACCCGCGAGCACAACCGAGGCACGCACTTCATCCAGCTCACTCCCGACTTAGTAGCGCTGAAGTCCAGAAAGCATCTAAAGAGCGAAGACTCCACCGAGAGCTAGGGAATGAAGGTGGAAGGGCTAAGGGTCTGCTATCCTAGTCACCGGTGGAGCGGGCTTCATCGGGAGCCACCTAGTCGATAGGCTAGTCGAGGAAGGAGCGGTAGTGAGGGTTTTCGACAACTTCAGTAGTGGCAGGCTAGAGAACATAGCTCACAGACTCGGGGAAGTAGAGCTAGTGAGGTGGGGCCAACGAGTGCGGAGGCAAGAGCGTTAACTAAGGAAGCTGAAGCAGTAGCCACAGTAGCACACGCTATATACAAGGAACACGTGTATCTACTAGCAGACTGCTATGTAACTAGGCAATGGCTTAACAGAAGAGCGCTAAAGCAGGGTACACGCACATACAAAAGCTTTCACCACTGACACGCTGTTTAACACGGTCGTACGTATGAGCAACCTTTTCGCCTCGTGCGGGGGCATCACCTCCATCTGACGGCAAGACCTATCTCTTCTTTACTCTTTTGAGCTAAGTTTTTATTTTCAGAAGCAGAGCCGCCTTCCGAAGACTTTTTAAAGACTTCATTAGATATACATTTACACATAATTCACCAACCAGCTAAGGAGCTGGCATTCGCGGTGTATTGCCGCGTACCCACTGCTACGCAACACTCTTGCAGTTCCCCACATGTGCGTTCAGTTCGGCCTACTTGTATCAAGCTTGTTACCCCGAATATTCTTGTGACTCGTGTTCGTGCTGCGTTTTTCATCTATTTACCCACTCGATTCCTTAGCTTTCGCTTAACAACACGTACGAAGCCACCTAGGGGGTTATATACCGGTAAGCAGGAGCGAGAAGTATGGAAAGGTCTTTTGCTGACATCTCAGGACACCATTAGGTCTTTATGAGGAGTTAAGGAGGCTCGGACTACCCGTTTTCCAAGAAAGAAGCCGCATTTCTCACGTTGTTTCACAGCTAATCTTCTTACTATACGATGTGGGCTTAAACGATAAAAGTTTATAAACAGTGCCGCCAGCTCGTTATCGGTGAAATACACGCGGTTAACTTTAACGATAATCTTCGTAATATCCCTTAGCATAATGTTCTCAAGCCTAGTAGCACCAGTGTTAGCCCAACCAGTACGAGCTCAAACAAGCTTTGACGAATACTGGTACAGATATGGGCCGTACATAGACAAAATAACGTTTACTGTTATGAAGGACTACACTATGAGGTTACTGGCGTTTGAAGCAAGAGAGTTGTCGATGATCGCAATACTTCCAATGCACCTTGAAAGACTAAGGTCTAACAGACCTGACGCTCACGTATTCTTCATTGTAGGTTTTAGTACGGCAGGAGGTCTCCATTACAATGTGCAGCTGTGGCCAGTTAAGTACTTCGAGTTGAGGGCTGCTTTAGCCCACTTATGGAATAGGGATAGGATAATCGCGGAGTCTCCTCTCAGAGGGTTGGCAGTAAAGTGTTCTACATTACTTCCACCCGCTCACGGTGCTTGGGTTAACTGGGATGCTGACTTCGAGAAGCTTTACCCGTACGACCCTGAGAAGGCTAAGTCTCTCTTAGCGAAGATATTTACACCATGTACTGGTCCTGACGGTAGACCTGCTTGGTGCGACCCGAGAGAGGGAGGTAGATTAGTCGAGATCGAGATCCTCTCACTACCGGAAGCTACATCACCAACCTACTGGTGGATAGCTCAGTACATAAAGTCAGAAGCAGAAGCAATAGGACTGAGAGTAACGATAAAGGCCGTCAGCAGCAGAGAACTAGACGCGGCCATAGCGGGAAATATCGCTCAAGCATGGATCATCGGCTGGGGGCTCACCAGATACCCAACGCTTCTCTACTACTTCTTCCACAGTAGCGAGATCAGGCCGGGCGGCTGGAACGAGTGGAGAGTCAACGACTCCAGGATAGATTCCATCCTTGAGAAGTTCTACTCAGCTAAGGACATGGAGGAGGCTATGGAGTACGGTTGGAGAGCTCAAGAAATTCTAGTTAGGGAGATAATTCCGTGGATACCCACGTATAGTGCTGTATCTATACTGGCTTTAGATGGCGAGATCGATAGAGATTCAATAATTTTAACATACGCACCACCAGCAAAGGAGCCCGTGGTCTACTCAGTCTATTGGTGGTGGAACATTAGGTTCAAAGATAGGAAGTTTGGTGGCACATTCAAGTACTACCATACGGTAGACATAACCACGTACCACCCAGCAACATGGATTTGGAGTACCGAAGGTGAGGCCATACTTAAAGCATACTACCCCCTGACCTTCGTAAGACCAGAAAACATTTACCTAGGGTACGTACCGATATTCTTAAAGAACTACAGAATAGACAGGGTTGAATACGGCAATAAAGAGGTTTACAAACTCACGATAACACTGTTCGACGGTATCAAATGGCAGGATGGAGTTGAAATGACTGCGGAGGACTACGTCTACACCATAATGAAGTTCGGCAAAGAGTTGAAGACTAGGTGGTACTACGGTCCACACATCGAGAAGATAATAGACATGAAAACCATTAACAAGACTACTCTCGAGGTATACCTCGAAGATTACGGCTGGATGGACTTATACAGTCTAACGGAATACGAGTTCTTCATAGTACTTCCAAAGCACGTATTTGAAAGGCTACCCAATCCACTAGAGGATCCGTCAACACTACCGCACCCAACAACGCCCGGCTTGACAGCTATGGTCGGTAACGGACCATTCGCTCTAGTTAGGCTAAGGGAAGTAGCTTACTCAGAGCTGGTGTGGAACCCGTGGTACTTCTACAGGCACCCCGAGAGGAAAGTCCACTATGCTGCGGTATCTGTACCGGCTACCGTTAGCGAGGGCTCAGCGTTTAAGATTTCAGTAACTCTTACAGACTACTTAGACCATAGAGCTACTAATGCGTCTGTTACCGTAAGGCTTGTCGGTCCCATAGCTCTCAGCCTCCCAGTTACTCATGTTGGTGCTGGAGTCTATGAAGTATCAATCCCCGGCCTCAGAGCTGGTACATATACCGTCGAGATATATGCTGAACAACCCATCATGCTATGGTCTGTAGACAATAAGTACGTTACTACCTTAACGGTCGGAGCTGTTGCCCCTGTTTCAGTGGGACCCGTAATCGAGAGACCACCACCTATAGTTGTCGAGATCCCCGGCATACCGCCAGTCGAGATAGCCGCACCTCCAGTGATATCTCTCTCAGCACCAGAGGTTAAAATAACGACGCCAGTAGTCCCATTAACCTCTACGGAAGCTGCGCTTAGGACTGCGGAGATAGTAGGGGCTATGAGTCCAGCATCGCTTTCGTATGCTGCAGTAGCTCTATCCGCAATATCGTTAGCAATAGCCTTCGCAGTAAGGAAGAAATAGAAGCATTCCCTCTATAATTACCCCGAGTTTTTGTTAAACTTTTTGTTAAACTACTAGCAACGTTTAGAATAGTAGATGTAGGGCTTTATTGCTTTACTGAAAAGCAGCTCAAAGATTCTAAAAACTCAAGAAGACCTATTTACCGGTACCAACACCTTTCTCTCAGTTGGAGCTGACGGACTCCGAAATCTCGAACACGCTCGTAGGTGGTGCTAGGACTGGTCTAGTTGCTCGAATAGCAGCGCCCTAAGAATATTGCCACGTACATCAGGAACTTTGCTAAGGACTCTCTTTCGATTATAGCTAAGTGCCCCACGTCCGGCAGAATGTGGAGCTCGAAGCTTTTGCCTAGTCTAACTAACTTCTCAACAAATTCGAGAACTGGTTGAACCGGTGTCCTCGAATCGTTCTGCGGGTGGATAATGCTCAGAGGGGCTTCGATGCTCTCGACGTAGCTTTCTGGAGACCTTTCCGGGAAAAGCTCTTTTCTGGAGCCAAATAGGACTTCTATAAACGTCTTATAGAGTAGGTCGCTCGATTCATACATCTTAGCCCAGTCTGTGACGGGCGCACCAGCGACACCACACCTCCACAGCTTCGGCTTTTTAGTGAGCTGCATTAAGCTCATATAGCCCCCGTAGCTGTAGCCCACTATCGAGACGAGGCCCTCACTGCTAAGACCGCTTTCCACGGCCCAATCTCTTGCCGCAACTACGTCCTCTACATCGGCACCTCCCGGGTCCCCTATGATCATGCGTCTAAACCTCTCACCGTAGCCTGTAGAGCCCCTGAAGTTAGGTGCTATAACGTGATAGCCTAAGGCTGCCAACCCCGCTAACAGAGACCACCATGAGTCCTCGACTTCACTCCAGGGACCGCCATGTGGATAAACCACCGCAGGGCCTGGCTTTGGAGCTACTCTAGACTCAAGAACGTAAGTTGGGATCTTGAGACCGTCGTACGATTCTACCTCAACAAGCCTTACTTCGCCAAGCCTATTCTCGATATCCTCTGGAAGCCTAGCCTCCACTAACACCTTCGGGTACTTGCTCAGTAAGTTTATAGCTACGATGCTCGGTGGTTTCGACAAAGAGGAGTGGACTACGTAGGCCTCCCTTCCGTGTACTGTGGCTGAGGATATGAAACCAAAGTCTAAGCCTATGAGTGCTCCGTCTAGGAATAGCTTCGAGGTGCCACGTCTTTTAGCTATAGCCCAGATAAGGCCTTCCTCAGTCCACCCGTAGTCAACGAACTCTACTGGTTCGAGCTCGTCCATGTCGGAGTGTGACAGCTTCGCCCTCCTAAGCTCTCCGGATTCTAGGTCCAAGACGTAGAGCCTAAATCTGTCTCCATCCTCGAAGTTGCTAGCGAAGAGGACTTCGTTCCAGCGTAGTCTCGGGGAGAGGTTAGTAGAGCCCTCACGAGGTGTATAAGTTTTCTGATCACCTGTAGCTAGGTCTATTTTGAAAAGCTCTGTTGAGAGGGGGTCTCCCCTGATATAGCCGTAGCCCACAATATATCGGGAGTTTACGTCGCTTACGATCTCTCTGCCCTTAGTCTCCGCTACGCGCTCAACTCTTCCCTCGCTTAACTTGGCTAGGTATACTCCAGCTGTCTCCTTAGTGGCTCCCGACCATGCGACTCTCTCACAGTCGAATGCGAGACCCACTATCCTCTGAGGTTCCACGTCTTTGGAGATTACTTCTTCTCTATCTCTCTCGAGGTCGAAGGAGAAGACTCTTGAGAGCTCAAAGCCTCTAGCAACGTCCCTTAAGAAAACGACTCTACTGGAGTCCCTATGTACTACGACTTGCCAATCCACACCGTGTGCTATGAGCTTCCTAGATCCTCTGCTTAGGTCTAAGGCATATACAGTATGTGCGTATTCCTCGGTTGAGCTATAGACTAGGTAACCTCCTCTGGCTACACCCTTCACAGTATATATAGGAACGGAAGCTACCGCCTTGACTATATAGGAAACTTCAGCTATATCACGAACTACCGATAGAGGCATGCGTTCCCCAGCTCTCAGTTTCACCACAGTTTTAAGCTTTGCACAACGGTGGGATAGTAGCGCTTACGGTTACTCGGGGCGTGCTGTGATATAGAGCTCTTGAGAGTGTTCTCTAGTCATCCATTGGCGTTTCTTCCGGAAAAGACGGAAGTATCACCTAAAAACACGTTAGAGGAGAAACCTAGCCCTCTTAAGAAGTGAGTAAGGTCTTAGCATAAGCTATCTCATCTGGCTTAACAGTAACTCTACTAACAATAAGACAGATTACAGTATTCAATATAAGCCCTATCACACCTGCATGAATTCCTTGTACTGTTGCGGTCCCAGAAAGCGTAAGCGCTAAAGCCGTTATGGCTCCCGCGATCATCCCGCTAAGAACACCCTTAGAGTTTACCCACGGTATATATAGAGAGAGTACTATGGCTGGAAATACTTGGATGAGTCCCTCGAACTTTATTTCGGTCCATCTCCATATAGTGGCTCTAGGCTCTATGACTATCGGTATCGCCAGTAGAGCGATGAGAGCGAGAATAATCCTGCTCACTAGCAGAGTTTCCCTCTCGGTTGCTGCCGGTCTTACTGCTCTATATACTTCTCGCACTACGGTCACACTTATGGCGATGATGGTAGTCGCCGCAGTAGAGAGAGTCGCCGAGAGCACGGCCATCAGCCACAGCAACCCCCACACCTTAGAGTACGGGTCTTTAGCCGCAGCATTGACTACGAGCAGGGGCACGATCCTCTCGCTCTCCATCGTCCCAAGCCCCGGTATAGCTGAGGCCCCGATTATACCTATGAAGAGCAGGGACGTAGCCGTTAGTATGTAGAAGTAGGGAGTGAAGAGGAACGTCCTCTTAAACGTTGACGGGTCTTTAGACGCCATTACGTGCTGCAAGATGTGTATGTAGAGAGGGGCACCAACCCCGACCAAAGCTATCGTACTAAACCAGTTAATGACACCAGTAGTCGTGGATGGTGTAGATATCAGGGAGGGCTTGCTCTTGGCTAGCACCATTACTGCGTCAGATATACTGCCAAAGTCTTTAGACACCATTGCGAGAGTCCCCACTAGACCAAGTAGCATGACTAAGCCCATTACGGCATTGGCTAAGGCCGCACCTCGAAAGCCTCCTAGAATAGTGAATATGATGACTCCGACTACGAATACTACGACCATGTACATGTACGGAAACATCCCAGCCGATATCACTTCGCCTAGGTAGCCCATAGCTATTGCTTGCTCAAAGAACTGAACAAACGTGCCCCAAACTAGGAACACTAGGGACAGGGCTAATATGGCTTCGATAACTGACTTACTACCCCCGTACCCGAATCTGACCCTGATGTAGTCTGTGGGTAGTGTGAGCTTTCTGTTAATCGAGATAGGTATAAGCCTCGAGGCCACTATGAGTAGGACCGGAAGTATCGTCACCATAAACGCCGGATACATTAGGAATACGAAGCCAGACCTATACCCACGTGCTGCGTATCCTATGAACGAGTTCCCACTGTACTGGGCTGCGTACAGACTCAAACCTAAGACGAAGTAGCCTAGGAGCCTACTAGCTAAGAAGAAGTCGTATATGGTAGCACCAACTCTTTTCTTATACGAGTAGTAACCCACGAAGATCAGAATGGCGACAAAGGCAATGGCAACTATGGGAGCCTCCATACCGAAGGCAGGAGTTATCTCGGCCGTAGGCATCACCTCCAGAACATATAGGCACTCAGGGTCGCGAAGACAGCGTAGAGCACTATTGTTACGAGTACCACTAGAGCCCACAGAGGGAGGCCTGCCACAATGGGTTCATAAGTTTTCGATGGGAAGTACCATGGAACGCTGACAGCTATTATCAGTAGCCAGAGAATCCAAAATAGTGGGTTTTTAGCTGGCTCTTTAGTAGGGGTCTTACCCATACTAACTCCTAAGGAGGAGAAGTATCAGCGGATAAAAAGCTAGACCCTAACTGGTTTGGGTCGCTCTTCTACAGCACCTATCAACGGGAACGGTTAGGGAGCATTAAGAAGTACATCGAGCATATGAGCTAGCCAGCTTCGGGTCCCCCTAAAAAGTCTAAGTTGAGCTAGCAAGAGCCTCTGGGGAACGGGTTTCCCCACTCCACCTCCTCTTCAAGTAGCGCCTCGATACTCTGAAGAATCGACACGACCTCTTTAAAGGTTAGTGTGTCGTCCCGCGGCCTCCTCTTAACAACTACTTCAAGCCTGCCGCTCAGGACCGGGTCTTTAACCAGCTCTACTTCTCTACCATTCACTTCAAGCTTCAAGGAGACTTTAACACCTGCCTTAGAGGGGTCATAAAGTTTCCTCATAATCTCGCTCTTGTAGTTGCGGTGGAGGAACGCGTTCCTAGATATCACGATGTACTCTATCGGAGCATCCGGGTGGCAGTATCTTCCTACCTCTTGGAGTAGCTCATCGAGGGCTCTAAGCCTGCTGTCGTACTTCATTTCTGTAGCTCCTTCTTAAGCTTCTCTATAAGCCCTCCAGCCTCTATAATCTCCAGAACCTCCTTCGCTATGGGTTTGAATGATACGAGCTCCCCCGACAGTAGCTCTATAACGTTTCTCTCGAAGTCGACTACTACCCTATCGCCTTCGGAGACCTTCTGCCTAATGCCGGGTGCTTCTACTACTAAGAGCCCTCTGTTAATAGCGTTTCTATAGAAGATCCTCGCAAAGGATTCTGCGACGACGACCTTCACTCCGGCTCCGACTAGAGCTAGAACCGCGTGCTCTCTACTGGAACCACATCCGAAGTTCTTTCCCGCTACAACTATGTTCTTCTCTCTCAACTTGGCAGGCATGCTTGGGTCTAAACCCTCCAGCGCGTGCTTTCCCAGCTCAGCTGGGTCGGTTAGAGTTAGGTAGCGACCTGGAATTATGACGTCGGTATCTACGTTATCCCCTACAACTAACACCTTACCCTCCACCCTTCTTAAGCTCATGCTCCCACCCTCAAGAAAAATCTAGGGTCGGTTATGTGACCCGTCAAAGCTGAGGCGGCTACTGTGGCTGGTGAAGATAAGTACACCCTAGCTTTAGGTGAGCCCATCCTCCCCACGAAGTTCCTGTTAGAGCTTGAGATAACGACCTCGTCATCGCCAGCTACGCCGAGGTTTGCCCCAAAGCACGCACCACAACCCGGTGGAGTTATGATGGCACCCGCCTCTGCCAGGATCTGTATGAGCCCCTCCTCAAGAGCTTTCATGAAGACTCTCTTCGACGCGGGGGTAATCAGGAGTCTAACGTCTCTAGAGACCCTTCTCCCCTTGAGTATCCTCGCTGCGATGGATAGGTCTTCGTATCTTCCGTTAGTGCACGACCCTATAAAGGCCATATCGATTCTTGTGCCCTCAACGTCTCCCACTTTAGCAACGTTCGCCGGGCTGTGGGGCTTAGCCACCATGGGTTCTAGCGTGCTTAAATCTACTTCATAATGCGGGTTTTCGACCTTAAAAGGCTTGAGGTAGTCAAGCTTGCTCAAGTCTATAGACAGCCCAAAGCTTCTCACGTACTGCAGGGTAACGTCATCCAGGGGGAAAATAGCGTTTTTAGCTCCAGCTTCGACGCTCATATTAGCTATAGTCAGCCTGTCGCTCATGCTTAAAGACTTCAGCCCCGGACCTATAAACTCTAATGCCTTGTAGTTGGCCCCCTCCTGACCCAGAACTCCGAGTAGGCTCAGTATAACGTCCTTTCCGCACGCATACTCCGGCATAGCTCCAATAACCTTGACGTATAGAGGCTCCGGTACCTTAAACCAGAGCTTGCCGGTGAGCATGGCATAGGCTGCTTCAGAAGAACCTATACCCGTAGCGAATGCCGATAGAGCACCGTAAGTAGTCGTGTGGGAGTCAGCTCCCACGATCACCTCCCCAGGCTTGACGAGACCCTCGACCATCACCTGGTGGCATACTCCCTCTCCTACGTCAAAGAAGTTTCTAATACCGCTCTCTCTAATGAAGGCTCTAAACCTCCTGTGGATGTTGGAGGCCGGGATCGATGGGGATGGACTGTAGTGGTCTAGAAACACGAAGATCCTTTCGGGGTCAGGCACCCTGGTCTTGAGCTCCTCCACTACGTCGAGAGCTATGGGGCCTGTTACGTCGTGTATTACTACCTTATCTACTCTTGCTAATACGGTTTCACCTACTTCAACTTTCTTCCTACCGGAGGCTCTTGCGAGGATCCTCGAGGTCAGAGATGAATCCTCAACACGCCCTGCCACGGTCTCACACAACCCTCCGCGGTCCCTTTCCATACATTAGCTCGAGCATTCTCTCGGGTAGATACTTGTCCTCCATCTCTCTGAACCTACCGACTTCGACTATTTTAGCGAACTCGGGGAAAGTTATTAGCCTATCTAGATACGTCTGGGCAGACCCTTTTTCCCTTAAAATCGAGAGAGTCTCTATCATAGCTTTAGTTGCTGCGTACAGAGCTGTCAGCGGGAATATGACTATCTTGAACCCCAGCCTCTCTGCCTCGCTTACCGAAACTAGAGGAGTTCGACCGCCCTCGATTAGGTTTAGCATTAGGGGGGCTTTAACTTCTTTTACAGCTCTCTCCATCTGCTCCACGTTCTCGAACGCTTCAATGAATATGAAGTCAGCACCTGCCTTTCTGTAGAGCCCGGCCCTCTCGATAGCTTCATCTATTCCGGCGACCGCTATAGCGTCTGTTCGGGCACCAATAACGAAGTCCGGGTCCTCTTCTTTTCTAGCATCGCTGGCAGCCGCTACCTTGCCGACCATCTCCTCTTTATCTATTATCATTTTTCCAAACATGTGGCCGCACCTCTTGGGCCAGACCTGGTCTTCTATGAACAGTCCGGCCGCACCGGCCCAGATGTACTCTTTAACGGTTCTGTAGACGTTAATAGCGTTTCCGTAGCCGGTATCGGCGTCACCGATAACGGGTATCTTAACGGCTCTAGCTATTGAGGCGACTCTATACACCATTTCACTAAAGCTAACTAAGCCTATGTCAGGTAAGCCCAATAGAGATGCTGCAGTACCGTAACCTGTGTGGATCACTGCCTTAAACCCCACAATTTCCGCTATTTTAGCGCTTAGGGCGTCGTAGGCTCCCGGCATGACTATTACTCCAGGTTCACTAAGCATCTTCCTAAACACAGCCGACTTCTTCACGTGAATTCCCTCCAGACGTTCAAGGTAGTAATATTAAGGATGCGACCTAACATGTTTCCCAAAAGAGTGACCTAGGCTATATTAGCTAACTAGTCTAAAGGTTATGGGGTCTATGAGTATATTAGCTAATAGAAGAGCTATGAACTTTGCAGTAATCAAAGTAGCTCATTACGGTGATGTTCTTACAGACTTCTCTCTCAAGTACCAGTTAACTCTCTTTATGCCGCAGCTAGATCTAGTAGACGGCTATAGCTACGTAGCTCTTCAAATAATGCCATCCAAGAGAGAAATCATTGCACAGTTCCATGATTTCAGTAAGAGCTACAAGGACGTTAGGAATGTGGAGACCCTAAAGATTCCGGGGGTACCGCAGACAATACTGCTCATTAAGAGAAACTATGGCGTGCTAAAGGCTATACACAAAGTGGGAGGTATGAGGCTGGGGCCAGTGACTGTGGAAATGGGGTTTAAGCACTTTCCAGTTTTTATCCCATGCGGGAGCGAGTTAAAGCTCCTCAAATACGTAAGGGAGTTCTCACCGTGCAGTGTTGACGCTAAAGTTTCTAGAGCTTCTCCAGATACTGAAGACCTGTTGGCTATTCCCACTCTAACTGAGTACGAGTTCCGGGTCCTACGTGTAGCGTACGAAGAGGGATTCTTTGAGTGGCCTAGAGGAGTCAGGTTGGAAGAGCTTGCCAGCATTTTGGGTATCTCTAAAGCAACTGCGGCAGAACACCTTAGAAAAGCGGTAAGGAAACTAGCAGAAGCATATCTAAGAGCCTACAGCTATGTGAGATGGTAAAAATAAGGTGTGTGTATGTATATTCAGTCCTAGGTATTACAGGTTCCAACCCCGAGAGGGTAAAGGATCTAAATTATGGGGAATTTAAAGAATCTGAACTTGTTAAGTATGGCGGTCTCGTAATCGTTTTCTGCCCTAAGTCTGCCTCACAGCTCGTTTCTCTGAGGACACCTTAAACAAGTACTTGAACCCTCTGTGTGTCATCTGGAGTAGCCTACTACTGTCTTCTTAGCCTATCCCGAGACGGTGAAGTTCTTGAACTCGCAGACTCATTGACCAGTTCATGAAAAACGAATGCTTTTTAAGTCGTCCGAAGCATGGGAAACACTCAAACCTTCGGACTAGGTGATGTTAGCTCAGTAACGCTAACACCCAGCTCTTCTGCGACATTGGTTAGCCTGCTAAAGGTTGCGTCGTCTAGTGGGATGCCGTGCTGTGATCTCTCTTCTGCGCATTTAGTGGCTTTTTCTCCGGGTACTACCACCTCTGTGTTCGGGTCTCTCGGGATGGAATTCACTAGCTTGGCGTAGTTTTCGATGTCTTTCTCTACTTCCTCGGGCTTTCTGAAGAGGGCTGGGTCTATGGCTAGAACTAGTAGGCCTCCTTGGGTGTACGGGCCCCTGCCGGTTATCTCTAGACTGACCGGCCCCCCGATCACGGGCCCGGTGAGTATATCGACTATCATTGCTAGAGCTAGACCTTTGTAGCCCCCGATGGGGAGTAGGTACCCTTCGGCAGCTTCCTTCGGTGAAGTAGTAGGCTTCCCGTACTTGTTGAGAGCCCACCCCTCGGGTATCCTCTCTCCTCTTGCAGCGTGAGAGAGTATCTTCCCGTATGAAGCAGCAGAGAGAGCCATGTCCAGCAGGACCGTTCTCTTTCTAGACGGAATTCCGACAGCTATGGGGTTCGTACCAACTATAGGTGAGGAGACTCCCGGTACAGAAACTCTCGCTTTAGCGTTAGCTACAGCCACACCTATATAGCCCGCCTTAGTGACCTTACTCACGTAGTACCCTAGAGCACCAACGTCCCGGAGGTTTCTAGCAGCACCGATAGCTATACCCACCGCACTTACCTTCTCGATAACTCTCTCAACGAGCTCGCTCGCCACTGGAGGACCTAGACCTCCGTCACCATCCAGCATTACCGAGCTACCGGTCTCCCGAACTACCCTAATGACTGGCCTCGGGTTTATCTCACCCAGCTTAATCCCGGCAACGTAGTCCAGCCCCCTCGAAACACCGTGGGAGTCTATACACCTTAAGTTAGCATAAACTAAGGCGTCCGCCGTTACCTCAGCGAACCTACTGGGCACTCCGAGAGCCTCGAAGACCCTCCTCAACACTCCCTTAAGGGACCCACTACTCACAGCTCTAACTATAGTACCACCACACCCGGAGAGTAGCTACTTAAACCTCTCTGAGTGGAGCTGACCCCCAGTAGCCCAGTTCTCCTTAGGTACCTCCCTTATCACAACCGTAACCGCTTCCCTAGGGATCCCGAGCTCCTCGAAGACCTCGGTTATACCCTCAGCCAGCCTCTTCTTAACCTCTAAACGAACACCAGCCCACATAGTTACTTCCACTAAAGGCATAGATAGCACCAACCACTAACAGAAGTCTAAGCAAAAATGCTTACTCTCCAGCTCACTAACTAACCGAATAATGAGAGGAGTAAAGTAGCTCGCTACAAACCATAAGTGACCCGACTGCCTCCCACCTCCTTGAGGAGTAGGTACGCTTATGGCTTACTCCAATATAGTGACTTTATATGAGATCACCACTGCTACCCAGCGAGAGGGGCTTCCAACGATACAAGTCCATGACCATATACGGACCGCTTTACAGAATCCTCGCACTACCAGCCTTTCAAAAGATGGCGTTCTAGGCGTGAATACGTCTCGCATAGGTGGATGATTCAACGTCACTAAACTTCACCCTAGACCCTCTGCTCAATGTAGGTCTAGGTAGGCTACTGATAACGCTATCGCTACAGCAGTTTCGAGGCTTAATGAATTTTCTATACTTACTGTGTACCCGCAGGAGGTTTCCTGAGGTAGGTATTAGGCTTACTAAGAGCTTTAGTAGGTTTTGGTTTGTTAGAGTTATTACTGTGGGAGGGCCTATGTCCTTGAGGCAGGCATTAAACAGTATTGGGATAATGTTTCAGCACTCGATAGTCAACTAATTCACTACCGTAGCAACACAGACTCGCAAACAGGCTTTTTACATCTATCGATCTCTTACTCTCGCGTGTTCGAAGCCCGATTCGACTAAGATCTATCGAGCTGTCGGTCCTGAGATCTGAGGCGCATTCTAGTGCTCAGAGCAGGTTCATCCCAATGTCCAGGATTCCAGCTATACCGGCTCGAGCTAGTTGCTGCGTACTAGGTGTATCTATATAAGGGCTCTAGCCCTACACTGGGTGAGGCGGCTTGACTTGCCAATAGCTCAGACTCTGGTACATAGCCCACCGTCCTACTCCCTCTTGCTACTCACTACGCTACTGGCTTATGCATGCGGATGCTTTCCAGTAGCTCAGCATGAGGTTACTACTGTGACTTTCTCGGTTACCGGGATCGGTGGGGACTTCTCACCTGATGCCGTTATCCTCACAGTTGATGGAGTAGTTTACCGTGTCGCAGACCTACCCGCGAGCTTTAGTTGGACTACTGGCTCGATGCACTCGTACCAGTGGGCGGAGTACGTTCCATCCGTTACCTACGACAAGCGCTATGCCTGGAGGTCGACGAGCGGTCTCGTGTCAGGAATGGGTGGAGTCCTCTTCGTACCTGTAGGTGGAGGTACTGTCCTAGCAGAGTACATAGCGCAGTACCTATGGATCGTCAGTGCCGAGGGGATAGGACCTGACGTAGCTTTCCCCCGAGCTCCAGTATCTGTTGACGGAGTATTCATAGACCTAGGGTCGCTCCCGTCTTCGTTCTGGTGGGACGAGGGCTCTCAGCACTTATGCTGCTTCGAGGAGTTCCTGCAGGCAACCGGCTACAAGAGGTACGCCTACCACGGTGCCGGATGCTATAACCTGACGGTAGTAGGTCCGGGTGTCTTGAGCGGGTCGTATCATGTCGAGTACAGAGTCTATGTGTGGGTCGGTAGGGGTAGTGGTTCAACCGACCCCCCTCCGGGTGAGTACTGGGTGGACAACAGTTCACGTATGCTTTTAACGGCTATCCCGGAGCGCGGATACGCGTTTGAGGAGTGGACTCACGTTTCCGCAGAGTGCTCAACGTACGAGAGGTATAGTAATCCGACGGAACTCTTTGTGTGCGGTCAGATAAGCCTGAGAGCGAACTTTAGAGAGGTAAAGCCCTTCGATTTCAGCATGCGAGTAGAGCCCAGTACGATCCTAGTGTACAAGAGTGGCTCTACTGTGGTGGGATTAGTGGTACTAAGTGAGGGAGAACCCCCTCAAGCTGTTTCCCTGAACGTCTTAAACGTACCTAAAGGGGTTACGTGTTCTCTCGGCA
>JAWBTQ010000014.1:0-35354 GCA_038841535.1 Sulfolobales archaeon | reverse complement strand
GCCCTTCTCGTTACCTCATGAAACTCTACTCTCTTAACATTACTGTTAATGGGGGTGATCGCGCTAATTAGGTCATAAGCTATTTTCTCGCCTTCGGTATCAGGGTCTGTTCCAACTAGAACCTCGTCTACCTCCATAGCTACATCTCTTATGGCTGAAACTATGCTCTCTGAGTCGACTACACGTGTTGAGCTGCAGTACGGGCATACATCGGGTCTAGCTGTTTCATCCGTGAATTGTTTGCCACACGATTGACATTTCTTTATGGTTGTATATAGTGGGATATACCTTCTCTTCTTCAGCATAACTCCGAATAACTCCACCCAATCATTAACACCCTTAGTTAGGTCTTCGGCGTTGGTAACGAGCTCATAAACGTGTCCACCGGATGACGTTATGAGTATAGTCTGATTACCGAGACTTACTTCATACACTCTCAACCTACCGTAATCCTTAGCACTTGGTCTCCCAAAGAACTTCGCTATAGTCCTCGCTTTGTTCGGAGACTCAACAACTAGTAGCGATGTCTTAAACTCCAACCCTCTAAGCTTCGATAACTCCTCCTTAGTTATGGTTCCCTCACGAACCTTTCTAATGAGCTCTCTATCTCTATCCACTTCCCTCAAGAGTTCGGGAAGTATCGGAAGAACATCAGAGTAGCTCATAAACCTAAAATCGTCGATAATGAAAGAAAGCCTTTTCTCAAGCCCTCTTAAGAGCCTCAAGTCGTCAACTATGACTACTGATACACCTTTACTTATTCCTCCCAAGTACAGTCTTGATGTCCTCCCACTTGCTTGTATGTATGTCGGAGAATCCGGTATAAGTACGTAGAGCTCGCCTTTCTCTTCTATAACTGTGACTTCTGGGTTCTTTGTTAGAGAATTTAATATATCGGGATCCTTTATTAGGTCCTTAACTAGCCCAAGAGCTTCAGCAAACATCTTCTCGATAGCTGTTTCAGGTTCTCTAACACCCTTTGCTATCTCTCTAAACCTTTCAATTATGAAGATACCTGCCCTCCTCACGGCTCTAATCAACTTAGTGAGATATGATTCTAACTTATCGCGAGTTTCCTCAGATTTAACTATGTCAACTAAGAGAGGCAGTAACCTCAACACGTCGGTGGCATCGAGTTTATCTACTCGTAAGCTAACCCTATGTCTAGGTATACCAACAAAGACTGCGAACCTAACGTGCTCCGGTAGGTCTATCCCCCTCACTAGTACTCCATAGTAAGTTGCTACACCAACGAGTACGTCAACCTCGCCGGAAGTAAAAGAGTCTAGCGCGCTAGCTTTCTTGCTATGTATGGCTTCAGCTTTAATCCCTCTAGACCTCAGGATACTAACTAGGTAATCAGCGTATTCTATCCCCCGGTCGACTGGAACGTAAATAAGCCCACCTCTTCCTAAGCGCTCTACAAGCTCAAATAGCGCATCTTCAAGGCTTGCCGATGGAATGAAATATATGTCCACAATATTTCGTATAAGCTCTGGGCGAGCTCCGACATCAAAACCCAAGAGTTCCTTGAAGAGTCTGGACCTGGAGCCCCTAGGTGAGCCAGTAGCTGAAGATATTACTAAAACGGAATTAACGCTCCTAGCTCTCTCCCTCAGGCAGCTCTCCAGAATCCTTACCTTACTTACTAAGTCCTCACTAGAACCTCGATAAACTAGCTCCCTCCTCAACTTAATTAACTCTAAACCTCTGTCGATGTCGTCCTTAGAGAAGCCCATTAAAACTAAGATCATCTCGATAGACTTAGATCCGCGCATGACAGCGTCGACATCATCTACGAAGATGTAAGTAAACTTGAGGTTCTGCAGCTTATCGAAGTTTTTCATGAGGTACCTTGACGTCGTAATTAGTATATCGAACTCCCCCTTCTGAACCATGTCTTCCCTCTTTACTCTTTCGGACTTGCTGAGCTTAGAGTGTATCGAGACAACTATGGCTGTAAACCCTATTTTGTTGAGAAACCTCTCTATAATCCTCTCAGCCTGCATAACCAAGAGGGTTGTCGGCACTATGACGTAACTCTTACCTCCCTTCATAGCAAAGTATACAGCTGAGAGAAGTCCTACAGTCGTTTTACCAACTCCAGTAGGTGCGAGCATAGCAAACGACGATCTCTTACTTAGACGCTTAAGCCATAGCTTTTGGATGCCCCAAGGTTCACTACCTAAGGCTTCAATGAAAAACTTGAGTAGTTCCTCGTATACTCCTTGAATCTCCTCTAGTTTTTTATAATTTTTAGCCGTACCGAGACTCCTCATTACGGTAAACAAAGACTCGTGACCAACTCCCAGAGCACCCTGAGGAAGGCACCTGTTACACGGCAGGCCCATGAGAAGCCTTCGATCGCTAATCACACCTCCGCAGTTGGGACAAGTCCTTAGGTAAACAGCTAATGAGGCTTCATCGAGTTCTTCCCTAACTATGACCACCCCTGCATAGTCACTCAGCTACTCTCTACATAACTCTTAACCAGTTCGAACGCTTAAAAACCTTAGACCACTCAATTCTACTTATCAAAACCTTTTACAACCTTCATGCTCAAACAACAAGATCAGCACACCTAATGAACGGCTATGAGTATCTGTCTTAGGTAATACAGCTTTGAGTTTTGCGCTATTGACCTACTTACTGGTCTGAGTGAAAGTGACTTTAACTAATGAACTCGTTCTCTTTGCTGTTCTGATGAGTCGATAAGGTATGCGGCTATTAGTGGAAGTAATACAGTCGCATCACCGTAGACTGTAACATGCTTTCCTCTTGCTCTGATCTTACCCCACGAGACTGCCTCTCTAGTTCTAGCTCCACTAAGAGAACCATCCCACTCTACTGCTGTTGTTATATAAACGGCATAGTCTAGTCCTCCCTTGAACTGGTTCCACCATATGGTGTGGTGCTTGCTTATACCACCACCAATCACTAGCGCTAGGCTCTTTTTAGAAGTAAAGACAATGTCAGAGAGCTCCTTCATGTCCTTAAATATGTCTAACTTGATTCCCTTAAACTGGGAAAAAACAAAGAGATTAGTGCCAAAGGCACCATCGGTAATGCCTGGAACATACACTCCTACTCCAGATCTGAATGCTGCTCCTAAGATGGAGTTAGCGTCATTTTTGAGGTCGCTTCCAACCTCTCGTAGTATTTCTCTCACTCCCCAAACCTGCTTGACTCCAGCTAGTCTACTGACTAAGCCCTTAACGTAAGACTCTATGACCACTCCATAGCTTTCCTTAGGTATGAGGACATTACCCAGTCTATGTATACCCCTCTCAGATAGTTCTACATCGTCTAAGTCGAAGTCCCCCCTATAGTACACACCACCCAGACTCCGAGCGATATCGTGGTCTACAGTTCCACACGTAGTTATAACGACGTTAAAGAACCCCAAGTCAATAAGTTGTGCTATTATGCCCCTCAGACCTGTTGCGACTAGATTGCCGGTAAACGCTAGAAACCTCACATCCGATTCTTTAAGTCCCTCAATCAGCACATCAGTAGCTATAGCGAGATATCCGGCTGTAAAGCCATGGATGCTTCTATATGCTTCAAAGAGTTCTTTAATGTTCATTCTCTTCTTGACCCTTATATCCTCCACTGGAGCAAGTTCCTTACTCATTCTCGGAGATCACCCAGCATAGGATGCTGGAGCATTTTGCGGTAAGCATTCTCTATCATGGTTTCCACACTACACCGAGGTCTCCTAGAGAGTCAGCACTTATTGTTTTCTGAGTCTCGGACTTCAGATGCTTCACAGTCACACTCCTACTCATCATCTCCGACTCACCTACGATTGCTACATAATCGTATTCGGCTTTTACTGCCTGACTCAGTAAGTCTGATAGCTTGTGCTTTGATGAATACCTCACGTCAACAATGAACATGCTCTCACGCAATTTGCGTGACACCTCATCGACGTATGCGACATTTGACACCAAGGATATCAACATGACTCTAGGTCTAGGTCTCGCAAGGTTTTCTAGAGCTTTCTCCGACTCTAGAGCTAGTATAGTTCTCTCCACACCGAGAGAGAACCCAGTGGCAGGAACTCCGATGCCTCCCAGTACTTTAGAAAGAGTATCGTACCTGCCTCCACCTCCAATACTGAGGTTAAAGTTTGGTACAGTAACCTCGAAAATAGTCCCCGTGTAATACGCTAACCCCCTAACTAACCTAAAGTCTACGTAAGCCTTAATGCCGAGACTTAAAAGAGCTTCAAACAGCTCTAATAGCCTACTAACCCCCGAATAGACGGCGTCTCGGGGTAGTTCTAGTTTACTTAACTCAGACTTTAGTTCATCTGGTGTTAGCGCCTTAGTCTCTAGCAGATTCCTGAGTACCGAAGTCCCCGACTCAGTGAAGCCACTAACTAATCCGAGAGCTCTATCTATTTCACCTTTGTCTATAAGGTGCAGAACCTCGTCCTGGTAATCCTCAGGTACTCCCCACCTCACAAGTAGCCCTCTAATTATCGATATATCGTTTATCCTGAATACGTAATTCGAGAGTCCTATGGTCCTATAGAAGTCTCTTATCAGTTGGAACAGCTCTATGTCCGCATAAACTCGGGGTTCCCCTATGAACTCAACACCAACTTGGTAGAACTCCCGATATCTACCGAACTGAGGCTCGTCGTACCTGAAGACTTGCCCATAGTAGTACAGCTTAATGGGCTTAGGCTTAGCAGTTAGATGCTTCAAGTACGCTCTAACTATGCTAGCAGTAAACTCGGGTCTTAGGCATACAGTCCTACCGGCCTTATCTTGAAATACGTACATACTCTTGCTTATTCCTGGGCCAGACTTAGCTTCATAGACCTCAAAGTGCTCTATGGTTGGGACTATAGCAAGTCTATAACCATATAACTCAGCTAACTCCGAGAACTTCAGTATGATCTGCTGATAGTACTCTGAGAAGGGTGGAAGTATGTCCCTAGTTCCTCTAGCTGGCTCAAGAGGAACCTTCATCTAGGTACACCCTACTTAAATCTCGAGCTCGAGACAGGCTAGCGGAGTAGTAAGTTACATCACCGTGCGCGTCCACTATAGCGATTATAGGGGTAAACTCTCGCATTATAGCTGACTTAACCCACTCAACAATTTTTGATGCCTGTATTAGGGTGTTTTCTTCAAGGACTAGGACTAGGACTTTCTCACTACCCTTAGTGTAGAATAACTCCCTTGGTGAAAAACCAGACTTTGCTCTCCTCCCCCTCTCCCGTAGGTCAAGCAGTACAGTAAACTTAGACCAAGCGTAGTCCATTCGAGGGAAGCGGGAGTATAATGAAGATAGATCAGCTCTTCTATCCTCAATAAGCACTTCACAGAAGTCCTTGTACACTAAGTACGTTATTTCAGCTATATCGAGGAAGTACCTATTTTTTTCAGCAACCCATCCAAGACCTAGTTCTCGCACTACTCCATCTTCATCTTCAACAAGAACCCTCCAGTCTTCAACCTCAATTACCCGAACTGAAGGTTTTACAGCCGTGCGTACTTGCACCACCTCTGGGCATACCATACATTATGGTGAAATTAAGCTAATTAGTACCTTAAATCTACCGACACCTCGTTCTCCAAACAAACGAGCACCCTTCAGCATAAAATTTTTAAGTATCTGTAAAATAAATGATCGAGGTTGACCCGCTTGAAGCCCGGTACTTCTCTGAAGATGGCTATCGTTGCCATAGTTTTAGTTATAGCGTTAATTCTAGCAGCTCCCCCGAACGCTGAGTACATGCCCGAAGATAAGAGGTTCGACTACTACACCTTTCCTCTACTACCTCCGCTTTTGGCGATCACCCTCTGTATGCTTACAGGTCAAGTTCTACCGTCACTCTTTCTCGGTGTCTGGGTTGGCGCTCTAATGGTGGCAGCCTATAACCCGATAACGGGTACCGCTCGCGCCCTCGGCTGGCTCGTCGAAAATGCTACAGACTCGTGGAATGCGACTATACTCCTCTTCGACTTCGTCATTGGTGCTCTCGTAGGTGTACTGTACGTCTCCGGTTCTCTGCACAGTTTAGCTGAATCCCTTTCACGGAAGGTTAAGACTGCGCGGGGAGCTAGCTTAGCTACGACGGCTCTAGGAACTATAGTGTTCTTTGACGACTACGCCAACACGATAATCGTAGGTAATACCATGAGACCTTTAACCGATAGGCTTAGAGTTAGCAGAGAGCTTTTAAGTTATATCGTTGACTCGACGGCAGCCCCTGTAGCGGGTATAGCGCTAATTTCGACCTGGATAGGCTACGAAGTTGGACAGGTTAAGGCAGCTCTCGAAACTCTTCAACAAGAGGTAGCTGCCGGTAGACTGGCTGTGGCACCTGATATAGGTCCCTACGCTATGTGGTTGTCCGCTCTTCCCTATCATTTCTACTCCATTCTCGCAATAGTCATGGTGTACTTAGTTATCGTACTCAGGAAGCACTTCGGGCCCATGTTAGCAGCTGAAGCTAGGTCTGTTAACGAGGGAAAAGTGCTCAGAGATGGTGCTGTACCTCTGATGCCAACAGAGACCGTGCTGGGTGAACCCGTTAAGGAGAAAAGGGCGTCTCCTCTATTGTTCGTTGCGTCAATAGCTATCTTAGTGTTTGTAACGCTAATTGGGATGTGGTACACTGGAGCGCAGGTAATTATCGAGAGATATGCGGAGGAGGGAGTAATATATGAACTTCCGTGGTGGACTATACCGTTTTCTGAAGCTCTAATGGAGTCTGACGCTGCAACGGCACTATTATGGGGTAGCTTTGCTGCCTATATTGTTGCCTTAGCTGGAGTCCTCTTAGGAAGAGTATTAAGCTTTGAGAAAGCCATGGAGTACACAGTTAAAGGTATGTACACAATGCTGTACGCAAACGCGATACTACTACTTGCGTGGAGCATTAAGACAGCTACTGATACCATCGGCACCGCCGATTACGTAGTTAGCCACGCAGTATCGGTAGGAGTTCCAGCGCATGCTGCCCCACTACTAATTTTTCTAGTCTCCATGTTCATATCGTACACTACTGGGACAAGCTGGGGTACGTTCGGAATAATGATGCCGATCGCCGTCCCCTTAGCCTGGAAGCTCGCGATAATCCAGCTCGGGGATCTAGGTCTTGCCTACGCTCTTACTGCTGCTTCGATAGGCGCCGTCTTTGGTGGGGGAATATATGGAGACCATGTCTCCCCAATAAGTGACACTACGATAATGTCTTCCATGTTCAGCGGCTGTGACCACATAGACCACGTAAAGACCCAGCTACCTTATGGAACGATGGCAGCTCTCTCGAGCTTACTGCTCTACATACTAATACTTGTTGGAGTAATTAGCCCCCTGATATTACTCCCAATTGGTATTGCCATAGTTATTATAGTACACCAAGCCATAACGAGAAAGACTCGACCAATTCCAAACTTTAGGGCGTACTAATTCACTTCATCAAACTTTAGACGACCGCGGTAATTTAACCCGGTTTTTAGTATTAGACTTGGCATTAAAATCCTGTCTATAAACGTCTCTTATTCGGGAAGCCTTACTTGCTTAACGTAATCTACTATTCTTATGACTTTAAATCGAGGTCCGCATTCTCTATCGCTAGAAGCGCAAATAAACGCTACTAATGCCTCTTTTTCTCCTCCTAGTAGCTTTATCTCTAAGACTCTTCCCACAGCTTTCTCTACTATAGTGGGTCTAAAGCACTCTACTATATAAGGAGCTAGTATCTCCGCAAAACCTCTAGGGATAGTTTTTGGTACAATAACGAGCTTCTCTACCCCTAGAGGTAATTGAGAACCCGGCAGCTCTCTCAGTAAGCTAACTCCACCCAACTTTAGAAGAAAGACCTTCTTGAGCTCCGGCCCCGTTGGTTCTGCGAATAGGAGCGCGGAGGGATTACCTTTTTTCTCAAGAACTACTAGAATACCGTAAGCACTTAGGGAGGAGGCTTTACCAGCTAATTCAGCGTGCGTGGACTTGCCTCTAGTTACTCTCACTGAATTAGGCAACACAGTGCTTAAGTCTTTAATGAAGCTCCTAGTTCTTCTAGAAGGCTCTCTAGAAGTCGTTATTAGTAGTCTGCTCTTCAAGAGCTAGACCTTTCCCTCGAGCTAAAACCTCCGACTCCAGACACAATAATCACTTTACCTATCTCCGTATAAGGCTGGTATGCACCTCCAGCAAAAGTCCTTCCGCACTTAGGGCATTTCCATAAACCAACGGATAGCCTCCTGAACTGGGTCTTAGTGCCACATAGTGGACAAACATACTCAGAGTACCTACGCTCTACGACCTCCCGCCACTTCTTCCTAAGGGATGCGCCATATCTAGCGCCAAACCTACCAGCTACACCAACGACTCTCGTCCTACCCATAGCCTAGTACCTCGATAGATAAGACGATCGAACTTAAAAGCTTGAAGTGAGCCTCTGGAATTGCCTTTAAAGCGGTTGAGACGAAAGTTTATATACCGATACAGTTACGTATGTATAGGGTGTCCAAACGATGACTAGAAACGTAGTGCTCACTCTAGCTGTAGCACTCATAATGCTCGCAGCAGGTCTAGGAGTAGGTACGTATCTCACTGGAGGTACTACTGCGACAGCTACTATAACTGAGACCAAGACCATCTCCATAGTTTTCACACAACGCTTAAGCGAGCTAACCACGGTAATTATGCCTGAAGTAAGAATCTCTGTAGTAGATGCTCTAGGAAGAGAGATAGTGTTCGACAAACCGCCTACTAGAGTAGTATCACTAGCTCCATCGATAACAGAGATACTGTTCACTCTGGGACTTCAAGATAGGGTTGTAGGTATTACGAGCCAATGCAACTACCCAATGGAAGCCCAACAATTGGTGAGCAAAGGAAAGATAGCAATAATAGGCGGTTTCTGGACGCCCGACCTAGAGAAGATAATCTCTCTAGGACCAGACCTCGTCATCGGATCTGCGGGGACTCCACCTCACCTCCGGCTCAAAGAGTCTCTTGAGCAATTGGGCATCAAGGTATTCTACACAAGAGCTGCGAGCGATAAGTATGATGTATACAGCGACATAAGAGCTCTCGCTAAGATCTTCGGAGTTGAGAGGGTTGCTGAAGAGCTAATAAACAGGATAGAAGCCGATATAATGTCGGTGGAGACGGCAGTTCCTAAAGACGAGCAACCGAAGGTTCTCGTTCTCCTCGGTCCTCCTGGGTGGGGCCTATACTCAGCTGGAGGAAACACTTTCATAGGTTGGCTAGTAAGAACTGCTGGAGGAATAAACATAGCAGATAAATTTACTGGTTGGCCTGCGTTGGACTACGAGTTCATACTATCGCATGACCCAGACGTAATCATCGTTAGCGCTATGGGTTTGAACTACACGGTTTTAACTAAAGAGATTAGTGAAACCCCTCTAGCGCAGACTAAAGCGTTTAGAACCGGTAGAATCTACTTAGTAGACCAAGAAGCTAACGATATCTTAGTTCGACCTGGACCGAGACTGGGAGTAGCTGTCAGAGTGCTGGCTTCCATACTGTTTCCTGATATATTCGGCCCACCTAAGATTCCTGTAGTTTACCGATTTGAGGGGGGCACTACCAGCATTATCAGTGCTGGTACTGCTATTCGGCCAAGCACCGCTGGAGTCTTCTCAGCTTTAACACCTGCTACGTGAGGACCGTCTATGGCCCATCGCATTGCTAGAGCCAGTAGTGTGAGGTTCTTTTTCTTAATGGTAGCTCTCTCATCTCTACTCTTACTTTTTGTTGTAGTCTCCTTGGCAGTGGGTTCATCGATGATACCCCCTTTTGAAGCCCTCCGCTGTCTATTGGGGGCTGGGTGCGATGAGGCTATCAAGCTGGTCGTGAGCCTTAGGATTGCGCGGACTACTGCTTCAATACTCGTGGGGTGCATGCTGTCCGTGGCCGGGGTTCTAATACAGGGTATAACTAGGAACCCTCTAGCAGACCCCTTTATTCTGGGGATCTCGTCAACAGCTCTGGCAGTTCTCTCAGCAGCTTTGCTTGTTGATGTCAGCATTCTCGCTCAGCGCCAGCTTGCTATCTCATTAGCGCTAGGAGGTGCTCTCCTAGGATACTTCCTGACTACGTCTCTTGGAGTTCTAGCAGGTGGTACAGGTCTTTCACTAGTGCTCTCGGGGGTCGCTGTTTCCGCTCTCTTCTCTGGGGTCTCACACGTACTTCTCTACATACTGCAGGACGAGCTGAGGCATCCATACGTTAACTTACTAATGGGTTCTACGAGTGGCACTCTCGTGCGGGACATTCCGTACTTAGTCGTCCCCGCAGTACTCTCTCTTCTCGCTCTATACGCTCTAGGCATCCCCAAGGCACTAAACGCTTACCTTTTCGGAGAACATCACGCAAGCCAGCTGGGGTATAGGGTTAAGCTGACTACGGTTGCTTCAGCATTTATAGCCAGCTTACTAACTGGAGCCTCAGTAGCTGTAGTAGGGATAGTGGGTTTTATCGGCCTAGCGGGCCCACACATATCTAGGATGCTCTACGGAGCATCTGACCACAGAGTTACCATAGTTTTATCAGCACTATCGGGTTCTGCTTTAACTGTTTTAGCAGATATCGTAGCAAGACTTGCTACTCTGTTTTCTACTCGGGGTGAGCTACCTCTGGGAGTCATTACGAGCATCATTGGAGCCCCGTTCCTAGCCTACCTAGTCATCAGAGGTGGTAGGAAGTGAGGGTGGAGCTAAAGAGCGTCTCGTTTAGCTACGACTCCACCAGAGCCGTCGATGGTGTATCACTTGAAATAGATAGCGGTAAAACACTCTGCTTGGTAGGACCGAATGGCTCCGGGAAGACTACTCTACTGAAGCTGATAGCCTCTATCATAAAGCCTGAAGAGGGGGTTATTTACTTAGACGGAAAAGACTTGAAGACGTATGACCGAAACGAAATCGCTAAAACACTCTCGTACTCAGACCCGCACCTACCGAGAACTCTGCCAGCACGCGTTATAGACTTTATCCTCACATCCAGATACCCATTCCACAGAGTGTTCCAGTACTTCGAGAGCAAGGAAGACCTAGAGCTAGTCGACTTCCTATCAAAAGAGCTAGGGATATCTCACTTGCTTGACAGGAGGTTAGACCAGCTGAGCAGTGGAGAACTGCAGAGAGTCGTAATAGTAGCAGCTCTCACTAAAAAACCGAGAGTGCTCTTACTAGACGAGCCCTCGGCGTTCCTCGACATACGGTACCGCTTCGAGGTTATGGACATCATCAAGAAGTACACAGTTGAATACGGAGCGACATCTATAGTGGCTCTCCACGATATTCACATAGCTTCACTATACTGCGATAGGGTAGTCCTTCTCGATAAAGGTAAAATAGTAGCCTACGGACCGCCAAGCGACGTCTTTTCGTCTAAGGCCGTCGAAGAGGTCTACGGTGTCAAAGTTGAGATTATTCGGGTAGGAAGCTCTTACATAGCGTTCCCACTACCAAGTTGTGGAACCAGCAACACGCCTGAGTCAAACAATAGGACTTCTCACAGTGGTTTTAGTAGTTCTTCTTCGAGTAGTGAGTGACCACTGACTCGTAGCGTTCCACCTAGTTTTTAATAAGTCCAATACTCAGTATATGGGTCTCGTATGGGCGTGTACATAAAGCTAAAGAAGGGTGACTTCGAGAACAAAGTACTGCTAGTTGGACTCCCCGGTATGGGTAGAGTTGGTTACGTAACCGCAAACTACTTAGTAGACAAGTTGGGGGGCGTCCTCGTTGGAGAAGTTTATTCCGTTCACTTTCCATCCCAGCTAGAGGTTGACGACAACGGACTCTGCACTCTTTTTACTGGAAGAATATACGATATCAGGAAGGCTTTAGTGTTTACAGCTGATGCGCAACCTCAAAGCCCGGAGGGGCAAAACCTTCTTTCTAAGAAGGTTATCGAGTCTCTAGTTAGGAGGGGGGTTAAGCTAGTAGTGGCAGCCGCAGCCTACGTAGTGCCTACAGCAGACCAAGCTAGGAGAGTTTACGTAGTTGGAACTGATCAGAAGACTGTGGAGATGTTCACTTCCATTGGAGCTCTAAAACTCAGAGGTGGCACGATAAGCGGGATGAACGGAATAGTAATAGGTTGGAGTAAGTACTTTGGGATTCCTGGAGCAGTCCTCCTAGGTGAGACGTGGGCACCTTTAGTCGAAGTAGATGAAGTTGACTTTAGAGCAGCTAAGCACGTAATCCAAGTACTAGCTAAGTTCCTAGGTATGAGCATCGGAGTCGAAGAGCTAGATGCGTACGCAACTCACGTAGAGCAGAGAGTTACCGCAGCCATGGCTAAGATGATGGGCCGCAAAGAAGAGGCCGAGAAAACCGGGTATAGAGATCGCGAGATCATGTAGGGAGCTAGATTGGGCCTTAAGCTCGTAGTCTTTGACTTAGATGGAACACTAGTCGATAGCGTCGATACTCACGCTGAAGGCTGGTCATTCGCTATAAGGTGCCTAGGGCTTGGTCATGTAGATAGGGGTGAGCTAGTCGACTTAATAGGCCTCCCAGGAGGTGACATAGTCAAAGAGATCCTCGGAGAGTTTGGACTTAGGCATTATTCAAGCATAAGGTGGTTGAAGGACCGACACTTCCTCGACCAGATAGCTGACGGTAAAGTTAGGCTGTTTCCAGATGCTAAGCCGTGCCTCAACTATTTAAGAGAACGGGGCTACGCTTTAGGTCTGGCTACGTCGACCCCTAACTATGTGCTCATACCACTCCTGGAGAGGCTCGAGCTCCTTGACTACTTTGACTACACTGTGGGGGGAGACGAGGTACGTAGGGGTAAGCCAAGCCCAGACATATTCATTAAGGTTTTAGAAAAAGCTGGTGTTGAACCTAGAGATACTGTTGTTATCGGTGATACAGTATACGATACTGTTCCAGCAAGAAGTGCTGGAATGTTCTCGGTTCTTATAGCTAGGAGAAACAAACTTAGAGCCCCCAATATCGGTGCGGACGTAGTCATTAAAAACCTGCTGGATTTGAAATTGCTGCTTTAGGACTTGGTGAGCCAAGTGTCGAGAGAGATGGTAATAACGGTTTTGGTGGCATTAGTTGTTGTTGAACTACTTTTCTATTATTTAAATAAGAGCTCTCAGGGTTTTAGAGAGAAACTATCTAAGCTCAAACTGACTGTGGAACCCGGCGTCTTGATGATAGACTTAGGTAAAAGAGTTAAACCTCGTTCGTCAGGAAAGCACGTAAGGTACTCTCTCTTAGCGCTCTCTGTCGCTTGCCTAGCTATCTCTGTTTACTTGTTTTATAGAACTATATTGAGCTATTTAGTGGACTTGTTCTCGTCTTTGAGCAGTGGAGGTCCCGCACCTCAGTCGCCACTAGTACCAGTAATTCCTGGTATCACGCTGGGTTTAGACATTCTCGTTCCACTATTGACATCTATAGGCATGGGTTTAGTAGTTCACGAGTTGTTTCACATGCTAACAGCAGTAATCAATGGAATTCCTATAGAGAGTTGGGGTGTGGGTATAGCACTAATATTCCCAGTAGCTTATGTGAGAGTAAGTGAGGCGGAGTTCGCTCACTCTAAGCTTAGCGCTAAGGCATCTGTACTCTGTGCTGGGATTATGGCTAATCTGGCCCTAGGCCTCATATCTTTAGCCCTCATGGGAGTGATAGCACAGCCTCTATCTACTTATCTCGAGGGTCCCCACATGTTGATACTCGGAGTAGACCCAAATATGCCGGCCGGTCGCGTGGGTCTAAAACAGCCAGCCATACTCGAAGAAATTAATGGTACCGCAATAGACTCCATAGACAAGCTTAGGGGAGTCTTGAACACTACTCTCTATGGAACAGCTGTATTCAAGTTCAAAGTAAGGGCTTTAGTCGAAGTGGGATTTTGCGGATACTATAGAGCTTCAGATGAAATTGATGAGTATCTGGTGCTTAGGAGTAGTGAAGACATGGAAAAATACGGCTATAGAGTTGGAGTAATAGTCGCTCCAAATACCTACGTCTACTCGAGTGAGACTCCGGTCCACTTGCTGTACTCTAGTTGCCAGTTCCAGCTACTCTACATAGTAAACCTGTCGCTAGCGGTAGTTAATTCAGCTCCTCTGATAGTGACTGATGGAGGTAAGCTAGTCTCGGAACTACTTAGGAAGATACGTGCGCAAAAATTAGACAGAGCTATTCAGTGGACTACTCTCGTGCTAACCGTACTCATAGTTTCGATAGGACTAATTCAATCTCTAATTAGGTAATTTCTCGATTAAGCTTAGTATACCTCCCCTCTCTTCAGTCTGTAGTAGACCCTCCCGTCTTTTTTGACTTGCTCTACATAGCCCATAGATATAAGTCTCCTTATTCTCCTGTAAAACGTTGCCTTAGACATGTCAGTAATCTTTATTAGTTCTTGCGGCATCATAGGACCTGACTTTAGTGCGGTTATTATTGCTCTGTCTCTTTCGTCGAGAGCTTCTAGTTTTTCGAATTCTCTCTTTCGCTTAGCGTAAAGGTTGTACGCTGTATACCCTATACCGCCGATAGCAATTACTCCTAGCGCTATCCATATCCAATCAAGCCATGTCGTGCGATCGGCTCTCGCTTCTACGAAGATGTAGGCTAATCTCACATCGCCTTCTGAGAATACCAGCTCATAGTGGTCACTGGTCTTTCGAAAGTAACTGAGATTTGATACTTCTATAACCACCGTATTTGATGGTAGGTAAAGAGCGAGAACTCTATAAGGGTTATAGAACTCCGCTACATACTCTCCGTTCACGTTCTTAAACAATTCAGTAATGTACGTAATCGTGAGGTTTGAGGGGACACCAAGACTTAGGACTTCGAGGTATCCACCACGATAGCTTACGTACGCCCCTTGGGACGTGTTCACTATGGCTAGTAGGTTTCCGAGAACCGGGATCTCTGTGTACTCCGCAGTAACAAATATGTTTATAGTAACCGTAGCTAGAACACCGTGGATGTGGCACGTCGCATTAATCGACGAACTAAAACCAGAAGCTAATGTTATCGAGAGTAGCGTAAGCACTAGGTATGATAGTAAGTTCGGCACTTGCTATCCCTCAAATTCTGAGTTACGTACTTAAAAAGAAGTGCTTATGGGAGTTTAGGTGTGGGTGCTCAACAGATTTTAGCCCCGGGATTTACTGGTTCTGCAACAGTTACTAAAACGGGTTTAGTGAGCTCTTCACAAGTAGCTAGTATCATCCCCTGAGAAACGTAGCCCATTATCTTCTTAGGTTTAAGATTTGCTACCACGATTACGTACCTTCCCTCCAGCTCGTCGGGACTATACCACTCAGCTATTCCAGCTATTACCTGTCTTTCTTCTCTTCCGATGTCTACTACTAACTTCAGCAACTTTCTCGAGCCTGGCACTCTCTCAGCTTTTTTGATTCTACCGACCCGCATATCTACTCTTGAAAACTCTTCGAACTCTATTTCTCTGCTTTCGCTCACTTGATGACCCTCCTAGATATCGATATAGCCCACTCAGAAGTTATCTTAGACGAGAAGAGGGCGGTAAGTTTAGAGGCGTTCACTAGATCTGCTAGATGTATTACTTCGACTGGTGAGTGTATGTATCTGGAGGGTATGGAAACCGTGGCAGCTGGAACTCCTTCCTTGTTTAACGCGATGATTGACGCATCAGTAGTACCCCCAGGCGCTACCTCCACTTGGTGAGGTATGTTGAATTGTTTAGCTATCTCTATCAGCTTGTCTCTAACAGCAGGGTGAGCTATAAGTCCAGTAGCAGCCCTCCCATCCACGACTTTAATGGCTGGCCCCTTCCCAAGCTGCGTTATCCATTCCTGTTCTGGAACACCTGCTACGTCACTAGCTATAGTGACATCGAGCGCTATCGCTACGTCCGGAGTGATCGAGTAAGCAGCAACTCTAGCCCCTTTAAGACCTACTTCTTCCTGGACTGTAGCAACAGCGTAAACATCGACTTCGTTACTATCTATAGCCTTGAAACCCTCTATGGCGGCCACTACACCTACTCTATCGTCCAAAGCCTTTCCAGTCACAACCTCAGACGAGCCTCCGACGATGGTGAGGTCTCTATCGAATACGGCTATGGTCCCTACGGTTACACCCATCCTTTCCACTTCATCTTTGCTAGAAGCCCCTACATCGATGTACATGTCTTTAGTCTCTGGAACTTGCTTAAGCTCTTCTGGTTTCATTATATGCGGAGGCTTGCTACCTATAACGCCGCGTATGACTCTCCCATCCCTTGTCTTAATCACGACTCTCTGCCCTAGTAGAGTTCTTTCAGATACTCCCCCTATGGGCTGAAACCTTATAAACCCCCTCTGGTCTACGTGGCTTACGATCAGACCTATTTCGTCCATGTGACCAGCCAGCATTAGCTTGCCGCTCCCCCTAGAGCCTTTCTTAACAGCTATCACGTTACCGAGGGAGTCAATCCAGAGGGAATCTGCGTGCGGCTTAAGCTCCTCAATAACTACGTCTCTAACAGAGTCTTCGAAGCCCGATGGACCGACAGTTTCAGAAAGCTTTTTAAGTAATGAGTAGACCTGCTCTTTAGTTATTTCGTACATGGCTTAACCCACTTTATACGTATGCGAAAAGGTAAAAAAGAAAGTTGTTATTAACCTAACTGGAGAACCCCTATTGTGGGAACATCGAGGTAATCCCGATAGCGTTTGACAGCTTAGGAGTTAGATCTATGGCTACTGTTGTGAGGACCAGTAACGCTAAGATAATCATTGATCCGTCTGCTGCCCTAGCTCCTGTCAGGTTCGGACTCCCCCCGCACCAGTTGGAACTAGAGTCGCTAGAGGAGTACACCTCGAAGATAGAGGCTGAACTAGTAGACTCAGATGTAGTAGTTGTAACTCACTACCATTACGACCACCACGACCCGGGCTTCAGGATCCCTGTGGAGAAGTACGCATCTAAGTTCGTGCTAGTTAAAGACCCCACGAAAAACATTAACTTATCTCAGAAGATTAGGGCTTCGAGGTTTTTGAGGAGGCTTAGGACAGTTGAAGCTAGAGTACAAGTGGCAGATGGGCAGCTCGTTCAGTTAGGCAACACTAAAATCGTTTTTTCCGTACCCGTTCCACACGGCAATAGCACTAAGCTCGGGTACGTCCTCATGGTCAAGATAGAAGAGGGGGGAGAAGTAATTAGTTACTCATCGGATGTTGAAGGACCCCTAGAGGAGTATGTTGTCAAATTTATGTGCGGCTCTAGAGTAGCTATCGTCGATGGTCCACCAACATACTTAGTCGGCAGGGCGTACATGAAAGAGGAGATAGCGAGAGCTAAAAGCAATTTAGCTACTCTATCTAGGTGCGTCAATGTACTCATAGTAGATCATCACCTTATGAGAGACTTAGGTTACTCTGAGCTTCTTAGAGAAGTCTCAGTATTGTCTAGTAGGCTACCTATCTCGGCCGCTGAGTTCCTGGGGCGGGAACCAAACCTTCTCGAAGCTAGAAGAAGGGAGCTCTATGGGATCATCGAAGAAGAGTAGTGACCCTCTGGCTACAGCTAGGTTGATTGAAGAGAAAGTCACGTCTAGGTCTCTGTACGGTGAACTTCTTAGAAAATACTACGGTTTTTCGCACGGAAGTTGGTATGGTGGCTCCTTCGCTGGATACGTTATCGGGTGCAATCTCGACTGCGTTTTCTGCTGGGCATGGTTTAAGAACAGGTTTGACCTCGGGTTTTATCTAACCCCAGAGGAAGTAGCTAGAAAACTAGTCCTCGGTTCTGTAGAAACCAAGGCGAGAGTCACCAGAATTTCTGGTGGCGAACCCACTATATGCATTGACCATCTACTAGAGGTCATGAAAGATTTTTCAAGAAGGTCGAACAAGATCCTGCTAGTTATAGAGACGAACGGGATTTTGTTAGGATGCAGTGACGATCGAGTTGGTGAGTTAGGAGAGTTTAGTGAAAAGAACATCTCTATAAGAGTGTCGCTAAAGGGCGCTAACCCGGATACATTTAGTTTACTCACGGGAGCCTCAAAGGAGTACTATAGCTGCCAGCTTAGCTCCATTGAAAAATTAGTTAAAGCAGGTTTCATTCCCGGTAGAACCCTCTTGATAGCTGTAATGTCCTCGTTCAATAAGCCGCGTGAAATAGCTGAATTGATATATGGATTGTCTAAGATAGATGAGGAAATACCTAAAACAGTTGAGCTAGAGATAGTAAGACTATATAAAAACGTGAAAAAGAAGCTTGATTCAATAAACTTGCGACCCATTACCTACATAGAACCCGACAGTACGCGCAAATAGCTCATCACTTTATCGCTAGCCTTGAGTAGCTGTTTCGGGTTTCATATTTGTTCATATTTGTTTATGTGGATGGGGACGCTTGTAAGTACTCTATGTGTAGTGGTATGTGGAAGTAGTTCGATGAGGGGTCGAGAGCTCAGCTCTGTAGATCGGCTCTCCCCGAGTTACTCAAGATGTGGAGTGCCGGGGGTCGCCCTGAACGCCCCCAAGCCCGATGAGGCCCCGAGCGGAATGCGGGGGAACAGAGATGAGGCAATGAGGTCTACCCATATGAACCAACAAGAGAGCCGAACTTCCTAACAACGAGTTTCTGAAGCTATGATATTTTGACGCTAACTGGGAGATGAGTTACTCACACTATAATATCTTATGTAGAGAACATATAGGCTCAGAAATCTGCACTTACTGGAGTTAGCTGTGGGATCAATGCTCTAAGCCTCACCACATAAACTAACTGGTTTACCGACTTAACGAAGCCCCCTGTAGAATCCCTAATAAAATGCTGACAAACATTGATGCGAATCCGGAGATAGGTTTCTATACTAATTGACCTCATCACCTACCATCTCCACTGCACGAGTTTCAAGCTCTCTATACTTTAAGGTGCTCAAGGTGGCGTAAGGAATTTCAAGTATTGCAGGCTCTTGTCTAGCTAAGGCTAAAGCAAGCAATAGTTAGCGCAGATAGACGTAAATGACGAAGAAAGCACTAGAGCTCTTAATACTAAGCTGTTGGGCTGTAGTAGTACACGATCTTACCGTCTAAATAGTCTCTAATGACTACTTTAGAGGCTTCGTAGGTATCTGGCTCTCCTTTCTTTACCCACCCTCTTAGCTTAGCTACTTCAGCTACTATCTCGCTAGGATCTTCAGATTTTATTCCATATGCGTCAAGGAAGGCTTTTTTGTTGTACTTCAAGACTTTTTGGATTAAGTTTACGGCTACTTTCTCTGGGTTAGGGAACTCGTCTACAGGTCTCGATCTTATGACCGCCTCTACGTCCCCTCCCTCAGGCGGCACGATCCCTGGAGTATCGATGATATATATGCCTCCGCCTATATAAAACAGCCTAGACTTGAAGGTGTAGCCGGGATGCCCAGGGTATGGAGAAGTCGGCGTTGAGTGCCTTCCTTTTAGAGCGTTTACTAGTGTCGACTTGCCAACTTTAGGTAGACCAAAAACAGACACTACTATCTTCTCTTTCTCTCTAGCCGACTCCCTGGCAGCATTCTTGATTGCTTGCCTTAAGACCATGGTCCCCAGCCTATTCCGTGCTGATATATAGACAGCTTCGTATCCCAGCTTAACCTTAAAGAAGATCTTCCATTCCTCACATATAGGGCGAGGTACGAGATCGGCCTTGTTAATGACTATTATTAAAGGTTTGTCCGCTCTAGAAACCGCCTTCTCTAGCTTCACACTCCTAGTATTGAGCGGGTCTCGAGAGTCCGTAAGTTCGAGAACCACATCAGATAGCTCTAAGAGTTCTCTAACTAGCCTCCAGCTAGCAAACCTCATCTAATCCGACCTAACCAGACGAGGACTCAGGACACTGCCTATGTCTTAAAATAGTGTCCTCACTTATTATCCAAACGTTACCCGGAGTGCACTTAACGCTAGCAAACTCTTCCTCAAAGTGCCCACGCTCTAGTACACAAGTAAGAAATCCGTGATCGAACTGGTCTAGCAGTTCTAGCTTGACTGTAGCACCAGCCTCCAAGATCCTTACTACCTTTGGTGGTCTAGCTAAACCAGATACAACCATGTAAAACCTCTTCTCCCCTAAGACTATGGATAGGAGTGCGTCGTACTTGTTGTCCTGAGTTCTAAATACTCTTCGAACTTCACTCATACCACTCCCAAACTCATGTTCCTAACAGACTAAAAAAGCTTGGGAGCGATAACAACCTATAGTCTCGAAGTATTACTTAGTCCTTATCTTCCTTTAGAGCCCCTAAGGGTGATGTGGAACCGGTGCCGATGCGGGGGACGGATATGGAGCGGTGACACCACTTGATATGAACCTACACCAGAGCTGTACCCCAAAGCTCAGGAACACTTTACTCAAAAGAAGCTGTACATCACCTAGCGAGGACAGTGATTTTAGGTGCTCTTACTAATGCGGTTCCCCGCTTGCGTAGTAATGCTTCGTAACTATGTATTAACATATTACTTACTTCGTTTTTATGCATGAGGTACAGCATGGGACAACTCGATTACGATGTTCGGTTACTTGAATCTCTGCGAAGGGTGTACGGGGAAAATGTAAGCTTGTTTTTAGAGGGAGTCAAAACTCCTGGTCGAAGACTTTACGTTCGCGTGAATACCCTAAAGATAGAACCGAGAGAGTTGCTTAGTAGACTGAAGGATAGGGGTATAGAGGCGTATCCTGATGAAGAACTTCCTGAGGCGATATATTTCAAGGTCTATGGACCCTTTAAGGTTAACCCTAGAGACAAGGTGGTCGTAGCATCGAAGGAGGCTGCTGAGGCCGTAGCATTAGGGGCCGACCTTTACGCTCCCGGCATATTGAAGTGTTACTATAACGTGAGGAGAGGTGATGAAGTAGCTATTGTCACGAAGTCGGGAATCCAGGTTGGGGAAGGCGTAGTCACGAGAGACTGCCACGAGGCTATTAAGAAAAAACGAGGTTTGGTTGTTAGAACTACCAAATCGCTTTATAGGACTGTAGGAATTAGGGAGTTACCGGAATTTAGTGAGGGTCTAATCTACCCTCAAAGCCTTCCGGCCATGTACGTATCCCGACAACTAGACTTAAAACCCGGGGAGCTTGTTGTCGATTTATGCGCTTCACCTGGAGGGAAAACAAGTCATATTGTCGAACTTTCTGGTGGAAGAGTTACAGTAGTTGCTTTCGATAGGTCTAGGGGCAAAGTAGATAGAATGAAGGAGGAGCTTTCTAGGCTAGGTCACCTCCCCTACGTCGAGGTGTGGGTCAGTGACTCAAGGTACGTTTACGAGGATTTTCCATGGCTAAGACCTGACAAGGTGGTAGTGGACCCACCATGCTCTGCTCTAGGAGTGAGACCCAAGATAGAAGACCACAAGACCTTAGAGGAGGTCTTAGCTTTAAAGAAGTACCAGCTACAGTTCATGAGAGCTGCTTATAGGCTAGTAAAGCCAGGTGGAACTATAGTATACTCTACGTGCACTGTAACTGTGGAGGAAAACGAGGAAGTAATAGAGCAAGTACTAGAAGAAAGCAGATGTCTTGACGTTAGCGAAGTAAATATAAAGAGAGCCTCTAAAGGTGTTTATGGTTTTCAAAAAGACTACTTAGCCCGCTTTCATCCCCACATTCACGATACTCCAGGATACTTTATAGCTAAGCTACACAAAAGAACCAGCTGTTAATAGTTCCTCACTACTAACTTACATAGCAACGAGAGCCTTGTTTAAGTATGTTCAAAAGTGTAAAGCTGTCCATCTATGATAGGTCGGTACGAAAACTTATCTCTAGTCACTATTCACTAAACTTACTATGAGAGAACATAGCATATGCGTAGAGTTACTCCGGGTTAAACGTACTTTGCCCTACAGTACGTGCTGGGAAGCATGGTAATGGCTGATTCGAATCTTCGTAAAACAGCGTCGAGGACGAGTACTGGAAGACTTTCTATGGCAGCTCGTATTGTACTAGAGTCAAATTTCTTAGATGTACCATAGTTTATTCTGATGGCGTCCAGAGTATCGGAAAGAGTGATGTAGCTATCAGCAACAGACCTCATAGCTATGAGCAAAGTCAGTAATACCTGGTTTGAACATGCCTTACGGATTAAGAAAGGAAAGATTATGCCTGCTACAGTAAAAGAGCTTAGAGCTAGAGAAGTGAGCTTAAGAAACTGTAAAGCCGTTCCCAAGAGCTCTATTGACCCGAAAGATATTGCTTGAACAAGTAAAGAAGTAAGGAAGTACACGAAGTTGAAAGAGAGTATTGCCTTAAGTACTCTAGCTACAGTTCTTCTAGAGGCAGTTAGAGCTAAAAGCAGCAAGATTATGGAAAGATTCAAAGTAATATGCGCACTCCCAGCTATTGTTAGGGTAACTGAAGTAACTATTATTAGAATTAAGCTGACTATGGAGACTATCTTCAAGAGATCTCCACCACGGAGTCGGGCTCCAAGAGCTTAGCTACTTCCGCGTCATGAGTGGAGAACAACACAGACTTACCGGCTTTTTTAGCTTCAATAAGTACCCTCTTAACACAGGTAATAGACGCTTCATCAAGACCCAGTGAGATCTCGTCAACAACTACTAACTCACTCGGACCGTAGACACCGGCATATACCGCCAGCCTCCTGACTTCCCCGAGGCTTAGCGCTGCGACATTCACGTTTCTTACGCCGGCGAGATCGGCCACCCCGGGACTACAGCCAAGAGTTTTCAGCGCATATTTTAGGTCACCACTAAGCCAGTAACTCGATAACTGAGGTAGGTAGAGGACCCTTCTATAGTACCTTTTAATTTTACCTCTACGGGGTTTTAGTAGCCCTAAAGCTAGCTTGAGTAATGTTGTCTTACCAGAACCATTGGGGCCTACGACTGCGACTACTTCTCCTCGCCCCACTTCGAGGTCTATACCGCTGAGTATCTTTCTTCTAGAGTAACTAAAACTTAGGTCTCGAGCTTCGAGGATGACTCCACTTGTAGGCTCGGCGTCTAAACTAATGCTTGAACAAGCAGTTCTAGCTCCTAAGTTGATTACTCCGCTCACACCGTTCGTGTAGTAGCTAAGTCTATGATCAATTAACGCGATAACTGAGCTTGTGCTACTTGCGTGCTCCTTAAAGATCTCTAGTACTTCTCGAAGGGTAGTCGAGTCTAAGTAGCCGGACGGCTCGTCGATTACTAGCAACTTCTTGTTCAGAAGCATTGAGATACTCACTAAAACTCTGAACCTTTCTCCAGCAGAGAGAGCTTTAAACTCTCTAAAGGCTAAGTCTCCGACGACCCTCTTCAGCTCCGGCACTCTACTCCACAATCCATAAGTAGAGAGTTCCTCTGCGGCACTCGTACCTAGAGTTGCTTGCGAGATGTCTTGAGGTATGTACGCAGTCAGACCTCTTCGCAGTGCTTCAGCAGGTCTATAGCTAAACACCTCCACTCTACCACTGATGCGATAGCCCCCGTAGAACTCAGGAATTAAGCCAACTAATGACTTAGCGAGAGTGGTTTTACCTGTTCCACAGTCCCCACTCACAAGCCACAGACTTCCAGACTCCATAGTGAAGCTAAGGTTCTCGATGAGATTCGTCCCGCCGAGTCCGACAGACAGACCATCAGCACATACTGCCTTCGCCAGTTTTGACACCTCTACTCGACAGGAGGTAGCATAGCTTTTTGGATGTTATAACAGCTAGCAGGTGATCCATCAACACGTCTTGAGGTATGAACACTATTATAGTGGCTATCAGTATGACTAGCTCCGGACTTCCGTAAAAACATAATAATTTAGAGGTAGCTTTAGCCCAGTCAAGCAAACCCACCGAAGACAGAGCGTGATATCTAAACACAGTGTATCCTAGCACGTATGTTGGGAGCATACCGATACTCGCTAGTGCGGTGAGGAAGACTATGTCCTTAGCGCGAAGTTCGTGTAAGCGCCTATTAGATATCTTTAAGTACGTCCTCGTGAGAGCTGAGATTATCGGTGCCGATAGCAAGAACCCCCATATGTAGCCAGCAGTATAGCCAAACAACAAGTGAGGCCCCCCAGAGAACCCTGCTCCTACTGGGAGACCTAGGAAGATCATTAGGATGTAAAGAATAACAGACATGGCAGCACTTGCTGGGTTAAGTACTAGGGAGGCGAGAACCACCCCGAAGTTTTGGAAAGTGTAGGGTACCGGGCCTACGTTAAACTTTAACCACGCACCTACAGCTATAGTCGATGTTCCAAATACTATTAATACGTACCGGTTGGGCGAGCGCATTTGCGACCGTTTACTTTAGTTAGTGAAAAATATATAAGGCAGTAGGTTAACCATTAATCGTATGTTCGCAGGAGCAGCAGCATTGATTTTGTCAAGTTTGAGGAGCGGCAAGATAGTGAGTGGCGAGTCTATAGCCTCAGAGCTCGGGGTTTCTAGAGCGTACATACATAAGGTAGTTGATAGACTGAGGAAGTGGGGTATCCCCATAGTAGCTGAGCCAGGTCTCGGATATTACATGCCTCTTGAAGACGATATAGCAAAAACTGTAGAGCTTCTGAACTTGGTTGGAGTAGAAGCTTCAGTCACGTACACAGAGAAGTGCGTTAAGTCGTCTCAAGACATTGCTAAAGAGCTGGCCGCAGCGGGAGCCGGTAGCTGGACGACCGTTGTCTGCGACGAGATGGTAACTGGTAGGGGTAGGCTCGGTCGCGCTTGGTATGCTCCACGGGGAGGTCTGTGGTTTACGGTTATAGTGAGACCTGAGTTCACTGGTTCCCTACATCTCCTGAGCCTAGCGGCGGGTGTCTCAGTCGCTGAGTCTCTAATAGCTTTGCTAGGGGTGGACGCACGTGTTAAGTGGCCCAACGACGTCTTAGTCGATGATAAGAAAGTCTGCGGAATACTAGTGGAAGGAGAGGCTGAAGCAGATAGAATAAGGTTGCTATACCTAGGAGTCGGGATCAACGCCAATAACGAACTTCCACTAGTAGTTCGCGAAACAGCTACAACCCTCCGCAACTTAGTGGGTAATGAAGTTCCCCGAGCAACTCTTCTAGCCGTGATACTATCTAGACTCAAGACGTACTATGGCCACCTCTCAACTGCAAAGGTAGATAAGGTTATCGATTCTTGGAAAAAGCTTTCAGCAACCATAGGTAAAACAGTACGAGTCGTGACTTTAGGAGGTAAAGAAGTTGTTGGACACGCAATAGCTGTCGATCGGCTTGGAAGGCTGGTCGTCGAGACATCTGGAACTAGGTACCACATTGAGGCAGGAGATGTTTACCACTTAAAACACTAGTATTGATGTAGCGGATTATAAAACTCTAAAAACGTTTAAAAAGTTTTAATAAGAACCAAAAATCCTAAGGACGCAGGGAGCTTAACAAAGTTACTCGCTGCCCGATACAGGAAGTAGCTTCTTTAAAAAGTGCGAATCCGTGCTGCCCCTACTCTTCCATACTCCAACAGGTAAACGGGGTGGGCGTTATTGAGACACCTCAAGTGAGTGAAGACTAGTAGCTGGATTCTAATGAAATAGAGACTAGAGGAATGGACTCCAGAGAACGAAATGGCGTCAAAACCATTATGCCCAAACCCTATTTCTCCAAGTATCATAGTTTAAGTATCTTCCACCTCTCAACGACTGTGCCGTCTGGCAGGAACTGCGGGTCTCCAGTAAGCTCAGCTTTAAAACCACGTTTTTTGAGTACCGCGAACATGATGGAAGTCGACAAGTGGGGGGGCACCGCACCTTCTTTAACTAGCTCCTCAGCCCCTCGAGCTATTGCCGGTCTACTCATTATGTACTCGATTTCTCTCTCGGAGATCTTCCTTACATGTGCCTCATCTACGTATCCTTCCTTCTGTAGCCACTCAACCACTTTAGAAAGAGCTTTTATTGGGTCTTCAATGAGTTCTAGTTCGAGCAGCTTTTCCAACTTCTCGTAGAGGACCTCGCCAGACCTCCAGACAAGATCCCAGGTCTTATCCCCTAGTAGTTCGTTAGCAGCTCTATATACCGAGTACATAACTAAGTCTACAAGCTCTCGGTCAACACACGTACGTAACTCTGGAGACATTCAACTACACCTCGAGCTGTAAGTGGCTTAGTTAGCTATCATCAGTGATTCGATGACGCATTTATAGACAGCAATAGATTTAGCTAATTCCTCTACTGTAGTATACTCATCTGGTGTGTGCGAGGCGTTCATTGCCCCAGGTCCGTAGCTTACTGCGTGAGAGCCTAGGATATTCGTGTAATAGACGGCGTCATTCCTACCGAGCTCGAGATAGAGCTTGGGTGTTTCCGAGGTCTCCCTAGAGACGCATGCCTCAAAAGCCTTAACTAAAGGTGAATCAGTTGGCGTTAGAGAAGGCTCTACCTTACTTAAGACATCGAGCTTTAATCTGACCTCAAGCTCCTCTGAGACTCTAGTAAACAGCTTCTCTAGCTCCTCAGCAACATAGTCCACATTCTCCTCTGGTATGACTCTTCTATCTATACTGAACCTGAACTCCCCGGGGACTATGTTATCCTTTCTCGATGTAGACTCGGCGTAGCCCCCGATATTTATCGTCGGGTGAGCACCCTCATCGTATATTACTGGAGCCGACGTTCTTCTTGTCTTTAGTAGTGGGTTATATATCTCTAAAAACCTAGTAACCACTTTAGCTGCCTTCACAAAGGCATTATCTCCGAGCCAGGGAACGCTTCCGTGAACTTGTTTACCGTAGACTGTAACCATGGCTCTTACCATACCCTTGTGCCCTATGCCTATGATCCCGTTTGTGGTCGGCTCACCCAATATCACGTAGTCAGGCTCAGAGAATCTCTTTACAGCGAAGTACCTACTCCCAGCACCACCCGCTTCTTCGTCGGGAACTAGTGCTACCTCTATCGTGCCTCTAAGGCTCTCCTTGCTATCTATTATGGACTTAGCAGCAGCAATAAAAGCAGCAATACCACCCTTCATATCCGTTGTCCCACGCCCATATATCCTTCCACTCTCCTCAACCGGCGTGAACGGATCGCGGGTCCACCCGCTTCCTGGAGGAACTACGTCATAGTGCCCATTAAAGTGCAGCACTGGTTTACCTGAACCATACCTTGCATAAACTATAAACCTGGGGTGACCTCGATGTGCTGGAGCATACGGGTAGTACCTATCTAGGAAGTCCTCCGGAACCTCTATGAGAGATACGTCAAAACCTATCTTTTCAAGTACCGTTTTAGCGAAATTAGCGAACTCAAGGTAGTGATCCCCTGGTGGATTAACTGTTGGAATAGAAACCATGTCTTTCAGGAGAACTACTGCCTGACTTACGTACTTATCCCCATAGAACAACCTTCTCACCACTATAGACATAGAGATCTGGTGCTGACACAATATATTTTTGAGCTAAATGAAAGCCTCTTCATTTAGCTCAAATAAGGTTAAATAGCTGCCCAATAACGTGGATGTTCGACACTTCCTTAAACTCCTACATATTGAGTAGAAAGATCAGATGAGGCTACTTAACATTGATGTAAGGCTACTGATGACTGTTTGAGCGTCCGCAGATAGCCCACGAGTTTACTATGAAGATTGTCGAGTAATCAAAGCTTTTAAGCCTTAAATAGAGTAATTAACGAAGAGTTGCCTATAGGGTGTGAGTAATGCCTATCGAGATAAAGGACCCCGAAGAGTTCATTAAGATATCTGAAAGAGCTAGTGAGTGCAGAGTTGTTAGGAGGCCGAAGGAGAACTTAGCTAAGGTTAAGGCGAGAACGAAGAGGTACCTCTACACGATTAAAGTTCCGATAGATCGGCTTGAAGAGTTTCTAAAGAAGCTTAAGTGCCAGAATGTCAGGGATATAACAAAGTAGAGAAAGTGGTAAGAGGGTACTCTAGTACACCAGCTATAGATCTATGATCTATTTAAGGTTTTCTAGACTTAGTTACTAGTGTGAAGGAAGCTAGGTTCTACGAGTCTGTTGGTAGCGGATTAGTAAGGTGTCTTACCTGTGAGAAGTTATGCTTGATCATCCCAGGGCGGAGGGGAGGTTGCGGCAACTACTTTAACGAAGGCGGTAAGCTCGTTCACTTAGGCTACGGTAGATTAAGCGCTCTTGAGAGTAGACCAATAGAGATAAAACCACTTTTCCATTACTGGCCTAACAGTACTTCACTAACGTACTCTACATGGGGCTGCAACTTTTACTGTCCATGGTGTCAGAACTACCACCTAAGCTTCGCCCACCCGAGAGCTAGTGACCCATTCGTCGGTCCTGAGAGGCTTGTTGATACAGCTCTTCATAGGGGTGATGAAGGCTTATCGGCAAGCTTTAATGAACCCACAGTAAACCTAGACTACGTGATCGACGTATCGGAGATAGCTATAAAACGCGGACTGTATTCTATGGTTGTAACTAATATGTACTTTACAGAAACGGTAGTCAGGTCTCTAATAGACGCTGGAGTTGATGGGTTCTCAGCGGATATTAAGGGATGTCCATCCATGAAGAAAGGCCTCGCCGGAGTCGACCACTCTAAGATATATCGAAACGCTAAGCTAGCAGTAGACCTTGGTGCTCACGTTGAGATGGTTTACCTCGTTGTAACGAATACTAACGATTTTGATGAATGCTACGAGTGGATAATAGATAACCACATAAGATACTTAGGAGCCTCCATCCCCCTACATGTTAACAGGTATTACCCGGCTCATAGATGGCTTGAGCCCCCTACCCCTATAGAGAAGTTACTGAAGATCAGAAGTGCAGCAGCCAAGGCAGGTATTGAGTACGTCTATGTGGGGAACGTGGGAGTCTCTGACTATGAAGCAACTAAGTGCCCGAGGTGTGGTAAAGTCCTTATTAAGAGAGCCGGATATAGGGTGAGCCACTTTAACTTAGATCGAGATGGTGACAATTATAAGTGTCCAAAGTGTGGGCATTCAATACCAATTAGGGGTAAGTACATTCCGGGTAAATGGATATAGATCTCCTAGAGCAGGCGATAAGCACCGCAATAACCGCAGGCAGACTAGCTTGCTGAAGTAGGTACTCCACATGTTGGGCAATTGCTTCTCCTTACTACCCTTATCTTACTGAATTCTGCGTTCCTTAAGTCAACTACCAAGAGCATGCCGGCAAGAGCCGGTCTATCCCCGAGTAGGAGCTTGATCGCTTCTGAAGCTTCGATAGACCCAAGCACAGCGGGTGTGTAGCCTATGACCGGTATAGGCTCTCCTTTATTGATTCCCTTAGGGATGATGCACCTAAGGCACGGCGTTTGACCGGGGACTACGGTCGTAGCCTGACCATAGAACTCTTGAACACCCGCGTGAACTAGGGGCTTAAGATGCTTAACAGCTAGCTCGTTTAGAACGAATCTAGCAGCCCAGTTATCGAGGCAGTCAATAACTACATTAGCTGAAGTCACTAGCTCTTCGAAAAGCTTGTCTGTGACATCTATTCTGTAACCTGCTACCGATATAGAGCTATTAAGCCTCCTAAGCTTTTCTGCTGCTGCCTCAGCTTTAGCTTTCCCAACGTCATCTTCACTATACAGTACCTGCCTGTTAAGGTCCGGTAAGTCTACATACCCTCTATCTACTATCAGTATCCTTCCAACACCGGCTGCCGTTAAGTAGAGAAGGACTGGACTACCTAGGCCTCCGGCACCCACGACAAGAGCCGTTGAACTTAGTAACTTTCTCTGGCCTTCGATACCTATTAGCGGGAGTTGCCTAGCGTATCTCTCTAGAGTATACTCTCTCGCCATCGACATAAACCTCGAGGACCTTCACTTTTTTGATCTCGTCTAATTCGATTTCCAGCGGGTCTTGAGCTAGTACAGCGAAATCGGCACTATAGCCAGGCTCTAGCTTTCCCATGCTGTCCTCTCTTCCCAAGGCAGCAGCAGAGCCGTGTGTATAGTAATGTAGTACCTCAGATACCGTCAGCTTCTGGTCACTAGTGTGCTTAGCTAGCTCTACTCCCTCACTTTCTCCTCGAGTGACCGCGGCATATACGTTCTCCCACGGGTCTATCGGCTCCACAGGGCTATCTGTCGATAGAGCTATCTGAATAAACTTACTGAGGTCCTTGAACCTATATACCCACTTAGCTCTCCTCGGACCAACTCTCCTAACCACCCACCAGTCGCTTAAGACGAAGTGAGGCTGAATCACGCCAACAACACCAAGCTCTCCTAGCTTAGCCAGCTGATCATCCCTAACGATGGAGAGATGTTCTACTCTCTTTCTGCATCTAACGTCTTTCATCCCCTCCAAAACTTCATCTAGAGCGGCATCTCCTATAGCATGAATAGCTACTTGAAAACCTAGATCACTCGCTTGCGAAGCTATCCTGGCTATCTCCTCGCTGCTCAATAACTTAGTACCTCGAACTTTTGATGCGTCCTCGTACGGCTCTGATAGATATGCTGTTCTAGCTCCTAAAGATCCGTCAGCAAAGAGCTTAACCCCCACGACTCTGACTCTTCCGAAGGTAAGGGGGGCTCTAAAGCCTAACTCAGAGACCTTCCTAAAACCTTCGTGACTTAAGTAGACATCTACTTTAGCTGGGAGTACGCCTATTAGCGAGAGCTCGGCTAAAGCACTAGTAACCCTAGTGGAAGCACCCATAAATCCGAGTGCTGTTATGCCATACTGAACAGAATGCTCAACTGAGTCTATTAGGTACTTTCTTAGTGTTCTATCGTCGACTCTACTCCAGAACTGCTTCATAGCTACTTCAACACCCTCCTCGACTACGAGACCTGTGAACTCCCCAGTCTCGTTTCTGATAACTCTCTCTGCAGCTAACTCCTCAATCGCCAGCTCTCTCGATGCGGCAGTATTAAGGAGAGCCATATGCCCGCATACCCTAACTAGGACCGCGGGTCTATCTCCTACAACTTCATCTATGTCCCAGCGTGTCGGAAACCTACCCTCTCTAAACCTCTCCTGGTCCCAGCCTCGACCGAATACCCACTCGTGCTCTCCTTCTGATGCCCTCTTAATTAACGTCTTTAGCTCTTCAATCGACTCGACACTCCTCAAGTCTACAGAGTTTAGAGCCAGCCCTAGGGAGTCTAGGTGCGTATGAGCATCCACTAAGCCAGGGATTACCGTATAGTCAGAGAAATCAAGAACATCTCCGCCTAAATCACTCACGATCTTAACTGCTTTATCCTTACTTCCAGCGTAGATAACCCTGCCACCATATACAGCAAATGCCTGAACGTAGTTTAGGGGTTTAAAGCTCGTATATACCTTTCTAGCTACTACGACGAAAGCCTTCCCCATGGTATATCATCACGGCTTAGGTAGTCTAGCTACTATTTGGGTTACTACCTCCAAAGCCTTATCGAGACTAGCATCTTGAGGATTGGTAAACTCTAAAGTTACAGACGTTGGTGAAGTAGAGATGTTAACTTTGTCTAGTATCTCCTTAGGAACAGAATCAACTACTTTAACTATACTTACATTATACTTAACACACGCTCTGACCTCGTGTATATTCGGATACTCTTCGTAGATCAGGAACGCTGGGCTACTGTAGCGACACAAGTAGGCAAGGATCTCCGTAGCGAACGGTCTAAGGTATTCAATGTTTCTAGCTACGAAATCATCGGTATGCCTAGATGAGATTAGAGCTACTCTGTATGGACCGATAGTTATGAACCTATCTCCCTTAATTAGCTCATCAACTAGCTTTAGGGACTTCTCGTACTCGCCATATAGGTGCAATAGCTCTTGAGGTAACTTCAGGTTTTTTGTTAATATAGAGCTGTAGGCATAGTTATAAAGAATTAGCCTAACGTTCTTGTCGTTACTCTTTAACTTATAAACTCCGTAGACTACTCTACCCACTTTGCTAAGTCTGTTTAAACCTCCGTTATTCATAGCTATTACGTCGTCAATAAGTTGCTGAGGTATTTCTATATCGGCATTAATCGTCGATAGATATTCCTTAACAACCTCTGTTGCTGAGTTAACAGTACTTAGCTTCATTAGAATTTCACCGCGACCACCGTCATCGTACTTGAATACGTATCCCATCCTCTTAGTCCTACTGTAGATCATAGCTATTGAACTAACTATGCTGACACCACCTTTTGGCTGTATTCCAACAGCGTATGACCTAAGTATTCTCAAGCTACTAAGCTCTACTCTCGTCGGGAGGTCTACATACACTCTATAGCCCTTCCTACCGAGCGCCGCAGCAAGAGCGGCAGCGCCGACCACATCGTCCCAAGTTAATCCAGCGTACACCGTCGTTGCTCTAGGCTTTTCCTGGGAATTCTGCATCAAACCTTTACCACCTTAATGGATGCACGCCAGTGTGTTCTATCTCCTGTAAATATATAAGCACTGCTTGACCAGGCGGCATTACCTAAATCAATTCTTTTAGTGGCTAAGCTACTAGATCAGGGTAGTATCCAGTGGGGCTTAGACTGAGGCTTCCGGCTAAAGCTGCGCCTGGAGAACTCTTTGATGTGATAGTAGTGGGTGGAGGTCCAGCAGGTCTTTCAGCCGTTCTCTATGCCGCTAGGTTCTTCCTCAAGGTATTACTAGTTGCTGAATCCATCGGTGGAACTCTAAATGAGGCCGGGATTATCGATGACTACATCGGAATTCCTGACATACCGGGTCCGGAGCTTGCTAAGAAGTTCGAGTCGCATGTAATGAAGTACAGAGTTCCGGTGGTTATAGATAGAGTAGTGGCAATTCGAAGAACAGGAAAAGACTTCGAAGTAGTTCTACAGAATTCAGGTTCATATAGGTCTACCTCAGTTATTATCTCAGTCGGAAGTTTGCGGAGGAACCTCGGTGTTCCGGGAGAAGACAGGTTGAAGGGGAGGGGAGTAACGTACTGCGCTCCCTGTGACGCACCCATGTTTAAGGATAAGGAAGTGGCAGTTGTTGGGGGAGGTAACGCGGCACTCCAGGGGGCGCTGCTTACTGCTTCGTACGCCTCAAAGGTTTACTTAGTTCATAGACGTGACAGCTTTAGGGCGTTTCCTGCGTACGTAGAGCTAGTCAAGAAGAACCCGAAGATAGAGCTATTATTGAACTCGGTTGTCACAGAAATAGGTGGAACCGATAGAGTTGAGTGGATTAGAATTAGAAACGTAGTAAGCGGAGAAGTAAGAGATGTCAGCGTATCGGGGGTGATAGTTGAAATAGGTTCAGAGCCACCTAGGGATTTTCTGAGGAGCATCGGGCTAGAGCTAGACGAATACGGCTACATTGTAGTGTGGCCAGGGCAGAAGACTAATATTGAGGGTATTTTCGCTGCTGGGGATTGTACGGGAGGACCCCACAAGAAGAAGTTCGACCAGATCGTGACTGCTGTAGCTGAAGGAGCTGTAGCTGCCTACTCAGCTTACGAATATGTGATTAGTAAGCAAGGGCGAGAGGCTCAACAGACATGGTGATGCCTATCCAGATAGCAGTAAAGTTATTAAGGATAAGCTTTAGCAGTATCCTGGTGGTAGCATGGTAACACCTAAAGAACTGATATACAAGGCTCTAGATGACGGGAGGAACAAGCTACTTGAGCACGAAGCCTACGAGTTTCTAAAAACCTACGACATACCTGTACCAAAGTTCGGTCTAGCAGTTAGTGCGGATGAAGCTGTTGAATTAGCTGAGAAGATAGGGTATCCAGTAGTTCTAAAGATAGTTAGCCCGGACATAGTCCATAAGTCTGATGTGGGAGGTGTAAAAGTAAACATATCCTCGGAATCAGAAGTGCGTAAGTGGTTTGATACTATAACACTCAACGTCAGGTCTAAAGCTCCAACAGCAAGAGTTGTTGGAATACTGATTCAAGAGATGGTGCCTCAGGACCTAGAGGTTATTGTAGGATCCACTAGAGATTCTGTATTTGGGTCTGTAGTAATGTTCGGCTTAGGAGGAATATTCGTTGAGGTGCTTAAAGACGTTTCTCTCAGGATAACTCCAATTACGGAATACGACGCTGAGGAGATGATACGGGAGATCAAGGCTGCTAGCATACTACAAGGCTACAGGGGGATGCCCCCGAGAGATAAGAAAGCAATCGTTGACTTGATAATTAAGGTCGGAAAATTGATGGACGAGGTTCCAGAAGTTACCGACGTCGACCTCAACCCAGTAATGGTGTTTCCTGAGGGTAAGGGTGCTAAAGTAGCTGATGCCAGAATCTTAATCAAGAGAGTGTGATTTTTTGTCTCAGGACGTAGCAGAGGAAGCTTTACTTAGGAAGATTGAGGAAACTAAGAGCAAGATAGCGGAACTTAAGCTAGAGCGAGACAGATTGGTCAGTAGCATTAGAGAACTAAAGAGCAAGATAGCAGCTAGCAGAAGTAGGATCGGAGATTTAAGAAACGAGTATCTGGCGACTAAGAATAGCATGAACTCTATACTGGAAGAGCGTAGAAAGGTCGTTGAGGAGAGACGGAAACTAGTCGAGGAACTCAGAAGAAAGAGAGGGAGGCTCTACGATATTCTCTCCAAAGTAGACGTGAGGAACTGGGACAGACTCAGGTCGAACATAGGCACTCTCAAAGCGCGTATAGAGAAGCTGGAGTGGAGAATAATCACAGAGCCCCTGAGTCTTGAAGAAGAAAATAGATTGGTAAAGGAGATAGCTAAACTGGAAGCTGAGCTTGAGAAAGCTTACGAGAACGCCAAGAAGTCTAGTGAGGTAAGCGAGTTGAAAGCCGAGATAACGGGAATCAAGATTAGCATAGGAGATCTCGGGAAGAAGGTCGAGCAACTAACTCAAGAGGTAGCGAAACTTAGCTCAAAAGCGGAAGCCCTCAGGTCGGAGATCGATAAGCATAAGAAAATCCTAGGGCAGCTGACCGACGAATTAAGCTCGTCTATTAAAAGGCTCCTAGAGGTTAAGCAAGAGCTAAAGACGTTGAGCGAAGAACTTAGGAGAGATCTGGAGGAACTCAAAGAACTTAGAGCTGGTAAGTCCCGGCAGAAAGCACTCGAGATACTAGACAAGAAGAGGAGGGAAGCTGAAGAGAAGGCGAAGAAAAAAGAGAGATTGAGCTTTCAAGAAGCTCAGATATTATATGGTGCTTACGAAGATATAGTTGAAGAGGAAAGATGAATAGGAGTGTCTTAGTTCTGGCAGTTGATTATGATGACGATATATCTAAGGCCGGAGTAGAGACCCCAGTTCTGGGTTACGCACAACTAGTTGATGCAGCACTAAAATTCGGGACTGTTTTTCCAGACGATTCCGACCTAAATGTGCTCTTCCACGCTCTACACCTTTATAACAACCTTAAAACATCTGAATACGAACCTGAGGTAGCTCTTATTTCTGGCAGTAGTGAGAGCCACGTAGAAGCTGGTAAGAGGCTCAAAGACCAGTTAGCCTACTTAATTAATTCCAC
>JAWBTQ010000013.1:26556-36308 GCA_038841535.1 Sulfolobales archaeon | reverse complement strand
GAAACTCTAGCACTCAGACAAATGCCTTTACATCACCGTCAGTGCCGGAGGAATTCATCACTAGGAGGGGTCGTAGCGTGGGTTACACATCACGGATCAGCGCTTAAAGACCTCTTTCATCCCCTATCTACTTGCTACCTGAGTTTAATAATATCCTCTCTCAGGGGTCGAACACTATTTCTTCTTCTGCGTCACGTATCGGTAAATCGTTCGAATCGCATAGAAGATTTTGAAGAACTCAACTCACTTAGTATGTCACTATCCATTAGTGTACTATAAGAGCCTCACCCAACGACTATCACCTCAGCGTAGTACCTATTAGCTAGAGTCTGCCGAATATATGTTGGTGCGGTAAGATGTCTTCAGGAATCGATGTTAGCGTGATAATACCGACTTATAACGAGAGAGAAAATGTGACCCGCCTCATAAAGTTTCTTCACGAAGTTATGGATAAGGAGAGGATATCTTATGAAATCGTCGTCATCGACGATAACTCACCTGATGGGACGGCTGAGGCTGTGAGATCTCTCTCGCATATGTACAACGTCAAACTAATAGTGAGACCGGGTAAACTAGGGCTGGCGTCAGCCGTGCTTGAAGGACTGAAAGCAGCTAGGGGGTCTCTTTTAGCTGTTATGGACGCCGACCTTCAGCACCCTCCTGAGGTGCTCCCGGAGATGCTGAAGAAAGTCTTAGGCGGGTGCGATGTTGTTATAGGATCTAGGTACGTCAAGGGAGGCTCGATAGCTGAGTGGTCTCTCTTCAGGAGGGTTGTATCTAAGGCTGCCGACATCATAGCTAAAATACTGCTACCGAGGACTCGGGGGATAAAGGACACCATGTCCGGGTACTTCGTACTCAAAAAGGAGGTCATCGATGGGGTTTCACTAAACCCTAGGGGGTTCAAAATCCTTCTCGAAGTCATAACTAAGGGGCGCTTTAATAAGGTTTGCGAGTATCCAATAGAGTTCAGAGCTAGAACCTGGGGTGAGTCAAAGCTTGGGGCCAGCGAGGTCTTCAACTACATACTCCACGTGCTTGACCTTGCTCACGAGGCAGTAAGGTTTATTATTGTTGGGAGTATGGGGACTTTAGTAAACTTAGTAACTCTATTTGTCTTAGGGTACTTGCTGAGCCTAGAGCACTGGATTACAGTGCTAATAGCTTTCGAAACTTCGACCTTATTCAACTTCGTACTACATGAACTATGGACGTTTAAGACGGGGTTTAGCAGGGGGGTCATCAGCAGGCTCGCAGAGTTTCACGGTACCGTAGCTCTCCACTTCATATCTCAAGTCATTGTATCGAACCTTCTGTTTTATGGCTATAGAGTAGAAAGGGTTTTATCTCAGTTCGCCGGCATCCTTCTGGGGTTTTCTCTTAATTACATGCTGAGTAAGCACGTCGTATGGAGAAAGCGCCTATGACGCAGGCCGTCTTTTAGCTGTAATAGGGGAGATGAACACGAAGAAGCTTGCGGCTACTAATATATGTTCGTCGTTCCGTGTTTATGGAGTGGAGTGGGATGACCTCACTTAGGGTTATAGTAAGTGGGCTAGTTCAGGGAGTAGGCTTTAGACCTTACGTGGACACGCTAGCAAGATCTCTGGGATTGCGTGGCTATGTCAAAAACGTAGGTGGGTCAGAAGTAGAAATCCTCGTTGAAGGGAGTGAGGATAGTGTTTCACTGTTTCTCTATGTTCTACTACTAAGTACTCCGAAACCCGCTGAAATAGAACATATAGTAGTAGAGAAAACAAACTTACAAGGTCATCAAGAGTTTAGGATAGAGAAATCCGCGGGTGCGTTCTACATTCGTTCGATGGTTCCGCCGGACTTCAGTATATGCGACGACTGTCTTCGGGAAGTTCTCGATCCCGCCGATAGGAGGTACTCATACCCATTTAACTCATGTGCTTGGTGCGGCCCGAGGTTTTCGATGATGTATGGAGTACCATACGATAGAGATAAAACCGCTATGAGGGAGTTTCCTCTCTGTTCTGAGTGTCTACGGGACTACACTAATACTGAGAATAAAAGAAGGTACCACGCTCAAGGTATTTCATGTCCTGAGTGTGGGCCAAGGGTGCAGCTATACACAAGTAACTGGGAACTAACAAATACCGCCGACCCTATACGTGAAGCAGCTAGACTCATAAACGAGGGGTATATCGTTGGGATCAAGGGGGTTGGGGGTTACCATATCGCCTGCTTAGCTACCGACGACAGCACATTACTCAGACTTAGGGAGAGAAAGAGGAGGCCTACAAAACCTTTCGCTGTAATGGCTTTAGACTTAGATACCGTAGATAGATTAGTGATTCTCAACGATTTAGCAAGAAACTTGCTGAAATCCCCTCAGAGACCCATCGTCCTACTACCAAAGAGAGAGGATTCCCCGGTCTCGAGGTATGTGTCTCCAGGTATGAGCCACGAGGGTGTCTTTTTACCCTACACGGCACTCCACTACATTCTACTTAGCGAGATAAGAGACAAGTTCACTGTAATGACTAGCGGCAACATAACGGACGAGCCTATGTGCTACACTGATCAATGTGCAAAGAGCAAGTTAAGCAGGATTACTGACTATATTTTAACTCATGATAGGAGAATAGTTAACCGAGTGGATGATAGTGTTATTAGATTCACTGACGGTAGTCCAGTTATACTTAGAAGAGCTAGAGGTTATGTTCCTCGCTGGCTGAGAATCCCGTTTAGATTGAGCTCCGATGTCGTAGCTATGGGGGCAGACATAATTAGTTCTCCAGCAGTAGCCTTTGAGGATAAGGTAGTACTAGCTCAATACATTGGGGAACTAAGTAATGGAGACACTATATCCGAGTTTATTAAGTATTTAAGGTACTTTTCCGAGGTCTATAAGATAGACCTAGCTAAGTCCACGTATGTTGTCGACAAGCATCCTAGGTATGTATCGCGTGCCATAGGAATGGAAATGGGTAGAGAGTCGGGGAGAATCAGGGAGCTTCAGCACCACGTAGCACACATCCTCAGTACTATGGCAGACAGTAGCCTACTGAGCGAGGCATACATAGGAATAGCAGTAGACGGTGTCGGTTACGGAGATGACGGGGCTGTGTGGGGTTGCGAAATAGTTGAAGTATCGAGGAAGGGCTATAAGAGAGTGGGTAGACTCTCTTACGTAAAGCTCAGTGGGAGTGATCGCGATGTAGAGTACCCGGCACGCGTGTTAGCTTCTTACTTAGCGAGTATACTAAGCTACGAAGAACTTATAGCCTTTTTCGAGAAGCACGACTTGATTAAAGCTCTCCCAGGTGGCAGGCTAGAGCTGGAGGTATTCTTAAGTAGCTTGAGGAGGAACTGGGTGTATTCCTCAAGCCTTGGGAGGTTGTTAGATGCGATATCCGTTCTCCTCGGCATATCGACAGCTCGGGAATACGAAGGTAGTCCAGCAATCAGGCTCGAGGAAGCATCATTTGGTGGAAGAGTACTACTTCCGATAGATATTGTTGACGAGTTAGTGCTCTCCAGAGAGATTATCGAGATAGACTCGATCCCATTAGTAAAGAAGATAATAGAGCTCAAAGAGGAAAACGTGTCCCAAGCAGACATAGCCTATACATTTCAGTACATCATTGGACGAGCTATAGGGAGAGCGGCTCTCGTCTCTATTAAGGGGAAGAGGGTTAGTAGGCTAATACCAGCAGGTGGTGGTGCCATCGTTAACACCGTTCTCGTTAGAGGAATCAGGGACGAACTTAGGGGCGAAGACCTCACTTTAGTCTTACCTTCTCGTGTCCCACCAAACGATGGTGGTATAGCTTTAGGCCAGGTGTACTCATTGGTGTACATAGACTAGCTCATTACGAGAGCAATACCTCTTACTCTACTTGGGCATCTGTCGTGCTTTGCTGCGCATTTCGTCTTGCTAGTGGTCTCTTTGCTAAATTCAGTAGTTGCTTGCAACACAAGTAGAGAGCTGACTAGCGGTATTTTGTTGCGGGAAACTGAGACCGGGTTTAATGAAATCCAGTAAGATAAATTGAGAGCTTACTACTAAGCGGTGAGAGATATGCTAGTGGTTAGTACTGAAGCAGAGTTGGAAGAGTTCTTAAGGAATGTCATAATCCCTGGAGAGACTGTCATAGTGGGTATAGGGAGTGAGTTAAGGTGTGACGACGGATTCGGGGTTTACTTGGCTCGGTCTCTATCGAACTTGTTAGAGAAATACTCGAAGAGAGAGTGTGTCACAGTCGTAGATGCTGGCACAGTTCTTGAATCTTACCTAGATGTTTTGAACTCGAATAAGGTATCTATACTATTAGACGCCATCGAAGCTCCCATCCCTCCATCTGAGATTGCCTTACTCGGTGAAAACGAAATCTCAGATCACCGCGTAGTTCTATCCACACACACTATAGACGTGAGCTTACTTCTAAACCTCGTTACCTCAGAGATTTTCGTAGTTGGCACTAGACCTCAGTGTCTAGATATTAGACTAGGTGTAACGAAGCCTGTGGCACAAGCTATTCAAAGGACTATTAAAGCAGTCATAAGCGTTCTCGAGAACCTCGGGTGTATCGAGACCCCGCTTTGCGTCGGCGTTAAGCACTGTCGCGAGTTTTAAACAAGCTTATAGAGTTATTTTGTGTAAATATGGTCCTCTAAATGCTTAAATCTGTTTGGATACTAAAGGCGTGGTGCTGGGATGGGAGTGAAAGCTATAAGGTACTCTCCCTGGGTGATGCATTTTAATGCTGGGGCATGTAACGGTTGCGATATCGAGGTTCTCGCGGCTCTCACTCCTTTTTTCGATCCAGAGCGCTTGGGTGTCAAGCTCGCTCCGAACCCGAGACATGCCGATGTCATTATCGTAACTGGAGCACTTAACAGAAAGGCTGCTGAGAGACTTAAGAGACTGTATGATCAAACTCCATCTCCTAAGTTCGTTATCGCGTGCGGTGCGTGCGCTATCTCGGGTGGGGTTTTTACGGATTCATACCCAGTCATTTCTAGGGCTGATAGAGTAGTCCCGGTAGACGTTTACGTTCCGGGATGCCCGCCTAGACCTGAAGCCGTAATTTACGGGATTAAGAAGCTTTTAGACAAGTTAGGTGGACACCTTGAGCCTAGTGCTAGGTGATTTTAGCTTTAGTGAGGTTAGTCCTAGGAGATATGCTATTACGGTGACGCAGTCAGAGTTGAGAGGAGTTGCTGAGGCAGTAGTGAGAGAGGAGTCGTATCTTTCTTCTATATCGGCTGTTGACTTGCCTAAGGATGGAAAAATAGAGTTAAACTATATCTTCTGGAGCATCAAACATAGAGCCGCTCTAGTAGTAAGGGTGCCAGTAAGTAGAGAGAACCCGGTTGTTCCAAGTATATCGGATATAGTTCCCGGAGCAACTAAAAGCGAGGTCGAGGTCTACGACTTAATGGGAGTGATATTCGAGGGAAACAGTAAACTGAGGAGAGGTTTTCTAGTACCCGAGGATGTGGTAGCTAAGGGAGTGTACCCACTGAGAAAGGACTCTGGTGTGTAAGCCATGGTGGTAGTCGAGATCCCGATAGGACCTCAACACCCAGCTCTTCACGAGCCCATAATGTTGAAGGTTAAAACCGACGGCGAGGAGGTCGTTGAAGTAGCTGTCACGACGGGATACAATCATAGAGGAATAGAGAAGCTACTAGAGAAAAACAGCTGGATAAGGGGAATGTATATCGCCGGTAGAGTTTGCGGTATATGTAATGCCGTACATACGCAGACATATGTACAGGGTGTTGAGAAGCTTATGGGTATAGAGCCTACCCCAAGAGCTAACTACATAAGAACTATGGTCATGGAGCTCGAGAGGATACATTCCCATTTACTTATATGCGCTGTTATGGCCGAGATAGTAGGCTTTGACACGCTGTTCATGCTGATAATGAGAGACAGGGAGAGAGTAATGCACTTAAAAGAGCTGGTAACTGGAAATAGAGTACATGCCGACATCCACGTCCTCGGGGGTGTCAAGAGAGACCTAGATGAAGTAAGGAGGACTAGGATATTGGATGAGCTGAGAAAAATTGAGGAGAGGCTTAAGTACTATAAGAAAGTATACGAAACCGACTACACTCTAGTAAGAAGGCTCTCTGAGGTTGGTAGAATAAGTAAGTCAGACGCTATCAGGTTATCCTTAGTAGGTCCAACACTCAGAGCCTCGGGTATAAAATCTGATGTCAGGTCTGACGACCCGTATGCTGCCTATTCTGAGGTACCTTTTAATATTGAATACCGCGACGAAGGGGACTCATGGGCTCGAATGATGGTTCGTCTCGATGAAGCGCTAGAGTCCGTCAACATAGTTCGCTATACTGCTGAGAAGTTACCGCAGGGACCGGCAGTGCCGAAGACTGTACCGAGAGCCGCTAAGCCTGGAGAAGTAATCTCTAGAGTTGAAGCTCCAAGAGGGGAACTTCTGTACCATATCGTAAGTACTGGTGGTTCGAATCCCTATAGAGTAAAGATAAGAACTCCCTCGTTCCTAAACATACTAAACACAGAATCTACATATTTAGGTCATAGACTAGCTGATGTACCAGTAATATTCGCGTCTTACGACCCCTGCATTTCGTGCACAGAGCGCGTAATAGTCGTAGATGAAAAGAGCGGTAAAAAAGCTTACGTAAGCCTTAAAGAACTCGCTAGAGGTGGGTAAGACGAGGTTGAGTTTACTCAGAGAAGTTATTGCGAACTTGACTAAGAGGCCGTCGACGATTAAGTATCCAGTAGCTAGGGAGGTGACAGTAGCCCCTGGATCTAGGGGAAGACAGTACGCAGACCTAATGAAGTGCATTGGCTGCTCTCTTTGTGCCATAGACTGTCCAGCAAATGCCATAGTCATGGATAAGCTTCCCGAGCCACTTAAGCATAATCCGAGGGGAGTATATCCGGTTGTGGACTACGGAAAATGTATTTTCTGCTATCAATGCGTTTTCGTATGTCCAGTGAAGGCCTACATAACTACTGACGTGTTTGAGTTAGCGGATTACAGTACATCTACCTCGCGAGAACAGAGTCTGTCTACTATTGCTTTGGGTGGTTCGAGGTGAACCTCGCCGAGTTCTTAATTATCTATGTAGTACTTCCGGTTCTCTCACTATCTTACGCTCTCTACTTACTAGTCGCATATAGGGGTCCAACGATATCTGATAGAGTGCTAGCAGCTGACGTATTCTTCTACTCTACTTCTATACTGTTTGGAGCTGTAGGTCTCTTGATCAGGTCCCCCATAATGACTGCCTGCACGATTGTTCTAGTGCTTTGGGCTTATGCCCTAGACATTTATATAGCGAAGTACCTGGAGAGGGGTGAGCTAGGTGATTGAGGAAATAGCTAGATATGTGGGACTGGCTTTGCTGGTTTTAGGTACCTTTATTAACTTACTAGGTGCTATTGGATTGAATAGGTTCAAAAACTTCTATCTAAGACTACACGCTGCTACGGTAAGCACTATTGGTGGCACGTTCTATCCTCTACTAGGTCTTGCCCTAGTTTCTTTCTCGACCTTCGACTTGGGGGAGTGGAGGTTCTTCATGGGTGGTACTCTCGTGGTAGCAGCGTTCGTTCTTCTGATACTAGCACCAGCAGGTTCTCACGCACTTGCTAGAGCAACTCACAGAACTTCAGTCTCTAGGCCTGAGCCTATTATCGCAGACCATCTAGAGGAGGATAGGGGTAAGTGAGTATGGACATCACATTAGTATTGCTAGCCCTCTTTAGTGCGGTCGGTCTAGTCTTTACATACTTGGCTGTTGTAGAAAGAGATCTGGTTAAAGCAGTTATTTTCTCAGCTATTCAAAGCACTGCGTACGTCGCAATACTGTATCTGCTTCGAGCACCCGACATAGTGCTAGTTTACTTACCTGTGGCAGTAGGGTTGTACCCGGCGGCCATCCTCTTCTTAATCGGAAAAACCGAGAAGGTGGAGGAAAAATGAGGAAGTATGTAGTTCTATTTTCCATAGTTATAGCTACATCAGTCCTAGCTTATTTAACTACTTACCTAGAGGCTATAGGGTTAATCGGGCTTGACACTAGATATCTAGCAAAGCTTTTTCTTACATTCGCTTACAACCCCCTCGCTAGAGAGCTAACTGCTATATCGCCTGAAGCAGTGACATCGATCGTCTGGGACTTTAGAGGTATAGATACCTTCTACGAGACAGCAGTTTTCTATATGGCGATAATCGCTGCTCTAGCTATATATAGAGGTATAGGCTATCCAAGTATCCAGAGCGAGAAGGGTCTGTCCATCATAGTTAGAGTCGTCACTAAACTCCTCATTCCAATAAACATCGCTATAGCTGTTTCAATAGCTGCTCACGGGCACCTTACTCCCGGGGGAGGATTTCAAGCTGGTGCTGCTCTAGCTGTAATATCGGTTTTACTAGCCGTAGTGTTCTCGGCATCATCTTTTACTAAAGTAGGTATTAGCTTATCTAAGGCTATTGCTCTAAGAACAGCGGGGTTGCTAGCAATAGCTGCGGTTGTGTTTATTCCTGTAGTATTCAGCGCTTTTACGGGTGTTCAGGCATACTTGATGCAGAACCAGGTAAAGGTGGATTCAGCGTTTGCCTTTCCTGCGTATATTCAAGACCAACTGATCTCGGGAACTCTCATATGGTTTAACCTAGCAGAGTTTCTAGCAGTAAGCTTCGGCTTTTTCGTCATATTCATGCTGTTGTCGTTGCGGGAAGACGTAGTTAAAGAGCAGCTGGGTGAGGATCATGGACACTAGCTTTATAGAGAGGTTTTTAATCGTGCTAACTCTATATAACTTACTTGTAACAACCAGTATCTCTCTTTACGGTATAGTTGCTAGACCTAGTATTACGAAAAAGATAATTTCACTAACCATTTTCGGTGATAGCCTTAATGTTTTAGCTATATTCATAGGCTTTAGAGTATTCTCCGTGCCCCCGGTCCTATTAAGAACCGACAACCTAGACGAACTACTTAAGTTAGCTTACTCAGCTGTAGACCCTCTCCCTCAAGCGCTAGTTCTTACAGCTATAGTTATAGGGCTGGCTGTAAACCTTTTCATAATCTTTCTGGCTCTACAGGTGTATAGACTCTACGGGACTCTCGACTCGAGAAAAATTAAGGAGCTTAGAGGGTGAGAACCGTGAGGAAATATGTCCCGATAGCCGTCTTGGTTTTCACCGTCTACATAGTGTTTAGTGGCAGTACATCCTTATACGACATAGTCATAGGGATCGCTCTAGCTGTAGGAGCTAGTTTGATGGCTACGAAATACATAGTTCAGGATTCAACGAAGGCTTTAAGCTTAAGGAGGTTTATACACTTAGTAGCATACGCTTTTTACTACCTAACTATAGCTGAATTTAAGGCTCACCTGATGGTTACGAGAATAATACTCAGTAAGAGTATGCCCGTGAGGCCAGCAATCGTGAGAGTCCCGTATAGAGCTCAAAACGAGTACACTATAGTAGCATGCGCTAACTCGATAACCAATACCCCAGGCACCGTAGTCGTCGATATCGATACAGAGAAGTCTCAATACTACGTTCACTGGATATACGCGATAGGTTTAGAGCCTGAGGTAACGTATGAAAACATCCTCAAGGGTTTCGAGAAAAGACTGACCAGGGTCTTTGAGTAGGGTGGGTGTATGCACTCAGTTGGAGCTACTCCAGCACTTCTGGTCGCTACGGCATTTGCACTACCTTTAGCTTACTTAAGGGTAAAGGCAATAAAGGTATTTCACGAAG
>JAWBTQ010000013.1:0-26456 GCA_038841535.1 Sulfolobales archaeon | reverse complement strand
GCTGCGCCAACACCTATCTCAGCCGTTCTATCCGGGTTAGTAGTCAACGCAGGCGCATACGCCTCGATGAGGTTTTTATACACCATATTCGGGGTTTACGACCCGCTCAGCACATTCTATGAGCTATCTCCTTACTTCAAGCTCCTTCTTTCTGCCGTTGGAGCTGTCTCAGCAGTCTTTGCGTCAGTAATGATGATAATACAGAGGGATGTTAAGAGGCTTATTGCCTATAGCACTATAATGCACTTAGGATTAGTATTTACGGGCTTTTCCATTGGGACCGTTTTAGGAGTTAGAGCGTCAATATACCACGTACTCGCTCATGCTGTAGGTAAGGCGCTTCTCTTCATGAGCGCAGGAGTAGCTATAGAGGTCTCTAGGACTAGGAACATATCTGACCTAAAGGCGGTCGGTAGGCTGAGCCCTGTAGTGGGAGCGTCAATAGTTATGTCCTGCCTCTCACTCGTTGGTTTACCCCCACTCGGTGGGTTCTTTAGTAAGTTCGCTCTATATCAAGCCTTTATAGAATCCGGTCGTTTCGATCTAGTTGCTGTTTTATTCATATCTTCAGGACTAGCCCTACTAGGGTACTTCAAAGTAATTCAGTCAACAGTTTTTAGCGTACCACCTAGTGATGCTGAAGCCTCTAAACTCAAGGAGCCCTTACTTTGGGCGTCTCTCCTGCCTTTGCTATTCATATTGGTAGCCCTAAATCCGCTTATTGTTGGAGTATTACTGGATAAGGCTTCCGAATCCGTCGTCTATGCTGATAAGTACATAGGCGAAGCTATTCGTTCTTTCCTAGAATACGTTAGAGGGTTCCAGGTAGCAGCAGGTGGGTGAAATGGACGCACTAACGTTAGTTGGGCTATTAACTGTGGTTTCCGTGGTCGTGTCTATAGTCATATGGCTACCTATAGCTAATAAATCCAGGGTTAGGAGGACTGAGGTATATCTCTCGGGAGAACCCCAAGCACACTTCTCCATAGGTATTACGGAGATCTCCTGGGCAGTTAGGAGGGTTTTTGAAAGACTGTACTCAACACTACTAAACCACGTACAAACGGGTGTATTCAACGACTGGTTTTCGATATCTCTCCCATACTTACTACTCCTTTTAGTCCTACTCACCGTAGCTATTGTAGCGAGAGGAGGTGTATAAAAGTGGACCTCGCCGACGTCTTCGGGAGAGCGCTGTTCACAGCACTAGTTTATCCAGGTTTTCTATTCCTGGTCGTTCTAGGGTTACTGTCGCAGTGGTATAGGCGTAAGCTTGTGGCTAGACTCCAGAACAGGGTTGGCCCCAAGTACGTGGGTCCGGCAGGCATTCTTCAACCATTTGCCGACCTTTACAAGCTGCTATTCGTTAAGGAGTTAGTCACAGGTTCCTATAGCCCGGCCAGGTTCTTGGTGTACGTGCTTACACTAGGTATAGCGGCTCTCGCGACTAGCACCATCTTTCTACCTCTATCACCGTTCTCGTTTGGAGTGAGCTACGATGTCTTGCTGTTTATATACTTAACGCTATATGCCTCCATAGCGTTTGCTTTAGTAGGTTTCGGAAGTGTTTCGCCATATCCGAGTTTCGGGGGAGTGAGGTACACTACCATGATGCTAGTGTTTGAACCGACGGTGGCTCTATCTCTACTAGCCATGGTGCGCGTACTAGCTCCACACAGTCTTTCTATATACGATGCCTTAGGTAAGCCGAGGATATTCGAGTTTAACTACCTTCTTAACTCTCTCATCCAGGTTTTTGTACTAGTCATAGCTGGTCTATCGTTTTCCATAGCTCTTCTCTCTAAAGCCATGATGAAGCCCTTCGATATCCCTGAGGCAGAGACGGAGGTAGCGGGAGGCTATTTAGCGGAGTTAAGTGGTCCAGCTCTCGGTCTAGCGATCTTGCTCCATGAAGTAGAACTAGCACTCTATGTCTTACTGTTTTCGAATATACTAATACCTGTTCCACCTATGTTACCCAGTGCTCTGAACATCATAGTTTCTCTAGTAAAGTACGTAGTTGTTCTAACGTTGATTATAGTAGTTGCGTACTCGATGGGGAGGGTTAGACTAGATCAAGCCCTTAGGACACTATTTAAGATGCCCTTGCCTTTATCTATACTCTCGCTCGCTTTATCGTTTCTCGTTTAGGAAGACAGCAGTTAATAGTGTTAGGCTGAGTTTAGTTGTGTGGTGGTAGAGTAAGTGGTCAGAGATAGAAGAACGGCTAGAGTGCTACACGGCAGACCCCAGCTCAGAATAGGTAAGAGCGGTATACATGACGGCATAATTGAGGAAATAGACAGAAGGCTGAAAGAAAGTGAAGTTATAAAAATTCGGGTGTTGAAGTCGTACCTTACTAGCTCAGGCAGTGATGTTAGGTACATCGCGGGTGAAGTAGCTAAGTTAGTTAAAGCGGATGTCGTTACCGTGCGTGGACACGTCTTTATTCTTCAGAGGAAGACCGTGAAGAGAAGGTACAGAAAATGAATTCCTTGGGAAGTGCTGTAACCATTATACTAGCAGAATCCTCTCTAGAGTTAGTTCCGAGAGAAATAACCTGGCATCCATCAATTAAAAGGTGGGCTGCTCGCAGAGGCAAGAGCCCTACTGATACGATACTAGATGTATCAATGCATTACTTCGCTATGAAGAGGCTGCGAGATAGAGAAAGGCGCGGTAGACCGGATATAGTCCACTTCTCACTACTAGAGGCACTTTCATCTCCTTTAAATATAGAAGGTAAGTTGAGGTTCATAGTTCACACGATTAACGATTACACCATTTTCGTTAACCCGCGAACTAAAATACCGAGGAACTACCTTAGGTTTCTAGGACTAATGGAGCAAGTACTCAAGTTCGGCAAAGCTCCCCCGAACTCCCAAGAGCCCCTAATACGGGCCACTGCGATGGATTTCCCGAGCCTTCTTAGAGAGCTTGGAGTCGACGAGGTCGTGCTACTTGACGAAAAAGGAGCTAGGGAGAGACCTATTGAAGTATGTCGCAAGTCCTTAGAAGGCGGAGTCCCGATAACCATAGGCGGGTTTCCCAGAGGAGATTTTAGCTCAGTCGTAAGGTCGTATGCGAAACACGTATACTCTATTTACTCAAAACCCTTAGACACTTGGGTTGTAGTCTCTAGAGTTATTTCCAGCTGTGAAGAATTGCTACGGATAATCTGAAGAAAGTAGTGAGCTTCTTCTCGTTAATGCTTTGAAACCTGTTTCACACCTTGCGGGGTATTCGCGCACTCTCATTAAGGGATTTGCTGAAGTACCAAGCCACTCTAGGGTTATGTAGCATTAATGTAAACCTATTGAGGGCCTATCTTAACCTACTGGAAACTAGGGGTAAAGTCTGTTTATTTTGAATAGAGCCACTGCCAGAATACTATCTAAGTAGTTCTAGAAAGCTGGTGACTTTTATTTAATCTCGAAAGCTAGCTTATACAAGGGGGAGAATGCTATTTGAAGTCCTAGTTAAAGCTTTAGATAGTGCTGAGCGTACTACTAGTAGAACGCAGCTAACTTCAATACTTGTTGACCTCTTTAAGAAGTCGGAGTCTGATATTATCGATAAGGTAATATACTTACTGCAGGGCAAGCTATGGCCTGATTGGGCTGGTCTACCTGAACTAGGAGTAGGAGTAAAACTCCTCATAAAGGCCATGTCTAAGGCCTTTAATGTTAAAGAGAACGATATAGAGGCGCTGTACGTTAAACTAGGGGACTCCGGAAAGGTGGCCGAGCACTTAAAGTCAACTAGGCCGTCGCAAGTTTCTGGGGGGTTAGCAAAGTTCATCCAGAAAGCTGAAGTTACGAAGCTCACGGTAGTAGAGGTTTACGATACTCTAGCTAAGGTTGCTCTAGCTGTTGGTGAGGGAAGTAGGGACGTTAAGATAAACCTTATAGCGAGTCTACTTAGCAAAGCCACTCCACTAGAAGCTAAGTATATAGCAAGACTGGTAGAAGGAAGGCTTCGGCTCGGAATCGGAGATGCCACGATAATGGACGCGCTATCTATAACCTTTACAGGCTCGTCCCTGAATAGGCAGCTCGTTGAGTATGCGTATAACGTGAGAGCAGATTTAGGAAACGTAGCGAAGATTCTGGCTACGAAGGGATTGGACGGACTTAAAGGTATAGCACCAACGCCCGGGATACCGATTAGGCCTATGTTAGCTGAGAGACTGAGCGACCCCCAGGAAATACTGGATAAGACGGGGGGACTAGCTCTCGTAGAATATAAGTACGATGGTGAGAGAGCTCAAATACACAAAACCGGAGATAAGGTACTCATATTCTCGAGAAGACTGGAGAACATAACTCACCAATATCCCGACGTTGCTGAGCTAGCCAAAGAGAACGTTAAGGCGAGTGAGGCCATCGTTGAGGGCGAAATAGTCTGTGTCGACCCGGATACTGGTGCTATGAGGCCCTTCCAGGAGTTAATGCACAGAAAGAGAAAACACGATATTCACGACGCCGTTAGGGAGTATCCTGTAGCTGTCTATCTTTTTGATGCGCTATACGTAGACGGAGTGAACCTAATAAGCGAGCCCATAAAGACGAGAAGAGAAGTTCTCACTAAGGTAGTCGTAGAAAATGAGAGGTTTAGGCTCTCAGAAGCGTTGACTGTTTCGAGTGCTCCCGATCTCGAGAAGTTCTTTTTGAAAGCTGTCGAAGAGGGAGCTGAAGGAGTTATGGTGAAGGCGATGCACGCGCAATCCGTCTACCAGGCCGGAGCTAGAGGTTGGCTTTGGATTAAGTATAAGCGAGACTACAAGAGCGAGATGACTGACACTGTCGACTTAGTCGTGGTGGGGGCATTTAAGGGGAGAGGGCGGAGGGGTGGCAAGATAGGGGCGCTACTAGTTGCTGCTTACGATCCCGACACAGATACTTTTCAAACAGTATGCAAGGTTGGCTCTGGATTTACAGACGAAGACTTAAATAAGTTGGACGAGCTAATATCGCCCTACGCTATCGAGCACAAGCACCCAAGAGTGGTTTCAGAGATGGAGCCCGATATCTGGACTGTTCCAGCGCTCGTTATTGAAGTACTTGGGGCAGAACTAACTTTGTCACCCCAACATACGTGCTGTAGAGGAGCAGTTAAGAAGGGTGCTGGCATATCAATTAGATTTCCGAGGTTCATCAGGTGGAGGGAGGATAAAGGTCCAGAAGATGCTACAACAACAAAGGAGCTAGTCGAGATGTACTTCAAGCAGCTAAAGAGGGTAGTGGAGGAAACGGTCGAGAAGGTGGAGCCATAGCTGCGTGTACTGACTTGAGTTAAAGCGAGCTCTAAGTGCCGCATTTAATAGCTACATGGTTTCAGTCTCAATATAATTAGCTCGCTCTCTACTTAAACAGCCGGTCTTTAGTTTTTTGCTAGACTTGAGAGAGGTAATGTATTGAACTACTTGGTTGTTGCTAGCAAACTCTATTATGATGACAGTATTCATACTGGGGGGCGGCGTGCTGGATGAGAGAGGGGAGCTCTATTTAGTCGGAATAGGTCTGTCCCATAGGTACTTAACTTTCGAAGCTCTCGAGGCCATAGCTAGAGCAGATCTAGTCTTTGTGGATACATATACTGGGCGCGTAGACCTGGAAGAGCTCGAGAAGATAACGGCAAAGAAATTAGTTAAGGTAGCTAGGAGAGAGTTGGAAGAAGGTTCTGGCCAAGTGATCCTAAAGCTGCTTGAAGAAGGTAAAAGAGTAGTTCTTCTCGTTCCAGGCGACCCCCTAGTTGCGACAACTCACGTAGCTCTTCTTCTCGAGGCGAGCGCACGCGGCTACAACTTTCACATTATACCGGGTGTTAGCATAGTGCCTACGGCTCTTTCGATGAGTGGGCTAATGGTGTACAGGATGGGTAAGATAGCTACAGTTGTATATCCTAAAGATGGTATAGTTTATGAATATGCGTACGACGTCATTAAAGCAAACGATTCTCTAAACCTTCACACGCTGCTCCTGCTAGAATATGATGGAGAGAAAGGGGTCGCAATGAGAGCTTCTGAAGCAATCGAGATCTTGAGGAGTATTGAAGAGAGTAGGCGCGAGGGAGTCATAAGAGACGATAGAGCGGTTTCCGTTGTGGCGTCCCTAGGTCACCCTAGTTTTACAGTTTGTGTAGGCGAACTTAAAAGAATACTCATGCTAAAGATAGAGGAGGTGCCTCAGACCCTGGTGTTCGCATCTCCCAGACCACACCCCATGGAGGTAGAGATGATGAAGATAGCTAACTCAAGGTGGTGTAGAGTTGAGTGAGCAACCTACTAGAGTAAGGAGCTACATAAGCGCGCTGGAATTAGCCTTAAAGGAGGTGAAAGCAAGGGTAGTTCAGTCTAAGGAGGTAAACGAGGTTATCAGGCTCGCTGAGCTCTATTTAGAGGATGCTAAGTACTACCTCGGTCTCGGTGACTACTTAACGTCAGCTTCGTGCGTGGCTTACGCAGAGGGCTTAATTGACGCGCTTAGAATGCTCGGGTTGACTGAGTTCAGCTGGAGGAAGCCGAACGTGTACAAAGTCTTAGTAGCTGGGACATTTGATATACTACATCCAGGACATCTACACTTCTTGAATAAAGCGTTTGAGTTGGGCCTTCCACACGTAGTTATCTCAAGAGACATCAATGTTTTGAGAAATAAAGGTAGACCGCCAGTAATGAACGAGCAGGATAGACTGCTCGTAGTCAGTTCTCTAAAGCCAGTCTATAGGGCTGTGTTAGGTGATTTAGAGGATCACCTAAAGCCTCTACTAGAGATACGACCAGATATAGTTCTACTAGGACCAGACCAACCCGTTGACGAAAACAACTTAGTTAAGGAGCTAGAGAAGAGAGGTCTTCCCTCGACGAAGGTAGTAAGAGTTAAAGATAGGCTTAATGACTACTCTTCAACCAAGATTATTAGGAAAGCTTGCAACGTGATTAATGACTCCACTGAGTAACCCTAGGATAGCCTTTAATAGCTATTTCTCATAACTCTCTTAAGTTCTGACTAGCTCTAGGGTGATTATAGTAGATAGTGTAGTTCGACTATTTCAGCTCTTGGCAAAAAGTTCTTGATTATGAACTGAGCCAGGTCGTACACCTTCTCCGATCTCAATAAGATTAGGAAATCACTACTACTTACCACCTTTCCCGACCCTATTACAGCTATGTCGGCTTTAGCTGCCATGGTCACATTAACGCCGTAGTCCCTTCTTATCAGTTCAGCATGTTTAGCACTCCAACTTACGTTTTTGTCTAGAATTACTAGCGAGTCTTTAGTATCGAGAGTGCTGATGGCTCTAGCTACGTAGTGTATGGCCTCTACTACAGTAGGAGTTTCGAAGTCCCTTATGTAGGTACTCCTAAGGTCTCTGACAAACCCATCATCGCACAAGAAAAGCGGTAGTCCCTCGATAGCTGAGGTAATGGTCAAAATAACGTTATATCCGTCAATAACTAGTTCTAGGTCTCTTACACTGTGGATGGCCTTTCTCTTTACGAGCTCTGAATCGGTAACTTTGTGAACACACCTAAATAAGAGATTTCTCTCGACTGTCGTGAGGTTGTAGTTAGCTGAAATAAAGTCGAGTGAGGCTTTCTGCGGAAACCCTCTATTGAGGAGATACCTATAATCTCTAGCTGCCTCTATAACCTCATTTCTTAGTGAATAGAGCAAAGCTCTCTCACTCTACTAGTGACTACCCTCGTGATCTCGCTTATGTCACTTTCTCGAAGTTCTCTATCTAGAACTAAAATGGCGTGGTCTCGCTTCCCTCCCCCTCTCCCCCCTAAGGATTTCGAAATACTGTTTAATAGGTCAACAGCATTTACTCTCTCAGATGCTGTAGATCCTTCGGAGATCTCTACACGAGTTCTTCCTCCATAGCTCGAGATAACCACGACTACGGTATTAGAGTCTCTCCGAACGTACTCTCTGAGTGCCTCAGTTAAGAGCTTCTCATCAAATAACTCAGTAGATATCACGGATACTGAGCAGCTCTCGGACAGCACTTCTTTGTTTCTATTTATGCTGTCGATCAAGGAGTTCTTATAGAACTCCCTATATTGCGCGAGAGTCTTCTTTAGCTCCTCTAACTCCTTTAGAAACTTCGGGACCCTCTCAAGTAGCTCCCCACCTATGAGCTTCTCCGCACTCTTTACCTTTTCTTCAAGTTTACTTGCGTACGCCACTAGCTGTGGTCCAGCCACGTACTCGAATCTCACGACTCCGTCCTGTATTTTCTCGACATTAATGATCTTAAAGCCCCCTACTTCCGCAGTATTTCTAAGGTGGGTACCGTAGCAAGCTTCTGCGTCCACACCTTCCACTTCTACAACCCTAATGGTTGGCTCGAGAGGTACTCCTCCTTGGTAAAGCCTAAAACCGTAGGTTCTCTCTGCGTCGTACTTGTGCATGACTTTATACACTACGGGTCTAGCATCATTAATTACCTTATTTACTTCTCTCTCTATCTGCTTTAGTTCTTCATCACTAGGTATTCTGAAGTGAGTTACATCTAGTCTACCCTTAGCTTCCTCCTTTTCAGCTCCTGCTTGCCAGATGTGGTCACCATAAATTCTCCTTAGTGTACCTAAGAGAACGTGAGTTGCTGTATGGTGCCTCATGTGCGAGTACCTCAGGTCCCAATCTATTCTTCCGTAAGCTTCTTGCCCCTTAGAGGGATTTCGCGGAGTTGGATTTACCTTGTGGAAGACTACATCACCAACCTTCTGTACATCTACTACTTCGTAGGTGTTCCCCCCTATTCTTAGTATACCCCTATCTGGCTTCTGACCTCCCCCCTCGGGGTAGAAGGCTGTCTGGTCTAAGACCACGTAATCGTTTATTATTTCCACAACTCTAGCATTAAACTCCTTCATGTAGGGGTCCTCGTGGAACAACTTCCTGGTAGCAGGTAACTCTCTCGCTTTTTCGTATACTTCTTTTGGTACCGGAAGAGCCTCGACCTTCTTTATGGGGACCTTCACACGCTTTGATGCTAGAGCTGAGTAAAACTCTCTAGGTACGTAGGCCGAATAACCTAGTTTAATAGATACTTCAGCAGCTAGCTCAGGAGGTAGTCCATGACTTTCGTAGAGCTCTACATAGTCCTCGAGGCTCAGTCCCGGTGTCCCCCTGCTTAAGTACCTCTTGACTACAGAAGGGGCTCTCTCTACCAGCTCTCGGAACCTTTCGTACTCTACCCTAATAACATCGTGGATATAGTCCTTAGCAGAATCGACTCTCGGATACAGGGTTCTCCATAAACGTACTTGTAGATCGAATAGCTTTAGAGTAGAATCTATACTAACATTAAGCTTAGATAGTATTCTAAACACCTTTCTTAGAACTAACCTAGCTAGGTACCCCTCACCACTATTAGATGGGACAACGCCATCAGATAGCATAAGGAGAACAGTCTTTACGTGGTCTAACACGTTGTACACTAAGACGACTCCATCTAGGTATCTGGACACCTCGCTCTCGGGCATCCCGAGCTCGTAACCGACAGATTTCTTGAGAAACTCAAACTGCTGTGGGTCTCTTAGGTCAAGCTTCCCAGAATTCCTGAAAGCTACTCGTAGAACCTCTGGAGGAGGCTCTTCGATCTCCAAGACTTTATGGTAGTCCCCAACTAGGGCTCCGTAAATGGCGTGAAAAGCTGTGGGAGTCTTTTGAGTGAGCCAGGCGATCCTCTCAATCCCGTACCCAGTGTCCACGATCTTCAGTGGCATCTCTACGTACTTGCCGTCAACTACATCATACATCATGAACACGAGGGTCGCTACCTCTAGACCTCCGACAGATACTTCGAAGCAAGGGCCCGCATTGCCACCACCCTCCCACCACGATTCCTTCAGCGATAGCTCTTCCTCTGGAACACCTATGTACTTAGTGAAGAACTCAACAGCAAACTCTACTGTTTCATTAGTAAAGTAGACGTATTTGTCGGGATAGTTGAAAGCGTGGTGTCCCCCCATTATGAAGTTCGTCAGGTGTCTTCCAAGGGTATAGCCCACGTTCCCGAGGTCTTCAAGCCTAATGCAGGGCTGAGCTATGACTAGGGGATTAGCTGGTGGCGGCACTATCATTTTAGTTACGTGAGGCTGAAATACCGCTATAGACGCTATTGTTAGATATAAGTCCTCTCTCCACCTAGCAACTACTGGATAGGGGTCTATGACCTCATGACCTCTCTCTCGGAAAAACCTTAGAAACTTATCTCTGACTTCATGTAATGTTAGAGGGGGGCTCTTAATTGAAATCCTGTCGAAGTAATAATCAGTACAGGGCGTATCACCACAGTTAGGCCTACTAACTTTGCTCCAAAAGTAGGCTTTACAGCTCCCGCAAACCTGCCTGGAATACCCCGCTTCTCTGAACATTCTGACTCTAAAGATGTCTTCTCTACTCATGACGCCCATCTAAGACTTTCTAGCTTACAGCCTATAAAGCTAATAGGAGGTTAGAAACGCTAGCTGAGCTAGATACTTAATTAGCTAGTAAGCAAAAGGTTTAGGAAAGAGAATGGGGGACGCTATTAAGTACATTATAGTGTTCGTCACTAGTATGGCACCAGTAAGTGAAGTCAGAGGAGCTATACCTCTAGCACGCGTTCTTCTGCCTAGCGACAACGAGTTTGTATTGGCCTCCATCATCTCGGTAATAGGAAACCTCGCTATAGCACCCGCGGTCTTGTACGCACTAGGTTACTTGGAGAGAACGATAATTAAGCATTGTAGAGTACTCGGAGAAGTGTATGAGAGAGCCCTCGGGCTAGCCCGCAGGAGATCGAGGAGCGTTGAAAGGTACGGTCTTCTAGGCTTAACTATATTCGTGGCTATTCCACTACCGGCTACAGGAGCGTGGACGGGGTCCTTGATAGCCTACCTACTGGGACTTTCGAAGACAAGGTCTTTATTAGCGATAGAAGTCGGAGTGATTATAGCGTCGCTTATAGTTTATACTTCAGTTGTTCTGGGGTTAGAGATATTGAAAAAGATGTTCTTAATTTAGAGCTAGAAGCGCGATTAAAGCTCGATAAACTTGCCCAAACCCTTCTCTAGAGCTAGTCTGTAGGCTACAGCAGCCGCTGCGGCATCCTGAATAGCTAATCCAACGCTTTTGAACACGGTAATTCCCTCTTTAGTTATTCTGCCAGGCCTCCTACCTGAAGCAACTTCGCCAAGCTCGCAAATTCTCTCTTTACTCAGTATTCCCGCTTCGATCGGTATCCTTATGTCTCCTGTTTCCAACATTACTGCTTCTCTAGAATCAACTACTATGACTTCTGCCCTCTTAATGACTTCATCGTCTAGAGCCCTAGCGTCTCTTACGTGAGCCCCTATCGATATCACGTGAGCAGGTGGTCTCAGGTGTTCTCCCTCGATTACCGGTATTCTAGTTGTTGAGGCCTCGATTACTAAGTTAGCTCCTTCAATAGCTTCTCGAGCACTACGGCAAACCGCAACTCTAAATCCAAGTTTTTCAGCGTACTTTCTAAAGTTTTCTGCTGCCTCCTCTCGTATGTCGTAGATCCTGACTTCACTGGTTCTATAGAAGTGCGAGACGAAGACGATCTGGTATCTAGCTTGATAACCAGTTCCTATGATCGCTATCGGTCCCCTAGCTTCAGGGGCCATGTACTTAGCTGAAACAGCACTCGCAGCAGCGGTTCTAAGAGCTGTAAGCACTCCACCCTCGATTACAGCTAGGGGTGTGCCAGTTAATGGGTCGAACAAAGTAACGATGGCTTGTATCGTAGGTAACCCTCTCTCGACATTAGATGGAATAACATTTACTACTTTAACACCAACACCATAATTCGGTACGTACGACTGCATTATACCCCACCAATTACCTTCAACCCACATCACAGTTCTGGGTGGAGTTACCGTAGACCCGCTCGAGTATAGGGCGAATGCCTTCTCTATCTCACTTACTAAGACCTCGGGTTTAAGAAGTTCTTCGAGCTCTCTCCCTGATATAGCTAGAACTTTAGGCAAGCTCACACCAATGAAACCTTATTGGAAGCAATATAAGTTTACTCTGAACTAAGCTTCGGACATGAACACTAAGCCGTTAAACACTAGTGGAAGCAGCGTTCATATCTATTATTAACCCGCGCCGGATCGGATAGTACGGAGTGATGATAGAGAGTGCTGAGTTGATGATATGGGGTGCAAACACTGACTATAGACATAAGCCCGGTGTATTTGAGCTGCGGGCTTAAATGCTGTGTGGGCTTTTCATGCGCTACCCATGCTCGCTACGCAGTTGACTCCTGGGATGTTTGGTTGCTGTAGAACACTTTGAAGTACATGTTCTTGATGTCTTCTACCGCCAAGTGGAGGTATATCTGAGTAGTCTTTATGTCTTTATGGCCGAGGAGAAGCTGTAGAGCTGGAAGTGTTATGCCCCGCCTTATAGAGTCTGTAGCGAAGGTGTGCCTAAAAACGTGTGGTCTGACCTTCCTCACATCTACTCCTGCTCTCGTAGCTAGACTCTTTAATCTCTTATATAGACCTGTGTACGATAGCTGGAGCACTCTATCATCATCTCTTAGTAGAGGCAGGTACCTCGATAGAACTTCATACGTGAGTGGACCTACGAAGACTATCCTACTCTCACCAAACTTAGCGTTAAGTACTCTGATCTCCCTCTTATCGAGGTCGACATCTGACTTCCTTAGGGATAGGGCTTCTCTAGCTCTCAGACCGGTTTCCAGTAGAAGGGACACTATCAGTACGTCAATAACGTCTCTTGATGCACCTACAAGCTTCTTTACTTCGTCACGAGTTAGTGTAGTATGCAGTCTTCTCCTCCGAGGTTTACTGACTGAAGGAAGGGGTTCCTTAAGAACCCCTAACCACGCTAGGAACGACCTCACGTAGAGAGAGTAGTAGTATAGAGTCCAGCTACTTGACTCCTTACTGCCCTTACTGTACTTGAATCCCTCCTTTAAGCGCTTAATCCTCCAAGATGTAAAATCCTGTGGAGTTAGTTCGTTTGCGAATTTCTTGCCAACATGCTCGATGAAGTCCTTAATAGCGTATCTATGCGCTTTAACGGTACTCTGCGAGGCTCCAGACGCTTCAAGGTTTGCTAAGAACTCCTCAGCAGCAAGGTCAACGTCGCAATTCTCACGGCAACTAGGTGGAGGAAGATTTAGCTTAGTCATTTTCACCAGAAAAACTCTATAAACACTGTAGTATCTTATAAAGCCGCACGTATCCTACTAATCCCAGCTAAAACTCCCGATGACTCCCATATCCATACCTCAAGAGCTATCGCTATTCCCAGACCGCTGTCACTAGTTCTGTCGCTTTTAATATAGAGAATAGTTTTTGGCTATAGCTGAGAGCTACAAGAACTCGCACACTCTGCGGTGAGGTTCTCGAAGGGGTTCAGCTCCTGTGTTGGTTTGTATTTGTCGATTTCATTGCCTCACTTTCCCCCCGCATCGGTCTTGGGTCTGCACCACCCTTAGGGGCGTCCGAGGCGACCCCGGGCACCCCACATCTTGAGCAACGTTTCCATATACATCAACCAATATGAAAAGACGTGAAACCCGAAGCAGTTGCATTAGGCTTCGCAGCCAGCATATTCATGTAAAGCTTAAAAATTTGGCACTAAATAAGTGTTTGGCGGATCCCGACCATAGCGGTCGGGAAACACCCGGACTCGTCAGATCCCGGAAGTTAAGCCGGCCGCGTTGGGGGGGCAGTGAGGTCCGCGAGGCCTCGCAGCCCCCTCAAGTTGGGATCCGCCGCAGACCCGCACAGCTTTTAGAGGTTATGCAGGCAAGGGAATGCCTTTCGAACTTGCTCTTTCATGTCTGCTTAGGAGTGTTTGCCGTACTTAGCTCAGTATTTCGTCTTGGTGAGTGGTCTCTTAGGTGAGTTCCGTAGCTAATAGCGACATAAGTAGTGAGCTGGCCATACTCTCTAAGATAAAGAGAGCAGCAACAGATAGAACCGGGCATTAGGGCGAGTAAAACACGTGCTCTTAGCAATAGCTCTCTGCTTGCTTACAAGACTCGATCTCGAGGCCGCGCTTCTTAGTTAGTATCTGTAGAGGACTCTATTTCTTTTAGTTCATCTCTTACTATGTTTTTGATTTCGTACTTATGCATTCTCAAGAGGTGCAAGTACATTCCTTTACGGGTATAGGGGCCTTTTCCACACAGGTTACAGTAAAACTGCTTATTGAGTACTCGCACGATATGTTTTGATGAGTATTCTATGGCTTTAGATACGGCTTCCTCAAAACTTGAAGAGGTAGCTTTTAACTTGAAGTTGCGGACCTTGAATCCTACTGCTACCCTAATCACTACGTCAATAAGCTTTTCAGAGAGAATGTCTGTATCGTATATCGCCAACTTAGACACCTATTCCCCCAACAGATATAGCAAGACTTGTTAGAGCTGCTTGAAGCGCTAGTGGAGGAGTTAATGGATGCAAGTACTGCTCTATTTCCTCACACGAGGTTATGTGTAAGTAGTAGCATACGGACTTAAGCAGCTCTTTCGAGTCTTCTACTCCTAGGTTCCCTCTAGTGAGTTCGATCCTATAGCCAACTAACATGTTTAAGAACTCCATGAGAGCACTATCAGGTGTGTCTAGTTCCCAAAGACTCTTCCTCACCTTCGTAGCTAAAAGAGAAGCAAAACCAGGCACGTAAGTTCCCTCAATAGATAGAGCCTCAACGAGTTCTCCGACATACTCCTTAAGGATCTCCACGAGCTCTTCTGAATGCTTATAATATCCGAGAGAATTAACTACACTTAGCATCGAGTTAATGAATACTATTCCCGATATGACGCCGTCTAAATACTCTAGGTCTAGCGGGCGGTGTTGAGAGTCCTCTCTTAATACAGCATAAGGTTCGTTAATGTAGCTCATAGTCCTAACCACACTTCTTTCTAATAAGCACGCCAAACTAAATAGCCAATGAACTAAATAGCGTCCCCAAACCCTATAAAATATTACGAAGAGTTCTGCGTATTGACAGTACTAAGCTCAAGGTGTATTATAGCAATAACTCTTTAATTAGACTTTTGAGCTGTCTTTGTCCACACTAGGGTCCTACCTCTTGAGTTTCTCCCGCCAATCTGGGGATGGTCTTGGGAGGAGTCCGCGCTGTCTCTACCTACTACTCGCACTGTAAATGAGACAGTTAAATATCTCGCTTAAGGTATTCCTGGGTTAGGTGTGAGCTATCGAGTGTACTCGAAAACGTACTCTGTTGAATCAAGAAATAAGTTTGAAGTAGTTAAAATAACGAGGATTGTCGAAGACTCTGTTCTCGAATCTGGCATTAGAAGCGGGTATGTCCTGATCTTCGTTCCTCACGCTACGGCTGCTATAGCCGTTAACGAGTATGAGCCGAGAGTAGTAGAGGACTATCTCTCTTGGATAAAGAGGGCGATTCCACCTAGAGCTGGTTGGAGGCATGATGAGATAGATGACAACGCTCACGCCCACATAGCTTCTCTAGTAATCGGTCAATCCAGGGTGCTACCGGTAATCGATGGAAGAGTAGCTAGGGGGACGTGGCAGGAAGTGCTTCTTCTAGAGTTTGATGGTCCTCGCAGAAGAACGGTAATCGTGCAGGTTCACGGGGTATAGGGTTTTAAAATACTGTAACGGTTTTCGCTAGATTCCTAGGTTTGTCTGGGTTGAACCCTCGTTCGAGTGCTGTATAGTAAGCTAGTAGCTGGTGGGGTATTACGTAGGTTACTAGAGATACTTCTAATGATACCCTAGGTAGCAGTATGATTTCATCGCTGTTACTCGCTATTGCTGGAGTTACTCTATCTACCGGAAGGACTGTCACTACGTACGCCCCTCTAGACTTCATCTCCTCGATATTGCCTTCTACTAGCTCATCTAGCTCTCCGATAACCGTAAACACGACTGGGAATCCGTGAACTACTAGCGATATTGGTCCATGCTTAGACTCACCGGCCGGATAAGCCTCAGCGTGTACGTATGCTACCTCCTTTATCTTAAGTGCTGCTTCAGCTGAGATAGGGTATCCGAAGGCTCTTCCCAGGTAGTAAGCTGATTGTGCTGTCGACATTCTCTTAGCTAAAACCTTCGCTTTTTCCTCCGTAGACTCAATGATAGAAGCCGCAATATAGGGTAGCTTCTTAAGAGTTTCTAGTGTTTTCGACGTATGCGAGCTATCTCCCGCTAGAGTCAAACCTAGATACAAGAGTGTTGTGACTTGAGACGTGAATGTCTTAGTTGCTGCGACACATATCTCGGGTCCGGACCTCATGTAGATGTGCGTATCGGCCTCTCGAGCTATAGTTGAGAGTGGGTTGTTCACTATTGCTATAACTCTAGCACCCCTCTTTTTAGATTCTCTAACTGCTAGTAGAGTGTCTATAGTTTCTCCAGACTGACTTACTGCTAATACAGCATCTTCCGCTCTTACTCCGCGTAGATATAAGCTAGCCTCTGAGGCCACTACGGCGTGTGCCTTAAATCCATGGTACCTGAGGTAAAGAGCACCAGCTAGTGAGGCATGATACGAACTACCAGCTCCAACTAAGTATATAGTGCTCGAGTCCCTAAGGATCTTAATAGACCTATCTACTTCGTCTTTAGCAGAAGCTAAACCGGAGAGCGTCTGAGATAGCGTGTAGGGTTGCTCGCGAATTTCTTTAAGCATATAGTGCTCGTAGGATCCCTTGCTGAAATCCTCTATGCTGTACTCAACGCTTAGCACTCTGCTAGCTATATCTACTGGAGCGCCATCAATTACCTCTATAAACACTTTGCTAGGCTCAGCAAAACCCACTTCGTCATCGTTTAACACTATCACGTTCTTAGTGAATGGGAGTATGCTCACGATATCACTAGAGGCAAGAACGGTGTCACTACTTATGCCTATTATTAGTGGAGACACTCTTCTCGCAAAGAATATCTTTCTAGCATCGTCGCTGTCTATAGCTACAATAGCGAAAGTTCCTCTAAGCATCGACACGGCTTTCTTAAACGCTGAGTAAGTATCTAAACCGCTCGACTTGACTTCTTCTATAAGGTGAGGTATGACTTCTGTGTCGGTATCACTAGTAAACGTGTGACCCCTGCTCTTAAGCATTTCTCGAAGCTCGGCATAGTTCTCTATTATTCCGTTATGTACAACAGCTATCTTCTTCCTGCAGTCTACGTGTGGGTGGGCGTTCTCTTTGGTTGGTGCTCCGTGTGTTGCCCACCTGGTGTGACCTATGCCGACGCTGCCGGAAAAAGTCTTGAAGTCTTCGGACTTAGCTACAGAGTCGATTGTTCCCACGTTCCTAGCTATATAGAGATCGCAACCGTTTATGACAGCTATGCCTACTGAGTCGTATCCTCTGTACTCCAGCCTCCTCAGTGCTTCCGTTAAAATGGAGCCTAGGTCTTCCCTCCTCTTACTAGTTGCTATCGCTATAATGCCGCACACTCCTTCCACCAATACATAGTTTGTTTAGTGCTAGCTTTTTAAACTCCCTCAGGCCGCTCGCGACTCTAGGTGCCTAGTTAAAGACGCTATAAATGCCTTGAGCTTCTCCCTCGTATCGTATATGTTCTCACTTGCGAGAGCTAGAGATAGCTTTCTAGAGAACCTCTCTATATCTCCAGAGCGCCTAGCTTTTTCGAGCTCCCAGAAGAGGTCTCTAGGTACTCTCATATCTCTCATAGCTTCCTCGAGAATAGGTAGACTTAGAGTTTCTGAGACGAGTTTTCTGAGGGTTTTATAGAGCTCGCATATCTCTTTACCAACACTCTTTATGTCTCTGTAGTCTATTAGTAGCTCTACTGCCTTATCATCTAGCCCGTGCGAAGCTAAGATCAGGAGTGACTTAGGGTCTGACGAGTGCTTAATGTATACAGCGTTTTCGTAAAGCTTAGATCTCACCTCAATAGTATATGGTCTTACCTGGTCCTGCGATAGAAACCTTACGAATCTAGACCTGTGGTATATGTCCCAGCTCCACATTTCTACGAACTTCTTGAGCTCTGGTGCGGTGCTTACCTCAACTTTTTCTATTGGAACGTGGTCCCAACTCACTAGCTGGGAAGACTCGTATGTCGTTAGTAGGTGTCCCTCAGGGTTGCGTGCATTTACTAGGTAGAGCCTGAAGCTTTCGTAGTCGTATAGCTCTACGTTAGGTTTAACTATTGCGGGTTCCGGGGCCTCGAGAACGAATGTGAGGGTCCACCCCCTTAAGTGCTCGATTCTATCGTAGAGGCCTTTGCTACTTGCTATATGGTCTGCTACAGCTGCGTAAGGATTAGTTATATTACCTAAGTCTTCCATTATTACTCTACTTTTCATATACCTCATATTGTGGAGAGCGTACCTAGTAGCTGGAATCCACTTATCAAGTAAGGGATTGAAGTAGAAAGTAATCTGGTATCCGTCAATTCGAGACGTTACCTCAACTACCCTCATTCTCTCGGGGTCGGGGAGCTCCACACCCCTGCCTTCTAGGTCGTAGGTCCTGTGAGTCGGGTACGCTAATAGAGACACTCCATCCTCGTCGAGAGCGATAATTGTTCCAGTAGCATCCAGAGATACTGGGAAGTACCTAACCGGCACTCTAGGGCTCCAAGAGTAAATGCATAAAGACTTACTGTTGAAGTAGTAGCAGTTCTTTTCTAGTAAGCGAGTAAACACGTCAATATACGTGCTCTTTAAGGTATCAACTTTCTTCGTAGGTCCCCCCATTAAGGCCGAGACATACCTGACTTCCTCGGGTTCTGGACTATACCCTCTATCTAGCTGTAGCTTAAAGCCTTCGACTACGCATATAGAGTTTCTGGAACACTTCCTAATTAGTTCATCAAGCAACACTAGTTCCCGCGCTTCACGCTGTTCACTAGACATATATTTGTAGCGAGAGATACGTAAACCACTTAAGTGGTGATAGTCCGTAGTGAAGTGTAGGTTTCCAGCTGAACTCAGCGACCGATCTCGGCTTCTTCCAGCAGTTAGCGCAAAAGCTTTAAGCTACTTGAGGGAAAAGGTTCTTCTTAGGTAGGTTCTTATCAACGGGTCTTTAATCAGGAAGTAAAGTAGAGTATAGAGACCTATTTGACCTAGGTCTAGAGTTATAGTTCCCGACGCAGTCCCCTCGAACTTCACGATTGTGAATAGAGGTAGTATCAACGCGCTACCTCTCTCTGACAGAAGTAAGTGGAGAAGTCTAGCGTAGTATGTAACTACTAGTAGTGCTGAGGAGGTTATTGCGGTCTCTCTTGTCTTTACCTTAAGTAGACTCGTAATCACTAGAACGGCAATAAATATAGTTAACGAACTGAGAGCTGCGGCATCGTATAGCTCTCTACTACTCACGGCTCCAAATCTGTTGAGAACTCTCGTTGTAAGCAGGACTCCATAGAGAGCTAACCACGTACTTAAAATAAGAACGATTTGTGAGTAAGCGTTCTTACTCCGCACTTGCTCGGAGAGATCAGCATTTCCAGCAGCGTTCATAAATCACCAGACCCTCTTCTCATCACTACTACGTCCAATACCCTACTAGCTATTCCAGGGTTATAAGTCGCAAGTACGTGCTTCAGTGAGAGGCGAAAGCATAGATAAGAATCTCGTTGCTCGGCAAACAGTCTTAGACCCCGCGCAAGTTCGCACCAAACGATTTTGGTTAGAGATCTCGGCCTTCCCGTCAGCCTCTAGACAGACATCAACTGCGTCTTTACCCCTTAGAGGGTGAAGGTGCTTGCGAGCAACTAGAATAAGTTGGATTTAGACTAAGCTTAAAACCTGGGTCGACGACTGTATGGCTCAGTACTAGGAGTCCGGTATTTCAGTACCTAGCACAGAGAAGGAAGAGCTAGTGAAGCACCACGGAAGAAAGGTCAAGATGGTAGTCTCAAAGGGGGGTAGAAACCTCGTATTTAAAAGCGCATAGAGTCCGTAAAGGACGTGAAAGACTGCGCAAACAATAGCTCTCACTCTCTGACGCACACAGAGTACAGTAGTTTTTCTCTTACTATGGATGCTGTTTTTGTTGTAGTTAGTTTACAGCCCTCAAGTGCGGTGACCACGGCATTCCGAACCTAACGGGGAGAACGCTAAGCACAGATCGAGGTCTACCAGTACGTAAGGAGAGCGTGTGGAGAGTGCGTAAAATCGGTGGGCTGCGGTGGGGGCTGCGTCTATATGGTCTATATAATGAGCTGGAGGTCGCGAAAGTCCTGAGGCAACACCTTTTGAGTTTCCATTAGCCTGTCGTATTGCTCCCCTATAAAGTCGATAAACACTGGGCACGTATCAAACTTGCCTTCTCTATCGCACTTAGCCTTCTTTTGAGACTTCATCATCTTAATAAAGCAAGAGCTCGTTTTCTTGTCGAAGTAGGGACAAAGCTTGTAGGTCTGCTTAGCCGACTTTATGATTTTTTCAACCCACTTAGCTCTCTCCGTAAGCTGCTTCGATGAAGTACTTTGCGAAAAAGACTGATGGTCGGACAACGCTCTACACCTCAACAGCTTATCTTCCGACTACTATGAAGCGCCCGTCTTCGAGAACGTAGACCTTGCCTTCATTAACTAACTTAGTTAGTGTTTTCCTTATCTTATCCTCACTAGCTATTCCAGGTAGGTAGTGGTGTATCTCCTTAATGTTCATAGGCTTCTCGTTTAGTAGTCTCAGTATTATGTTCACCAGCTCATCTTCTGTAGGTGCTCTAATCACGAGTACTTCTTGATCTTCATAAACCACTTTAAAATCTAGACTAAGCCTCGACTCTCTCCTACTGTCATCGGACTCGTTGACTTCCTTTCTTTTCCCCAAGTCTACCCCGTAAATTTGGTTGCTTACGTTACTTAAAAGCATTGCAGCAAGTTTAAGCAATAACATCGTCTTTACTCCCTATACTCTCTACTCTATGGTGCTTCTACTCGAGCAATTTCTGCTTATTCCGCATATTACCGCACACTCCGCATCATATAGTTGATGCCGGTGTAGTGTGAAATGAGGCTCTACCTAGTATCGAGAAACCAGGGAAAAATAAGAGAGCTGAGCTATCTAGCTAGAGAATGTGGAATAGAGATAGTTCCACTAGACATACCTAAGGTAGAAGTACAGTCTGAAAGCCTTCAAGACGTAGCTCTATACTCAGCAACAGTAGCCTACCTTACGACTAGAAAGCCTATCATTATTGAAGACTCCGGCCTCTACATAGATCAGTTGAACATGTTTCCAGGAGCACTAAGTAGCTACGTATTTAAGACTATAGGCATCTCCGGCGTTCTGAAGCTGATGGAGGGAGTTACAGACAGGAGTGCAGTCTTTAAGTCAGTCATAGCCCTAGCTGCCCCGCGAGTTAGGGGTGTAAAGCTCTTTCAAGGAGTAGTACACGGCACCATATCTGAAGAGCCTAGAGGCACCGGAGGCTTTGGATTCGACCCAATCTTTATACCGAGAGGCTACACTAGGACTTTTGCTGAGATGAGTATTGAGGAAAAGAACAAGATATCTCATAGAGCGAGAGCGTTTAAAGCGTTGACCAGCTGGCTCCTAAAGAACTGCGGGAAGCTGGTATGTCAAGACTGGGAGTAAGTAGCTAAACCTGAGTCCAGCAACTCTACAACACCTCGGTGGTAGTAATTTTCAGCTACTACTAGTTGCCGGTGCCCTTGGTTTCGGGAGCTGTGGGTTCCGCGAGTGTTCTTCGGGGACAGCGTTAAACTGCTCTAAGCCGGTCTACAAACGTCTTGAAGGGCTGTTTTCTTCTCGGTGTTTTGGGGAAATGTTTGTGAGCGTTGTTTCTGCTTATTTTTGTGGTGAACCCGGACAGTGATGGGGCAGTACTCCAAGCCTCCCGGGGCAGTGCTAGGTGGGAGCCATGTGCCGTTTGGCTCGACAGCCACTCACAAACCCACAGAGATACCTAAGTCCGTGTGTAAGAGGCGGAAGTCCCCAGACATAAACAAACAAAAACGACCATCTAGGGACAAACGGTTGTAGTGCGGTATGTCCCTTAGTGTTTTAAAAATCTGGGGTTGCTCTACTAGTTAGGATACGCAAGCGTGGAGTTGATGTGTGTTGAGTGAGTGTAGTGTTAGGATCGAGAGAGATGGAGCAATAGTTGTCTCTAACAGCATTGTCATAGATGGGCACGGAGATGTTTCAACTAGAGTTAGAGTAGTAACTCACATACACAGTGATCACACAGTCAATCTAGCGTCGAGCTTAAGGAACTCGTATAGAATCTTGGGAACACACGTTACGCTCAGCTGGCTCCCGGTACTGGGGTACTCCATCGGTAGCTCAATACAGCTAAGCTACGGGTCTAAAGTTAAAATAGGTAGTCTAGACGTAGAGCTCGTTAAAAGCCACCACATACCTGGCACAGCCCAAGTTCTCGTGGAGTGCGAGAAGGGGCATAGGGTCTTATACAGCAGTGACTTCAAGAAACCGGGAGACGGTACTCCGATAGTTGAAGCCGATACCCTAGTTGTAGACGCCGTATATGGCAGACCCTCTTACGTAAGAAAGTTTGATGATGTAATTGAGGTACTACTAGTAGACTTAGTTAGGCAGCTACTATCTGAGGGGGGTGTCTACATCTACGGGTACTACGGGAAGATCAACGAGGTTATGGAGCTACTTAGGGGTAGTGGAGTAGATGCTCCGTTCATCTTACCCTCCAAGGTCTACATGATGACTAAGAAAGCAGAGAGCTTGGGGAGTAGGGTGGGAGACTACCTTCTTGCAGGAAGTCTGGAGGCTGATGAGGTGGTGAGGAACGGGTGGTACGTGTACTTAGATCACACAACTAGAGCGCAACACAGAGTGCCGCGAGGTGCGAATTCCGTTATGTTGAGTGGTTGGGAATTCGAGAAGCCGGTTAGGAGGCTAGCCGCACGCACTTGGCATGTAGCCTTTAGTGACCACTCGGACTTCAGGGGTTTAATCCAGTACGTAACTCAAGTAAGGCCTAGTAGGGTGTACGTAGTGAGAGCTCGAAGCAACGGTGCTGAAGAATTCGCTACTTACTTAATGGAGAAGCTGGGTATTCGAGAAGTAACTGTAGTGTGACTTCAGCAATCTAACTACTTATAGGTTTTCTCGTACTAGTGCGTGTTGTTCTGTTTTTTGGCGAGTTTGATAAAAGCTTAAATAGAAGTCTTTAATGTAATTCTAATGGGGTGTGACATATGTCGACCTACGGTATTCCCGTCTTAATCCTGAAGGAGGGTGCGAGTAGGACGTACGGTCGTGAAGCACTAAGGAACAACATTATGGCAGCAAAGGCTCTAGCTGAGGTCTTAATGAGCTCGCTAGGTCCTAAGGGATTGGATAAGATGCTTGTTGACAGCTTTGGTGATATAACTGTAACAAACGATGGTGCTACTATAGTTAAGGAGATGGAGGTCCAGCATCCAGCAGCTAAACTCCTTGTGGAGACAGCAAAGGCTGTAGATGCTGAAGTAGGTGATGGAACTACATCTGCTGTAGTCTTAGCTGGTGCTCTGCTATCTAAGGCTGAGGCCCTGCTCGACCAGAACATCCATCCCACGATCATCATCGAGGGGTTTAAGAAGGCTGCTGAGAGAGCGTCTGAGATACTGGAGGAGGTTGCTGATAGTGTAAGCGTAGACCTCGAGACTCAGGAGGGGATAGAGAGGACTAGACCGATACTTAGAGAGCTAGCTTACGCTGCTCTAGCCAGTAAGTACATAGCTTCTCCAGACGTAGTAGAGCACTTCATTAATGTAGTAATCGATGCTGTAACTACTGTTGCCGAGAAGAGGCCTGAGGGAGGCTATCTAGTGAGGTCTGACAACATAAAGATAGAGAAGAAGAAGGGTGCTTCCTTATCGGAGACCCGCCTCATTAAGGGGATAGTCTTAGATAAGGAGGTAGTCCACCCAGGAATGCCTAGGAGAGTAGAGAAAGCTAGGATAGCTCTTCTAGACGCACCACTGGAGATCGAGAAGCCGGATATTACGGCAAAGATAAACATTACGTCTCCAGACCAGATAAAGAAGTTCCTAGATGAAGAAACGAGGCTACTGAAGGAGATGGTCGACAAGATCGTTGCTGTTGGTGCTAGTGTAGTTGTGTGTCAGAAGGGTATTGACGATGTTGCTCAGCACTTCTTAGCTAAGAAGGGTATTCTAGCTGTTAGAAGAGTGAAGAGGTCTGACATGGAGAAACTAGAGAGAGCAACAGGAGGAAGGATAGTGACGAGTGTGCGCGACCTCAGTGAGAACGACCTAGGACAAGCAGAACTAGTAGAAGAGAGAAGAGTTGGAAACGACAAGATGGTGTTCGTTGAGGGCTGTAGGAACCCGAAGGCAGTTACCATACTAGTGCGTGGAGCTAACGACATGATCCTAGATGACGCAGAGAGGTCTCTCAACGATGCTGTAAATGCCTTGCGAAATGTACTGAGAGAGCCTAAGGTTCTGCCGGGAGGTGGTGCTCCAGAGATAGAGGTAGCTATGAGACTGAGGAAGTGGGCTGAGACAGTCAGTGGTAAAGAGCAGCTAGCTGTTCTAGCCTTCGCTGACGCGGTTGAGGAGATAGCCGTAATTCTAGCGAAGTCTGCTGGAATGGATCCGCTGGAGACCTTAATGGAGCTCAGAAAAACGCATGCATCCGGCAATAAGTACGCTGGAATAAACGTTATCGAGGGCAAGATAACTGAAGACATGAGGAAGCTGAGGGTAATGGATCCGCTCTCCGTTAAGAAGCAGATAATTAGAGCGGCAACTGAGGCAGCAACGGCTATACTGAAGGTTGATGACCTAATAGCTGCTTCACCACTAAAGAAAGAGGAGAAAGAGAGGAAAGGCAAGGAAGAGGAAGAAGAAAAAGGACTAGGTAAGCCCGAGTTCGACTAGCTAGATCACGGTCTTCCTTCGGCTAACACGTTTCTTACGTAGACCAAAACCCAACCAAATGTTTTAACTATAGCTTCATCTGCTAATCCAGGTCTTCACTACTTACTCTCATTGCGAGCGGGGGGACCCTAAGCGACGGTGAGCATCAACATTGGGCTATAGCGATAGTGCTCGGAGGGCGGTAAGACGAAGGGGAAGGTGCACAGAGTTAAATACTGCGAATGCCGGGCTCCTCCTATATGTTGGTCTTATCCGAGAGTTCCTCTGAGGATGTGGTGAATATCTGTCTACTAACTTGATTCGGTGTGGGGCCTGTGGAGGTGTCGAGCATTGGGGAGCTAGTAGAGCTTACTGAGGGTAGGGTTCGGCTACTACTCTACGATCTAAGCAAGTTTTTAAGGCCGGATGGAGTATACGAGCCTGCTTGGTCACCGGTGTTCTATAATCCGGCAGCTGTTTTTAGTAGAGACTTCAGTGTTTTAGTAGTGTCTCTTCTAGACTTGCGGAACGCTGTAGTACTAGATGCTCTCTCTGGTTGCGGCGTTAGGGCTCTGCGTTACTGTGTAGAAGCTTTTGGCGTAGTTAAGTGCTTTGCCAACGATATCGATAAGAAGGCTTACGACCTGATCGTTAGGAACATATCTCTGAACGATCTTCAGGGAGTAGTTGAAGCTATAAACGATGATGCTAACGTGGTTATGTATAGACTCAAGAAGTCAGGCGAGAAACTCGACGTAATCGACGTCGACCCGTATGGTTCTCCGGCACCGTTCCTTAGGGCAGCTTCCTGGGCTGTAAGGAGTGGGGGTTTCCTGGGTGTTACTGCGACAGACTTAGCTTCTCTCTCGGGTGCGAGACCGTGGGCTGGGAGTAGGAGGTACTGGTGTCATCTCACCTTGACCGATGTCCCGAAGCTCATTGCCCTGCGGGTTCTAGTCGGATATGCTGCGAGAGTCGCTAGTGAGCTGGATAGGTTTATAGAGCCTGTTGCTTACGCTATAGGTGGCTACTTCATCAGGGTCTTCTACAGAGTGGGGAGGGGTGCGACAGCGGCTGACGCTATGCTATCTAAGAATGTAGGTTACTTGAAGTACTGCAACGTCTGTGGGTTTAGAGAGTATACTCACTGGTTCGATGAAGCTAGCTGTAGGGTGTGTGGTGGTAAGTTGGACTACGTAGGCCCTATGTGGATAGATAGACTGGTCTCTAGAGAACTCGTTCTTAGAGCTAGGGAAGCACTACCTAGCTTCTCCTATACGAGCTCTGCTAGTAAGCTCTCTAAGCTACTCGAGTACCAGGTAGCTGAAGCAGAAGGTGGGGCTCTAGTTCCTTACGACGTAGTCCAGATGGCGCGCAGGCTGAAGGTTAATGCTCCCAGAGTTGAGGAGGTAGTTGAGTGCTTGAAGTCTCTGGGGTATAGTGCTGCGAGGTACTACGGTGCCGTAACAGCTGTAGGTACTAACGGACCCTACGACGTCTTCGTTAACTGCTTAAAGCAGTCTTCTCCTAGTTAGCTACTAGAAGATTTAACTATTAAGAACCCTCTGTGCTTACTCACTAGAGTAGCTTCACCTGATCT
>JAWBTQ010000012.1:0-37148 GCA_038841535.1 Sulfolobales archaeon | reverse complement strand
TCGCTGGACTCGGTAGCCTTGCTTGTGCTGCTTCAACCACTGGCTCAAGCAGCTTTATGGACAGAGCATTCTCGAGCTTTCTTGCCAGCACTATCGTAGGGACAAGTCTCCCAGACTCTATTCTCTTGATGGTGTTCTCACTCTCCTTGACCATGTCTGCTAAAGCCTTTTGAGTCAGCCCCAACTTCTCTCTAGCTCGCCTAACTCTATCGGCATAGTCTGGGACGATCTCGTATTCATCTAGAACTCTCTCCTCAGGTTTCCTCTCGCTTGCGACCTTAGGTCTGCGTGTCTGAGTTTTCGTAGCTTCCTCTATCTCCTTCGCTATATCACCTCTAGTAAGTCGACTATAGCAAGATTGACATACCGAGAGCCTCACGTTCTCAACATAGATTACCTTCAACTCTCTCCTCAGCACTGCCCTACCGCACATCTCGCAGTACCCGTAGCTCAACTGAAACCCCTCACGTACAGTATACCTTCAACTTTATTATTTGCGTTCGTCACTTGAACTAGCCTTCACTGCGTTAGCTTCAACAAGTTCCGCACACTGAGCTTCTAACACAAGCAGGCACCTCGGCCATAGAGTCCCCACCTCGGATGACGAGATTTACTACTAAGGATTTCCTGAGTACTCCATTTAGTTGATAGAACTCTTATAAGGTTAAACCAGTAAGCTAACATAAGGTAGTCCACTAAATGGGAAAAGACGTAAGTAAGGTCGTTAAGATAGCGGGAATACTCGCAGCATGCTTGCTTATTTCTTCAGGAATTGTAGTATTCCTGAACGTACCTCGAGATGGAGTTGGTGGTGAACTCAGAAAAACGTGGGAAGTTATTAGGGGTGGTCTAACCATTGATTCTCCGACCGCGGTCTTTGAGGGTATAGTGTCTCTCGGGTTATTTCTCTTTACGATAGCGGTTATCGCTCTAGACATGAGATACAGGTACTTTCTCGCCTTACTAGCAGTCTCGGTAATAGCTTTTTTGGGGATAACGCCACCTCAGAGGCTAATAGAAAGCGTTGACTGGGCTCTCATAGTCTTCTTGGTAGGGTCTATGAGTTTCGCTACGATACTCAGGAAGATGGGTGTGTTTACGTACCTAGCAGCACACATAGTTAAGTACAGCAGGGGAAGCGTATACATTTTCATCATCCTCTTGTCCGCTCTTGCGTGGTTTACAGCAATGGTTGTAGACGAGGTTACGAGCGTAGTGTACATAGTCATGATCATATTGGAGCTCGGGCGTTTGTTGAAAGTCGAGACCGAGGACTTAGTTATCTTAGCAGTTCTCTCAACAAATGCCGGCAGTCTCGCCCTTCCAGTAGGTAACCCTATAGGTGTTTACGTAGCGTTTACATCCGGCTTTACAGCTCGGGAGTTCGTTCGGTACGCACTTCCTCTTTCGTTACTCTGCTTTATAACTACGTTACTCATCTTAGCGATATTTAAGGTAGGGTATCTTAGAGGCCTGGAGAAAGCTATTACCTCGAGGTCAGACATGCTTGAGGCATTTATTACAGCTAGAGTAGTTGATGTACCACCTAAAGAGAAGAAGGCTAGAACTTACGGTTTCGTGTTACTCATAATGTTCTTAGTTACTGTTTCGCTGAGTCCAGCGCTAGCTGAAGTACTTTCCACAGTTGCTGGTTACCACGTAGACCCTAACTCTCTCCTAGCTCTAACACCTTGCCTCTACATAGTACTTACACTTCCTGTCATAGGGGCTCCCGAACTGGGGGAGGTACTAGCTAAAGGCGTCGAGTGGCCGTCGATCACGTTCTTCATGTTCCTATTCATGCTAGGCTATAGCCTGACGTGGAGTGGGGCTATGGTAAAGGTTGCGTATGCGACGGTAACCCTTTCCCAGTCTATATACCCAGGGCCTCACACCGTACTCATCGTCCTTCTGATTACTTCAGCCATCCTTAGCGCGTTCCTCGACAATCTATCTCTAGTAGTAGCTCTCATGCCCGCTGTTAAGCTGGTGGCTCAGATTATGGTGTTTAAAGAGATTTATTGGTCAGTACTTTTCGGAGGGGTTCTTGGGGGCAATCTTACTCCTGTCGGATCAACGGCTAACATAGTCGCAGTATCTATCGTTGAAAGAAGACGTAAGGCGAGAATCAACTGGATTAAGTGGTTAAAGATATCTCTACCGGTGTTTCTTGGGCACAGCATCATCGCCTCAGCTTGGAGCCTCTTAGCACTCTAAGCAAGTAGCATATCAACCTCTCACCCTACTCAATAGAATTACTAGTAGCAGTAAAAGCCGTTCACTAGGGCACTACGGAGGTTATAGAGATACCTTCGTAGGCGCCATCACGCACTAGAGGGTGGTATTTGTGTGGTCATACTAGCTAAAGCTAGGCAACCTCCTTTTAGCTAGTTCCCTCAGTACGGGAATGGCGTTAATCTTATCGAGGCTTAAGTAGTCCCAAAGAATACCTTTCGGCCTCCTCCTCTCGCCTTCACACATTATTGCTCTCGTTGGAGTAAATATGTAGTCGATGGTTATGTCCCATGGGGCTAAGGGGATTCTGTGGTTTACGACCTGTACGTCGTGAACTGTCGTAACTATTGGGACGTTTTCGGACAGCTTCCCGTACTCAGTTAGTATACCGTACTCTATTTCTGAGTACCCCTCCCCCTTACCAAGTCTTTCTCCATACGTATTTACAACAACTGAGCCTGCGATAACTAAGTCGACTTCTGGTAGCTGACTTGGGTCTACTATAGTGCCATACCTAAAGGAGCCCGATATAGTGGAGGCATCCCGATACAGCCAGCTGGGTATTCTTCTTGGGTCAAGAACGAGGAACCCTTCTGAGATCCTGGGAGTTGGCATAACTAGGAGCTTACCGGCCCTTAAAACAAGTTCTCTAACCTTTCTCTGGGGGGCGTCTGGATTTACTTTTACGACTCTGGCCTTCTTAAATACCTCTGCTTCAGCTAGTCTTATCGCAGCTAAATCTGAACCTACGAAGTTCGGTATTCTACCGAAGACAGGCCTAGGAAACGAAGCCACACCTGATTCCTCCATAAGCTTCCATATCCTGTACCTAAGCTCCCCTCTATCAAGCTCTCCAAACATAAGTTACGACCAACTCTACTGATGATCTTGTAGTAAGCATAAAAACACTTCGCAATGACAGCAGCCACTATCTCTCTACTAAGAACCGAGCTACAGCTAATTAACCTCAAAATCAGTAGCTGCGACTACGCCTTAGAGCGAGCCTATAGGCCGTGATTACGAGCCCGAGGAGGGCTGAGAGCGTTATGAGTGTGCCAATCGAAATAGGGTCTATATGGGGGTGGGCTATCAAGGGTAAAACCCCTAGCCCCCCTATCGCACTAAAAGCTAGTCCCGCACCTAGTGCGTGAGTTCTACTATCACCTGATGAGCTTTTAGCGAGAAGTACGTTTATTGATGTATCTACTACTGGGTATAACGGTAGTTGCCACACAAAAATTGAGGCAATTCCCTCTAGCGATATGAACAACCAGTAGCTTGCTGTATACAGGGCAAATGAAGTAGCTATAAGCATCCAAGGTTCGTACCTATCGACTAAGTATCCTACAGCCAGCCTTGCTGGAATCGAGAGAAAAGCTGTTAGACCCCCGTAAAGAATACCGAAAGCTATGTACTGCGACTCCACAGAGGTTTCGCTCATTATTCTCGAGATCTCCATACTCAGCTTAATTGGAGCTACAGTGTAATACGCCTCTCGGCAGAAAACTAGGAGAGTATACGCAGTGAACACGCATCCGAGGTTCCGCATCCAGGGAACCTTTGGCACGGGGTCTCTAGCGGGCTCGGTATCCTCGCTTTTAGGGTAGAACGCGTAGAATATAGTGTAAGTTGCTACATGCAGAATCGAGCAAAAGGCAAACACTAGTTTAGGCCCGCCTACGTAGTGTAATAGCCCCATGATGGATGAACCAACACTGTAACCAAAGCCAGTACCTATAGTAAACAAACTGTAGACCTTTCCGAACTTTGCGTTAGTTCCTGAAAACACCGCAGTCACAACTAAGGGCCAAGTAATAGCCCACGCGAGCGACGTAGTACTGAGAATTAGTGCCAAGCTTGTTGGGTCCCTTAGCGTTATCGATATAGCTAGAGGTACGCTCCCTAGAGCTCCGGCTAATACACTGTTTCTTTTTCCAATCGATCTAGAAAACCTTGCGGCTACTAGAGCGAAGAGAACGTACAGCCACTCTAACCCGGTTAAGAGGAGTAAAGCATGTATCCCCCCACCTAGGTCTACCCCTATATACCTACGAGTAAACGAGAAGTAGACACCCCACGTGATAGTGTTTAAGGTGGCAGCTATCGAGTAGAAGATTCTCCACATACTAAAGCTCCACCACTACGGTTGTAGGACCCTCACAGGTGGAGGACCCGCAGTAAACCTTCTTTTGTGTTCGTATGCAGAAATTCTCGAAACTATACTGCTTACTAGCCCTTGCTCTACACCGATCATTCTCGCAATCTCCTCTACACGCATCCCTCTATCCACGTAGAGATATAGTACTGGGTCTATGACGTCGTAATCCGCGCCCAACTCGTTAGACGCCTTATGTCCTGGCCATAGGTCTGGAGATGAAGGCTTCCATACTATGTGCTCCGGAATCCCTAGGTAGTCCCCTAGTAACCTAATTTGAGTCTTATATAGGTTAAGTAGAGGGTATAGATCAGCCGCTCCATCACCCCACTTAGTGAAGTACCCTAGTAGCCACTCAGATCTATCCGAGGAGGCTAAGACTAGGGAGTTAGTTTTATTAGCTAGGTAGTAAAGCATCACCATTCTGAGTCTAGCTTTAACGTTTGCCTTAGCTAACCTCGGCGAGGCCTCATAAGAGTCACCGAAAGACCTTAAAACGAAATTAACTCCTTCAGTGATATCTATTCTAAGAGGCTTTAACTTCAATATTCTCGCCACTTCTTCGGCATCAGATATACTCGTAGGGGAGCTCTCTCTTTCAGGCATTATGAGGGCGGTTACTCTGTCTACTCCCAGAGCCCTTACAGTGAGAGCTGCTAGCACAGACGAATCAGTTCCACCACTGAGACCTAATACAACACCAGACGACCTACTCCCCTCAACGTAGCCCCTAATGAAGCTCGTTATGGCCTCCACAGTCTTCTCAGCGTCTACCAGCAGGTAGTCGGGCACGCTATACCTCATCGGATAGCCCACTATATTGCCATACCGAGGTAAATAACTTGACTCACTCGAATCCGTCTACGCATGAGGGGGGTTTCTCTTATTCGAACAAGCGGCCCGTAGTTTCTCAGTATACTTGAGTAAAGGCTTTAACTAGAGACCTGCTGAGGACTAGTATGGGGAGTACCTAAGGGCTCCGTGCGGGCATATCCCCTTCTAGGACCTAAGTGATCTCGGTGCTTGGGTTCTACCGGCAGTAACTCTTTCTAACTTCAGATAAGATGAGGGTGTTAGGTAGTGGCATGAAGGTCATCATTACGGCGTTTCTAGGAGATAATAGATCGCAGTACGATTCTGCAGATCCCCCAGACTGTAGGTATGCCTTAGAGAACTCATCGAAGAGCTCTCTGAACTTAGTCACCTCTACATAGCTGGATAGCGATATAAAGAATGCCGCTACTGCTATATCCCAGCTACCTAACTCATCCCTAAACGGTGTAGACTGTTCGGCATCTATAACGTAGGGTACTCCGCTGCTTATCAAGAAGTTAGTTGGCTTTACGTCTCCCATGCTGAACCCTTTACTATGTATCTCAGCTAAGACTCTCCCGAGTATTACGACATCAGCTAGCCTATCGCATCTGAGTGGAACTCCATCGATGTATTCACGCATAATGACGAGTTCTTCTTCGTCAACACTATATATCTTAGGGCACCGAAATCTCTGCCACCCGCTGTAATCCATGAACTTGGTTTCACGTTTAAACCTCTCTCTCGGAGTAAGAGCGAAGGGGTAGCTGGCTCTAAGTAAGATCGCGGGAGGTAGCCACTTCAGTAAGCCGATTTCACTAGTAAACCTCTTGACTACGACTTTCGTCTCACCTAGGTTTCTGACTTCAGATTGAGCAATCAGTATGTCTAGGTTCTCGATGCTGAGAGCCTTCTTGAGTTCTGCGATGACCTTATTTATCTCGGAGGAAATCTCTCGAACAAACGGCATATGACTCCCTACTCATACCTCAAGGCTACTGCCGGGGGTATTCTAGCTGCTAAATACGCTGGGAAAGAGCCCCCGATGAGGCCGACGACTACTGTTAGTCCCGCTGTTGATGCGAGGCGTTCGAAGGTTATGTCTGGTCTCGCCGTAAGCACTAAGCTGGCTGTTCCCGCTCTTATTGTTAAGCCCGTTTTGGAGAGTGCGAAGGCACCCGCGATCCCTAGGGATATCCCGATTGAAGCACCTAGAAGACACATCACGAGGGACTCTGAGAGTATCATGAACACTACCTGGCGATTAGTAAATCCAACTGCTTTCATTACACCTATCTCTCTAGTTCTCTCTATTACCGAAGTTATCATTGTGGCAGAAACTCCAGCTACGGCAACAGCAAATGCGGACAGTGAGGTTACGTAGTTAATGAATGATACAGCCGTCGTAACACTAGAAACGGCGTCCGCTATTGCGGCAAATGAGACTAGCTCTACGTTACCCCCGTACGACCTCCTCATATCCCTGAGGAAGTCCCTCACAAACTCAGAGCTCCTAAGTACAACGAATATGCCAGACCACTTTTTAGCGCCGAGTATGGCCCTCCCCGATTCCGTGTTGACTATGACCATCTGGTCCGGACTGAGTAGGAATGCCCCACCGTACTCCTCTAGTACGGCTGAGACTACGAAGCTAACGCTTTTAACATTCTTAATTCTCCCTCCTTCTACCTCGGCTATATATAGGGATAGAACATCGCCGACCTCCAAGCACCTAGTGTCGTCTGATATAGCTACTTTGTACCCGATTATGGCACTCACCAGGTCACCTTCGGGTGGGACATCTCCTTCCTTAACCTTAAGGTTACCCATAGCTCTAAATATTATGCTCGACCTGATCGCGTATACATAAACCGAGATATCGGAACCACACCTTCTGGCAACACCCTGGAGGGTGTAGAAAGGCTCGGCAGCCTCTACGTACTCGAAGGACCTAACGAAGTCAAGGTCTTGCTCTGATAAGTCGTACGTTCCCGATGGAAACACTACGACCACGTTTTGACCTAGAGACTGAAGCTCACTCAATACGTAGTTTGAGTAGCCACTAACGATCGACCCCATCATTACCATGATTAGTGGCCCGACCACTATGCCGGATATAGTTAGTGCTGACCTAAGCTTCCTCTCCCCTAAAACCTTGGTGGACATGCTAACTGAGTCAAGTAGGAAACGGACTGCGCTCACGGAGGCGGCACCTCAGAGGCGGTTTTTAGCTTTCTGTAGTAGCTTGATGCGACCTTATAGATTATGAACGCTACAACTGCCAGAAATCCTGCTACCGCAGCTATAGCTACCCACCTCTCGGTAACGAAGAGTTGCTCTGCTGGAGTAGTAGCCGAGGTCGGTGTCGTAGCAGCACTAACTGGTAAACTATACGTAAAATACTGTAGCTCGTTGTACGCATTGTAGTAGAATAGAGTTAAGTTCACATTCCTAACAGAGGCCTGAGTCATTATGCTCACACTAAAAGCTCTTTGAGCTCCTGGCTCTATATCACCTATGAAGCTCTCGGCGCACTCGTTTGTGTGTGTACAGATTCGCACACCGGCTCTGAATGCTGTTGCTGAACCGTAGTTGACTACGACTCCCGATGCTCGAATAGTTCCAGCAGATACTACCGCTCTCGTGTCTCTCAGTACTAGATCTACGAACGGCTCTACTACAACGACTAGCGTTGTGTTAAACATCTTCGGCCTACCACTAACGTCCCTATATATTACTCCAACAAGTAAAGGCACTGTACCGTAAGAAACAATGGTTTGGGCCCCCGTGACGTAGACACCCATCGGGTTGTAGACGAGTGTGAGAACTAGCTCGACATCTCGATTCGGGTCTATCTTATCGACGTAGTTTACTGCGGGAGAAGCTATCAATACCGGTAGCTGAGCAATCGGATAGATCGTCACATAAACGTTGTATGCTGGACTACTACCAACGTTTCGAAGCTTTAATACAGCTTGCGTAAACCTTGACGATATCCGCAGAGTACCGCCATCAAGGTACGCTTCAACGTACCTCGTACTACCAAGAACCGTTAGAGGCACCTCGAACTTACACTGCCTAGGTGTGCCCCAGCTATCAATGTAGTACAGCGTAGCGTTAGCGACATATGTCCCAGTAGCGTTTACAAGTAGATTCAATGGAACTACGAAATTGATCATGTCTCCCCTACTATGCGAGGTGGATGCAGCGGATACTTGCTGCAAAAGCTGAGTGAGGACGGTCTGTTGAAGCCTTCCAGTTCCCACTAAACTCTGGATAACTTGTTGTGAAATCGGGGGTAGCCTCACGGTACTGGTGTTATCTATCGAGCTGAAGACACCTCTCGGAAGCTCTAGTTGCAGAAACACACCGGTCATGCCGTCAACGAAATTGTTTCTAACTACTAGGTTTAGTAGTGCTCCATACGTACCTGGCTCAACCGATCCCTCTAGCCAACTGGTGCTAACAACTTCTACAGCTCTACTATCGTCTACTATAACTATCTCTACCTTATGCTCTACCGCAACCCTAACCCCCGGCCCACCTGATAAGACTACATAGTCTAGCCTCATTACGGCACTATAGGTGCCTGGAGCGACGTTACCTACAGATACTCTATATCCAATGTTAACAGAAGAGTAGCTCCTTATAGGACCATCTACGTAAGCTATTGAAACACTTCCCCTATTCCCCCTAAATCCTTGTGGTAGGTAGAGTTCGACCATTACTCCAGTAACGCTATAGGGAATTCTATTAGCTACAGTAACTACGTAAGTAGCGTTTTCAGTATTAGGGAAGACATTGTAATTGTTTAACCAACCCCATGAGATCGGCACTAAAGCACCTCCGTACTGCTCGAAGGGTTCTACGTAGAGTTGCACTGAGTAGAGCTTCACGATCCTTGCGTTAGTCCCAAAAGCTGTCATATAGTACTCCAGACTCACGTTGAGCTGTAGGAATCCTCTTGTACTAGCAGGGATATCGAAGTAGAGCACGATAGAGCAGGTCCCTCCCTGGGGTAGTCTAGCTGCGCACGCAGCTGAGTCAACTATCGGAGTAAGCAAATCAGACCCAGCTCTAGCAGATACGCTTACCGCATCGTATCTACCGAGGTTCTGAAAAACTATGGTTACTGGTACGTATCTTGAGTTAGGGAACGCAGGCACTGGTTGCTGCACGCCCCAGAAGGCCTCGAATAATCGAACGTCCGGAGTATAGTCCTCTAAGGCTTCTACTAGGAGTGGGATAGATAGTACCTCAGTATTGTATAGGGAGGCTCCAGCAATGGTTTTTACGTACTCGACTTCGAGTTCTAGTGTATATGTGGAGGGTTTTACATCGTCTTGAATCTGTAGTACTACACTTAAGGTGCACGTCCCCCCGCCAGCTAGAGTAACTCTCGAGCAATCACCCTCTATGCCTAGAACCTTTAACCCTAGCGGAGTTACGGTTTTAATTCTCGTTATGCATATAGGTTCCGACCTTTGGTTTGTTATTAGGGTAGACACTCTAACTCCTCTTGCTGTAGGAAGAAGTGGTGAAGGACTGCCTCCGTACTCGACCTGAGACCAGCTTACAACTAAGTTGTTTTCGTAAACTAGTGGAAGTTCGACATCAATCTTCCTAGAGGCGTTGTAGAGCGATTGACCGTAGCGCACTAGAGCAATAACGAGAAGCTCTAGTTTTACTGAGCCATCAACGTTGTCTACCTCCAGCGTGGGTAGCCTAACCGTGAAGGAAGAACCGTAGGGTACAGGCTCCCTTACAGCGACGGCTGTCTCAGTACTGCCATCGGATAGTCTAGCGTTTATAGGCTTTACGTACACGACGGCGCTAGCTAGGCTCTCTCTGGTATACGATATGAACGTGATATACGGTGTTAACCTACTCGAATTACTGTACGCTAACCCCGAAACCCAGCCAGCACTTAAGACGTCGACATTAAGAACCGGGCTCTCGACGTACAGCACTAGACTATACGCTAAGTCTTGCCAGAACGATGACCCAGCTATCTCTCCTATAACCTCAACAGTGAGGTTGGCTCGGTAGGTACCTCCATCACAGAATATGTCTATGTTTTTGAACTCGAGAGTGACTGTAGACCCGTATGCTACTGTTGCGCTAAGTGTGAGAGTCTTACTTATTTCGTCGATCTTGAAGCACTCTGGTAAGTGTAGAGTAGCCTTTAAGCTTCTAATAGCTACACTAGGGTCGGAGTTCCTCATGTGTAACCTCAGCGTGTTGCCTATCGAGTGCCCAAAGGCCTTGCCGTCAGCCCACCCGTAGTCTACGACCTCGAGATTGGGTGTCGGTGGCTCAACCACTCGAGTACGCACATAGAACTCTACTGTAACAGCGTATATAGTTCCACCTGAATTGACCAAGCTGTCCAGTAGTACTCCGAGGTTATACTCACCTGGAGCAACCGTCCTCGGAATAGAGAGGCCACTAAATACTACTGTAGACCTACTGAAGGAGCTTATGGCGACGTTACTCACTGTTGATTCTCTAGGTTCAAGTATTTCTGAGAACAGCTTCACTACACTGCCGTACAGAGACACGTAGTCGTAGTTCTCGATAATTAGAGTGAGAGACAGCCTAGAGCTTCCTGGATAAGCTGGACCGGGGCTCCAGTAGCTAGCGACTACTCTTACGTCAATAGACGGGTTCTGTATAGTCATGGGGATGGTGTATGTCTGTGTAACCCAGAACTCCGACCCGTCTTTAGCTACTAAAGCTTCCAGCGTAAGCTCTGCTACAGCAGTTGAGCGACACTCTACAGTTATGTCACTAAACAAGAGCTCGAAAACTTCACCGTAAGCTATAGGTCTGTTCACGTAGGTAACTATGCTCGAGCTCTCGTTAGACGATCTAGCGCACGCCGGAAGTCTTAGCCTCGCCACTATCGAGCTTATTGTAGCTGAGTCATCTAACCTAAAAATAGCTCTATAGTCAGAGCTTTTACTTCCGTACGGCACTCTAGGACCGACCCACCCACTGCTCACTAGTTTCAGCAAGAGCTGTGGAGGGTTGCTCACTTGAACTTGTACTTGAGTAGTTATTGAGGTATCGTAGTATACATCGTCGTCGGTAACCGCGGTAGCATTTACTTTAACTAAAATAGTGTATGGACCTGGCACTAAGTTCCTACTTAAGCTAACCCCGGGAACGACCACAGTAAGAGTTGAGTATCTACTTACCGCACCCAGGGACCTCCTGATAGCCCTAGGGTAGAAACCCTCTGGGAGCTCTACGATTATCGATGCTGAGTCTATTCTAACATCATTTACTCTAAAGACTAGGTATAGATTTGTGCCCGTGGTTCCCGGGTAAGCTTCAGGTGACCAGTAGGCATCCGATAGCTCTAGCTGAAGTTTCGGGTACGGGCTCACGTATACATATACTTCAAGTAGCTCAGAGACTAGAGAGGTTCCCACCCTAGCTGACACATTCAACTTCGCAGTATACGCAGTAGGAGCTACCAACTTATCGACGTCCACGATGTAGTTGAAGTAAACGACGTCCCCGTAATACACGTAGGCAGCAATAGAGCCGTTGAGGTCTCTAGCCCCCACACAGCGGTACTGAACTGAAAAACCTGCTGGGAGGTCTATACATCCGTGAACAGACCGAGCTGGGTCAGCTCCTAGATATCTTACACCAACTACTAGCCTAGCACCAGTAGAACCAGGGTAGACACTCCCACCTGTTGATGACCTAAAGCTAGTACTCTCGACTGAAAAAACATTGGTCTGTGAGATAGCTGGAACTAGAGGTGAAAACAGCGACAGTAGCGTGAGTACAGCGATGAGCCTAACGCACTTCCTCATACATCATCACCGTTAACTTAGAAGTGGAGCAAGCTAATATCTTCAACTAATCGTGCTAAAGCATCCGCTGTTTTATTCTAAGGTGTAAGGGCTGTTTCATCTTGATGTTTTGAGGAAATTCTTATGAGCGTTGTCTCTGTCTGTTTTTGTGATGAGTGGGTAGTGAATGAAGCATTGCTCCGAGCCGCTCGGGGCTAGAACTAGGTGGAGGCTTCGTGCTGTTTAGCTCGACAGCCACTCACGAACCCACGTGGAAGAGGTGGGAGTCCCTAGACGTAAACAAAGAAAAACAAATATCCAGGGGCAAACAGTCGTAGTGGTGTACAGAGTGTCTGGGCTGTCAGATTACCTAGATGAAGTGAGAACTCATACAGCTCTCCACATTCTTAAGGGAGCTGTCGTGAGAGTCTTAGGTAGGGACGCTATGTGGACCGCCTCGACATATGTTGAAGGAAAACACGGCAGGCTCGTCGTCCAGTTCTCTAGGAAGCCGTTAGATTCCGAGCTCAAGGCGATCGAGGAACTAGCTAACACCAAAATAGCGGAAGACCTCAAGGTCGAAGTAGTGATAATGCCTAGAGAGGAGGCGGAGAGGATCTACGGAGAAGTCATTTACGACTTATTCAAGGTCCCCGAAACAGTGAGGGAGCTCTACATAACGATCGTGTACGACACAAGCGGTGAGATATGGAACATAAACGCCTGCAACAAGCAGCACCTACCTTCAGCTAAGCTTATAGGGAGGATCGTGCTCGGAAAAGCAAGATTTCGTCAAGCAAAGAACCTACTCGAACTCCCCTTTGACATAGAGCCGTAGATCCCTCAACAGAATCTCTGAGTATCTTCAAGACCTTTGCCGCATGTTGACACACGCATCATAAGTTACTCTTAATACCTCAGTTTCCCGTCCTATGTTTTTAGAACGGATGTGTCTCGATTCCGCAGTTCGCTGTGGCTACTGACTACTCCACGCAGGGGTCGTGGCCACCGCTCGAGCTCAGTAACACGTAGCTCACATCTAGTTTTGAGCACTATGTCTTACATTCTGAACAGAATGGGGCTGTAAAAACGCAATAAGCCTTGTACATCAAAACAGCTACCCTACCCTGACTATAGTGCCGCAGTACATACATTGAAACTCTAGGGGATCGTCTCTTACCTTCTTATGTATGGATTTCACCGGTTCTCGCTCCTTATTAGTAATGCAGGTAGAGTTCGGGCACTTCAGTACCTCCTCCACTACATCCGGGACTACGACCCTGAACTTCTTTCTGACTTCGAATTCCTCGACTATGTTTATAGTTGCTGTTGGAGCGACTAAGGCCATCAGGTTCAGCTCTTTGGCGTCAAGAAACTTCCCCTCTATCTTTATTATGTCTTTTCTCCCGAGCTTCCGACTTTCGACATTCATAAGTATAGCCATTCTGTAACCCTCTCTACCTGTTATACCGAGGATTCTGAGTACCTCTATGGCCTTCCCTGAGGGTATGTGGTCTATGACTGTACCGCTCCTGATCTTAGAGACCGTGAGCGTCGCGTCACTCATAGCTCACCACCTAAGATAAGGGATAGGAGTGCCATCCTAACTGGGACAGCTAGAGAAGCTTGGTAGAAGTAAGCTGCGTAGGCTGTGCCGTCTACTTCTAGTGCTATCTCGTCAACCCTCGGAAGTGGGTGTAAGACCTTGAGTTCGGGCTTCGCTCTTGAGAGGAGCTTTAGGTCTATAGTGTAAGACCCTCTGACTTTTGCGTACTCTAGTGGGTCTGGGAACCTCTCCTTCTGTATCCTGCTAACGTAGACCACGTCTACTTCATCTATTATTGGATCAAGCGACGCCAGTACTTCGTACTTGAGTCCAAGCTCCCGCAGTTTTGTTAAAACCTCCTCGCGGGGCTTGAGTTGCTCGGGTGAGACGAGGTAGACTGCGCTCGGCTTAAACCTGGTGAGACCGTATAGGAATGACGTGATAGCTCTTCCGTACTTCAGATCACCAACTAGAGCGTACTTCAGCCCGTCAACAGTCCCGAAGAGCTTTAGAACTGTGTAGAGGTCTATCATGGCCTGCGTTGGGTGGTGCTGCCACCCATCCCCTCCGTTGATAACAGGATTTACCGCTATCTCAGCTGCAAATTTGGCGGCCCCTTCGTACTTGTGTCTTATGACTATCAGGTCGCTGTAGTAGTCTAGCATTCTAACGCTATCCGCTAGGTTCTCACCCTTTGCTGTACTTATTGCCTCCTCACCAGAGATAGATATAACGTCTGCGCCGAGCCTCTTAGCAGCTACCTCGAAGCTAAACCTAGTCCTAGTAGATGGCTCAAAGAAGGCTAGAGCCACTACCTTACCTTTGAGGGATTCTATCTTGGACCTCGCGTACTTCTGGGCTTTATCGGCATACTCGAATATAAGATCTAGCTCTCTTCTTCCGAAGTCGAGGATCGATATTACGTCTACTCCTCTGTAGGGGCTGTTCACGAACCCACACCTGTTTACTGGTTTAAGCCTTTAAGCTTTATGGGAGGTTGAGGTACTTCTACGTGATTATGTTCTTTAAGCAGCCTTGCTCAACGCACTCCATTACTTCCTCGGCTAACCTCCACCCCATGCTGATCGGTTTACCGAAGTATAGCTTTGAGTACTGGCTCCCGACCCCCATGTAAACGTTAGTTCCTCCACCGATCCTTAAGGCGACGTCGTATACGACTACGTCTAGGTCCTTAGTGGCTATCAGCTGAAGAGTGAACGGACCTATAACTCCGGGTGGCTCGACTTTCTGTGTTGCGTTAACGAACGCGTCTCCTACTTCAAAGAGTCTTTCCAGTACACTCTCTCTTATAGTTGCGGGCTCATGCCCTATCTCGACCATTTCGATGTCGACGATGTCTCCGATCTGCAGCTGAATATCTGCCGGTAGTCTAAGCACGCCGTCAAGGTTCGTCTGGATCCTTCTGTCGATACTAAGGAGCTCAACTCTGTTCCTAGCGATAGAGTGGAAGTAGTTTACATTGAAGTGGGCCCCAACGACTAACTCCTCTACGGATGCTCTATCCATATCTTCTTCCCTGATGACCCCCCTGCTCGCAAGTCTAGCGATCTTTCGCTTAAGGTCATCTCCGTCTACAGCAACAAAAAACCCCCTCTCGACCCTCTTTCTCGCATGCGGGATCTTCACCATGACCGGTCTATCTACATCACTAAGATCCCTAAAGACTCTTGGCCTCCTGATTCCAGCTTCGTCGAGGAGCCTGTAGTACGTCTTGTCCCCAACTCTTTCTTCGTATCTCAGCAAGTACCTGTTGCCAAACACGGGCACCGGAAACTCTCTCTCAATACCATCGTAGCCGACGTAAACGGCGAAGCTTCTGTTGGGAACAAAAATTGCTGAACGCTTTCTAAGTAGCTCTACGACATTTGGTCTTAGTACATCAGCAAATCTGTCGAGCAGGATGATTTCGTCGATCACTCTGCTGAACCTAGTGTACGTCTTCTCGCGCCCCACTTGACATACAGCTATAGTACTAAATCCCAGGTCTTTAGCGCCGTCGAAGACGTCTAGAGCGGAATGACTAGCGATAGTCGCTATACTCACTTTCTCTAGCTCATAGCCCTCGAGCAACCTCTCGGGGTCATATTTCAACACTCTCACCACCCCTCCAGCCGAGCTCTATCTTAATAGACCCGGTTCCCTCCACTATTTCTCCTAAAACCCATGACTTGAACCCCATCTCGCTAGCGAGGCTGAGTAGGGACCCAACCCTATCCCTTGGGGTAGTGAGAAGAAGGCCAACACCCATATTGAAAACCCTGTAGGCCTCGCTTACATCGATGTTACCGTAAGATAAGAGCACCTCGAATATCTTGCTTGGTTTCGGCGCCCTCAATATAGCATCCAGGTCGTTGCCTAACGCTCTCTTCATCTTAGACCAACCTCCTCCAGTAACGTGGGTAGCAGACGATACGTAGTTGAGTTCTATAGCCTTCAGTAGGAAGTCGTAGTATAGAGCCGTAGGCTTAGCCAGCTCGGTTTTTAAGTCTACTCCGTCTACTACCCTATCGTAGTCCCCTATCCTCTCTTCAACTACCTTCCTCACAAGGCTGTACCCGTTTGCGTGTAGTCCCCAGCTTTCTACTCCAACTACGAGGTCCCCCCTGTTCGCTCGGTTGGCAAACTCGTGGACTGCTATGGCTACGACAAAACAGACTACGTCTACTCCACTCAGTAACCCTGGGAGTACTGCGGTCTCGCCCGAGACGACAGGTGCTTTAACGACCTCGGCTGCTTCCACTAGTCCGTCCACGACTTGCTTAAAGACGTCCTCGTCTGCGGTCTCCATAGCTACGTAGTCGGAAATAGCGACCACTCTACCACCTCCGCATGCTACATCGTTTGCGTTCATAGCAACGCAGTCCCAGCCGGCAACTCTCATCGCCCCCAGCTTCTCGAGTACTAGGGTCTTAGTCCCGACACCATCTACGTGCACTATCATCCCCTTCCCGATAACGTCTATGCTTGGAGCAAAGCCTGAAAGTCCATGGACTACTACACCTAGCTTATTAGCGAGTGTCTCAATAGCGTTTAGAGCTATTTGGTGCATGCCTCTATGTTTCTTGAGGTCGACTCCCGCTCTAGCGTAGGTGAGGTTCTCCACAGTGCACTACCTCGAGAACATCTTCTCTAAGTCGCAAGCCCTTAATTCAGAAAAAGGATAGCTACACGAGAAACAGCCGTGGCAAACCTTAGGTAGTCCTACCGACAGCTCTAGGTTCCTCAAGCTGTTATAGGCAAGCGAATCGGTCCCAAGAGACCTTCCAACTTCCTCTACACTGCTCTTGCTCCATAGTAAGAGCTCTCTCCCGGATGTGACGTCGATACCCATATAGCAAGGGCACGTAAATGGGGGACTAGCGATCCTCACGTACAACTTAGTAGCACCTCCTCTTCGAAGCTTATCAAGCAGGAACCTCATGGTAGTACCCCTCACTATGGAGTCGTCAACTACGACGACTCTCTTGCCTTCTACGGCAGGTCTCACGACTCCGTACTTAATCTTCGACAAACCATCGCGTTGGTCTGGAGCTGAGATGAAGACTCGCCCAACGTACTTATTGACTATTATTCCTTCAGCTAAGGGTATCCCACTAGCCATACTGTAGCCTATTGCCGCTATCCTACCACTGTCTGGAACCGGTACTACGACATCTGCTTCTGCCGGCGCTTCTCTAGCTAGATACCAACCCATCTTAAGTCGTGACAGGTAGACGCTTACTCCATTAAAGTAAGAATCTGGGCGACTAAAGTATACGTATTCAAACACGCACGGGGAGGGGTCTGGGGCTACCACAGAGTCAGTAGCCTCTAGAGCACTGCCGTCAAAAGACAGGATTTCTCCAGCACCGACTTCTCGCCAATCAAGATTTAGTACCTGAAGGGCCGCAGTCTCAGACGCTACGTACACTTCTTTGTCTATGTAGGAGTAAGCAAGGGGTCTGATCCCCCTAGGGTCTCTAGCTACTAGAAGTCTAGGCTCTGACGTTAGAGCAACCAGACTATAGGCCCCAATAATGTACTCTGGGAGTCTCTTCAGAGCTTCAACTACGTCCCAACCTTCGTCTTTAGCTAGAGCGTAAACAGCGTAAGCTAGTGCTTGTGTATCGTTCTCTATGTAGCTGGGAGTGTACTCTGGAGCCAAACTCCTAGCTAAAGCGAAGAGGTCTCGGTAATTAGCTATATTACCGTTAAAGGCTATAGCTAGCTTAAGCCTTCCACCGCTGACAAGCTCTGGGTGAGCTAGCTCCCACCCGTACCTTCCGGAAGTAGAGTACCTCGTGTGTGCTATACATCCAAACACCTCTTGCTCTTTAATGTTTGAGTTACCTAAGACTTCCTCATAAAGGCTTAGAACTAGAGATCCTTTCTTTACTACCTTGATATCTCCTGAAACACTGACTACCCCTATGCCAACGGACTCCTGCCCTCTGTGCTGCAACTCTATCAGTAGGGATAGAGTCCTCCCGATAACGCGGCTGTAACCAGCGCGATTCCCGGAAGCGTAAGCGGATATCCCGCACACGATCTCACTCCAGGAGCTCACTTAAGCTGCGCTCGTAAACGTCCCTAAGCTCATCCAGGCTTTCTTCGATAACCGCGTGCTGATTCACTCTAACGACGAAGAGTTTCTTGCCAGTCGTTCGGCCGATGACCGATACCCTAACACCCAACACCTCGGCAAGGTTTAGCGCAACCCAAACTCTCTCTTGAGGCACTTCAACCACGTACCTAGCTTGGCTCTCAGAGAAGAGAACCTCGTCTACTCTGGAACATCCCCGACACACAACTTTCTCTACACTCACGTCTACACCTACGTTTCCGAGTATAGCCATCTCAGCTAAAGCTACGGCTAATCCACCTAAGCTCACGTCGTGAATCGAGAGAGCCGCATCATTCTCGACTAACTTGGAGACGTAGGAAGAGTTTCTGAGCTCCTGGTTGGGCCTGGGGATAGGTACTTCGCCAACCTCTAGTTCGTGAACTCTCGCGAGGTACTCAGTGCTACCTATTTCTGGGAAGGTTTCTCCAACTAGTAGAACTGCTGACCCCTCTTGCTTAAAGTCGAGAGTTTCGACCCTCCTAATGTCTTCTACGGCCCCTATTCCTACTATAGTGGCTGTGGGCTTCACCTGCCTTCCCCTAGAGTCCTCATTGTAGAAGCTCACCTTTCCCCCAACTATTGGGACTCCGAGCTCCTCAGCCATCCAGGCGATGCCCTTCACCATCATCTCAAAATACCAGAAGTGTTCCGGCCTCTCGGGATTCCCCGCGTTTGGCTCGTCGACAAAGGCAACTGGGGTTGACCCGACAGACACCAAGTTCCTGTAACACTCTGCTACACTGCTGGCCGCTCCTCTAAACGGGTCAATGGAGGTATACCGGGGGTTTGCGTCCCCCTTAACTGCTATCCCTCTTAAGTCCTCGGCATCCAGCCTTAGGACTGCTGCATCTCCGTATCCGGGCTTAACTACTGTTCGTACTCCTACCTCATAGTCGTACTGTTCGTATATCCACTTCTTTGATGCTATATTTGGTGATGAGAGTACGGCCCTCAACGCCTTAGGTAGTGGTACCGCAGGAATAGAACCTACGGGACTTACCACCTCTACGAGCTCATTAGGGGGTCTCGACACCCTGTAGGCGTCTCTCGGTCTTGCTAGTTCTCGAGCAGGGACATCCGCGACAAGCTTACCCCTGAAGAACACTCTGATCTTCCCACTGCTGTCGAAGGATCCCAGGACACTGCTCGGTACATCGTACTTACCCAGGACCTCCAGTACTTTACCGAGGTTCTCTTTGTCTACCACTAGCATCATCCTCTCCTGGCTCTCGGAGACGAGCATTTCAAGAGGGGTTAGCTCAGACCTGAGGTGAAGGTTCTCCAGCAAGAGCTCCGCACCCAGCCCAAAGTCCGCAGCAGTCTCAGCAACAGCTGTAGTTAGTCCTCCCCCACCAAGGTCCTTGACGTACTTCACTAGCTTCTTCTGCGCTAGCTCTGCTATAGAGTCTATCAAGACCTTCTCCATCAGGGGGTCGGCTACCTGCACTGCACCGATATCCTTACCTGGCTCGTCACTTAAAGACTTCGAGGCAAAGCTGCTGCCGAGAATTCCGTCCCACCCTGTGGGGTTCCCCACGACAAGCATTATGTCACCGGGTGCCGGCTTGCTGTTTAGTAAGTCCTCTACTCTGATCAAACCAACGCACGCTACGTTGACTAGGGGCTGGGCATTGAATGAGGAATCAAACCACGTGTCTCCCGCTACGGTCGGTACCCCTATCCTGTTACCGTAATCGCTTATTCCCCTAACTATTCCCTTTATAAGCCACTGGGCTCTACGGTCGCGCGGGTCGCCTAAGTAGAGCATGTCGAGTAGAGCTATAGGTTTAGCCCCAAGCGTTAGAATGTCCCTCACGATGCCCCCTATACCCGTCGCAGCACCGTTGTATGGGTCCACTGCGGAAGGGTGGTTGTGAGACTCTATCTTGAAGATTACCGCTATACCTGGGAACACCTCGACGGCTGGTGCATCTCTTCCCGGCCCGATGAGCACGTTTTTACCTCTAGTCGGGAGTAATTTGAGGAGCCTCCTACTACTCTTGTAAGAGCAGTGCTCACTCCACTGAGCTTCAAACATAGCGAGCTCCTCAGTAGTGGGTTCCCGACCTAAGACCTTCCTTATCTCATCTATTTCCTCAGCAGTTAGGACCGTGGTCACCACCCAGATTTGAGTGAGCAAGATAGGCTCCTGAATATCAGCTCCCCGCTGGGTCTAAACCCGCGAGGTGTGAGCATGGGGGTCGCTGCGCGCTCTGGGTGCGGCATTACTCCGAGAACGTATCCGTCTCTAGAGCCTAACCCAGCAATGTCGTAGGAGCTCCCGTTAGGGTTCTGTCCGGGTAAGTAGCGGATTATCGGGTGTAAGCTATCGAGCTCTTCATACTCACTACTACTGACATAGTACCTACCTTCACCGTGGGCTACAGGCATATGGACTTCGACACCGTCTTCAGCGAGGTGTAGCCAGGGACCGCGTGGCCTTTCGACTCGTAGCCTTACCCATCTACAGACAAACCTTCCGTGTTCGTTCAGTAAAAAAGCTCCCTTTAATAGTCCGGCCTCAACTAAGATCTGGAAGCCGTTACATATGCCTAAAACCGGGATGCCTCTCGCTACAGCCTCTGATAGCCTCGCTACAGCCTCCGATCTAGCCGCTATAGCTCCAGCCCTCAGCCAGTCACCGTAACTAAACCCTCCTGGGATGACTACAGCATCCCAATCGTTGGCGGACTTGAAGTCCTTATGCCATACTACTGCTGCTTCTACTTCCGGAGCGACCTCCTTAAATGACTTCACGACGTCTTCATCACAGTTAGTCCCGGGGAACTTTAGAACAGCTACCCTAGGAATAGACAGTCACCTCGATGTCGTGTATCACAGGGTTGTATATCATGAGCTTGTCGCATAGCTCTCTTACGTAGCTAGCTGCTTTCTCGCTGTCTTCAGCTTCGACCAGCAGTGTGAATTGTTTACCTATCCTCAACTCCTTAACTGCTCTGTACCCGTGCTTCAGTATGAGGTCTCGGTGGATAGTCTCAGCTTCAGGGTCCTTGAGCCCCTTCTTGTAGGATACTACAACAACTACTCTATATAACCCCATGGAGACCACTCTAGCTCTGCTGGCACAATCTGATGATTCTAATCGCTAGGTAGGCGGCGTTCTCGGCGTTATCTATGCCTACAGTTGCCACCGGAACCCCTTTAGGCATCTGGACAATGCTCAATAGAGCATCCAGTCCTCCAAGCGATACATTTAGGGGAACTCCTATAACTGGGCGCTGAGTTCTAGAAGCGATAAACCCTGGGAGGTGTGCTGCCAGCCCAGCCATTGCGATAAACAAGTCTGCGTCTGAAGTCTCTACGTACTTCTCAAGCTCCTTCGGGTTTCTGTGGGCACTAAGTACGACGACCTCGAAATCTACTCCATGCTCCTTGAGTATGGATGCTGTTCTCTCTGCGTACTGCCTATCTCTCTCGCTACCAATTACAATAGAGACCTTTCCTTTGCGGGACACGGTCTCACCTACTCAGCACGTATAGAGATCGTCTTAGCAGCCCTCCTAGCCTTACTCAAAGCATCTTCGACAGAGCTACCCCTCGCTAGAACTACCGCTACCCTCCTCCCAGGGTAAGTGTGTGGCTTTCCGAATACCCTAACGTCTACACCCGGGATCCTAAGGGCTTCTTGAAGACCGCATATCTTAGGGCTCCAGACGTTGTCTAAGTCCGTGTATAAGGCCACGCTAGCTCCATGGGAGACTATTCTAGGTTTCGGAACCGGGAGCCCAAGAACAGACCTAACATGGATAGCGAACTCGCTCAGTTCTTGAGTAACTAGAGTCACTAACCCAGTATCGTGGGGTCTTGGAGCAACCTCGCTGAAGAGTACTCTACCGTCCTTAGTTAAGAACACTTCGACACCGAAAATCCCCACACCCCCTAGTCCTTCTGCTACTCTCTTCGCTATCTCTACTGCTTTACTTAACGTAGTTGGGCTAGATAGCGGGGGTTGCCATGACTCTACGTAGTGGTACTCACCATATCTCCACTGCTCTATCGGTTCGCAGACTTCGGTAGTCGGTTTACTGCCGTCTAGGTACCTATATGCGAGAACCGTGTACTCTAGAGTAAGGTCGACGAACTCCTCGACTATCACCCTCCTGCTCTTCCCTCGAGAATGCGAGATAGCAAAGCTGTAAGCTTTAGCGATAGAGTCTTTCGACAGTGATGTTATTTTAACGTGTCCATGACCACTACTACTCATCTCAGGCTTGATAAGGCACGGAAGCCCCACTTTCTCACAGGCTTCAGCAACTTCCTCTGAGTTTTCAGCGAACCCGAACTTAGTAGTCGGCAGACCCAGAACTCCAGCAGCGAACTTCCTCAGCTCCAGCCTATTCATAGATATCTTAACAGCTCTCGCATTTGGGACCACCAAATATCCCTCAGACTCTAGCTCCTCGAGAGCTTCTGAAGACACGGCCTCGATCTCCGGTATGACAGCATCGGGGTTTTCCCTTCTAACTACCGACTTAACAGCCCTCGAGTTTGTCATGTCTATAACGTACCTTCTATGAGCTACATGCATAGCTGGAGCCCAGTCATACCTATCGACAGCGATGACCTCAGCGCCCAGTCTTTGTGCCTCTATAGCGACCTCCTTTCCAAGCTCCCCGCTACCCAGTAGTAGCAACTTTACCGATCCTTCGAACATAGGGGACTGAACGCAGTCTCGAGCCAAACCCGATCACCTCAGTGGAGACAAAAGAGGACTTGCCACTACTCCCTCACCGGGTACCCACACAGTAAAGAACTCACCTATAGTCCCTCTATTCTGCTTACTTCTATAGACTGTCCTAACCCTCTCAGCCTCTCGAGCTCTCTCATCTAGTAGCCAGTTGGAGCCGATATCGCTTCTATAGTACAGAGGCCAGCCGTCCATGGAGGTTATGTAGCTTACAGCAGTCTCTGATGCCCTATATGCTTTCTCGTAGTCTTCTGCGGAGCAAACTACTTCAAAAGCTCTAGAGCCTTTAGTATACATTAGTCCGTCGGGTCGTAGCTCGACGCTTGCGTATAGAAGGTGGCACCCAAGCTCCCCGATCTTTTCTTCGTCCACCGAGACTGGGTGACCGCTTCCTTCATCTCTAAACGCTGGGTAACCAGCTGGAGCAACAGCCTTCACTATGCTTACGTAGCTATCCGATACCTCAAGCTTAGCGCCGCTCAGAGCGCCTCTAGCTGCTCTATCTACGACTTCAAGGAAGTCTGACTGAATTCTAGGTATGAGGCACGGTAGCTCGGGGTCTCCGAACCTGCTGTAGAACTCTATAGCTGTGGGACCCCATAGACCAGTCAGCATCATCTGTCCCGCGAAAGCACCTGAGTACCTCTCTTTGACTTCGTCCTGAAGCCTCCTGAGTACCTCTCCAACTATTTTCACTGTTACTTCGTATTCTTCTTGAGTTACGAAGGGCAGAGCATATCCGGGGCCCGATATGCTTCCCATACCACCCGTTTCGTAGCCTAGGTCTAGCTCGTAGGCGTGCGGGTAGTCTTGGACAAGAGGTAATGGGAGAACGTAGCTTCCGTCAGTTATTACTTGGGCTGTGTACTCCACTCCTTCAACTCTCTGCTCTACGAGAACTCTGTAGTCTGAATCATAATGCTTGCTTAAGTCATCGAATGTTCTGAGTACGGACTGGTTTTTAACCTGCTGCTTGACTTCCGAAAGAAAGGCCTTTGTGTCTCTAATTACTCTAACACCCTTACCTCCAACCTGCCTAGCTGGCTTTACTACGACATCACCAGCGTACTTAATAAACTCTTCAGCATCACTTAGAGACCTAAAAGCAGTGAAGTGCAGCCTCCCGGGGATTCCGTACTTCCACATTAAATACCTTGCGAAAACCTTACTCTTCTCTATCCTAGAGCACTCTAAGGACGCCCCAAAAACTACGTAACCCTTCTCCTTAAGGTAGTCTACGACTCCGTGGAACTGAGGTTCTTCAGGACCAACGACGACGAGGTCTGGTGATACTGATTCAGCTACCGCAGTAACGAAATCAGGGGAGTTCGTGTTAGTGGCGAATAGTCTACCCCCAGTTGCCTCAGAGTCCCTCTTTAAACCCGGATTTACATAGTCAGCAACTACGTAGAGCTTAACAGTATTTCGAGAGGATATTAGTAGCTTAGCTAGAGCGTGTTCTCTACCACCAGTCCCAACTAACAGGACTTTCACTACCTACCACCAACGATATCTCTCCCGAAGCAAGCGCAACAGAACCTCGTGCCAAACCTTAACGCAGCTGACTCAATGTCCCTCTCTTTAAGCCACGAGACGCTGTCTACGTCTAGGTACTTCTCAATCGTCGAGCAATCCAGCTGTGCTGAGATCAGGGAAGAAGGGTCTAGCTTAACGACCCCATAGGGGCAGGCCCCAACTAGCTTTGGTGAAGCTAGGAGCACGTGGAGTTCTCTAGCACCTACCCTATACCTAAGGATCTGGGCAACCGTCTTGAGGGTTGAGCCCGTGACCATGCTGTCGTCTACTACAGCAACTCTCTTTCCTCTAAACACGCTCTTTACTGGGTTGAGCTTTAAGTGTATAGAGATGAGTTTCTCTCGAACACCTTCTTTGAGCATAGAGCGGCTTCTCTGCGCTGTGCCTATGAAGCCCAGTTCGTAGGGGGCTCTAACGACTTCAGATAGCCCTATCGCGTATGGTAGCGCTGTCTCGGGAACACCCGACACTACGTCTACCGCACTGTTTAAGTACTTCCCGAGCTCTCTCCCAAGGTGCTTCCTGAACTCGTAAGCGCTTACGCCGTCGACGGTAGAGTCGTGTCTAGCTGTGTAAAGTAGTTCAAAGAGGCACAGTCTACACCTAAGTGATTCCCCAGACTTAAATAGTCTCACCTGCCTCCTACTTATGTAAGCACCTTCACTAGGTGATAGATGCTTTCGGGTGTCAGCGTCTAATATCTCTATTGCTGAAGTCTCGGAGGATGCGACAACCATGTCGAAGCCGTACCCACCGATAGAGAGGGGTGTGAGGCCAGTACTAGATCTCCACACTACTAGCTCACCTCTAGTGGTTAGAGTAGCGAAAGACGGTACGTCCTCTTCAGTAAACACACTTAACTGCTTCGATAGCTCAAGGTGAGGTTTCCGGCTATTGAGTGCTCTCTCTACTGCCTCCACTAACTCAACTAGGTACTTACTCGGCCTATCTGAAACAGTTATAGAGCTCCTCCCCTCTACAGTGTAGCTACTTAACTGCTTTTCGTTTAACCAGGCAGCTACAACTAGCTCACTATTTTCTAAGCCTCCCGCGCTCGACTCACCGTCTCCGCAAGCAATGTTATCACCGTGCTTCCAGCAAACTAGCTTAGTATCGCCTCCTCTATGAGCTAGAGCAGTGAGGCCGTAGTTAACGAAGTAGAGCAGGTCCCAGCCGGTCTCGAAAGCCAAGATCGACAGGATACCGACCATTACTGTTACCCAGATATCGTGGCTGTGAGATCTATTCCCCACCTCGGAGACCAAATCTAGCAGCTAGCTCTTGGTAGGTCTTGAGCAGTAAGTCTACATTCTTAGTCTTTCTAAATACCTCCTTATCGAGGTGCCTCCCATTCTCGTCTAAGGCTCTAAAAGTGTCTCCAGATATCTCGTCTGCGAGAAGAAGCTCACCGCTAGAGCTAAATCCGTACTCAAGCTTTATGTCCACTAGCCTCAGTCCAACAGACTTAAAGTACTTACTCAAGGCGTGGTTGACTAGTACTGAGAGCTCAGTAATTCTGTTCAACTCTCTAGTTGACAGGATACCAGTTCTAAGAATATCTTCAGCGAGTATTAGGGGATCGTGGAGTGAGTCGTCTTTATAGTGGAACTCAATGAGTGGAGGAACGAGAGGCTCTAGTTTGCTATAGAGAGGCATTCTCTTGAGGAGCGAGCCATACGAGTAGTTCCTTACTATTACCTCTACTGGAACCATCTTGAGCTTCCTAGCGGTAATACTCCTAAGGCCGTCATAGTTAACAAAGTGTGTACCTATCCCCGAGTCTTCTATAACTCTGAGTAAGTGAGCAGATATTGACGCACACAGAACACCCTTGCCCGGCACTAGAGCCTTAAAAGCTCCATCACCAGCCGTAACTTCGTCCTTAAACTCCATGACTATTTCTTCAGAGTTTTTAACGTAAACACGTTTACTTTTACCATCATATATGAGGGACAAAAGCATCTACTAACCCAATTGATTTTACTTAAGTTAAGTATATAAGCACGCTTCTCTCATTTCATATTTAGTTATTAACAGAAATACGTTAATAACTAAATATGAGGCGTGTTTTTAACTTAGTTGCGTAATAATTGGTGGGTACTAGCGTGGTGCTCGAGTTAGTTGAGGGATACGACCTCGATAAGCTCACTATAGCTACTCTCGCTAGCCATAGCTCACTTCAGATAGCTCACGGAGCTAAGAAAGAGGGGTTTAGTACTCTTTTGGTAGTAACAGAAGATAGATTTGGCTTTTACATGCAGTTTAAGCATCTCGTCGATTCCTTCCTGTTAGTCAGGAGGTGGAGCGACTTATGCTCTCGAGAAGTTGTCGAAGTCCTCCGCGAACACAACTCCGTCTTCGTGCCCCACGGATCCTTCATCGAGTACGTCGGTATGGACTGCGCTACTAGCCTTAATGTTCCGATCTTTGGGTTAAGGAGTCTGTTTCCAGTTGAGGCAGACCAGCACGCTAAAATGGAGCTCTTAAGGAGTGCCGGGATCCCGACGCCTACTGTCTACTCACTGAACACTGAGATAGATAGTCTAGCAATAGTTAAGCTTCCTGGAGCTAAGGGTGGAAGAGGTTACTTTATAGCTAGTTCGCGCCAAGAAATCACCGAAAGACTGAGAGCCCTAGCCAATAGCGGGTTAGTGAGTGACGTAAGTAACGTAATCATCCAAGAATACTTAATCGGGGTAGCAGCTTACTTTCACTACTTCAACAGCCCGGTACTTGAGAGGCTTGAGATAACTGGTGCGGACATAAGGTATGAGTCAGACGTAGACGGCTTGAGGAGAGTCCCCGTAGAAAAGCTTAAGAAAATTGGAGTAGAGCCGTCTTTTACGGTAGTGGGAAACATACCGGTAGTACTGAGAGAGAGCCTGCTATCTACAGTCTATGATTATGGTGAGAAGTTCGTGAATAAGACGAAAGAGGTTCTACCTCCCGGGCTCGTAGGCCCGTTCTGCCTAGAGGGTGTGATAGATAGAGATGCGAACATAAAGATATTCGAGTTCTCCGGTAGGATAGTTGCTGGAACAAACCTCTACATAGATGGAAGCCCTTACACATACCTCTACTGGGACGAACCCATGAGCGTTGGAAGGAGGATTGCTAGAGAGATAAGGCTCGCGATCGAGAGAAACCGCTTAGACAGAGTATTTACTTAGACAAGCGCAGTAACCTAGCTTATTACCTTAGTACCTAGCTAGAGTAGGTGTAGTATTTGGATGAAATGCTTAAAGCACAGCTCAAGCTGAGCCTCGAGGTACTCTCTAGTACTCTAACGTTTCTCGCTTCTCCACACATGACTGAAACCATTAGGCGATTCTGTCAAGACAGAGACTTCTACGAAACCCTAAAGAAGGTCTCTAACGCCATTCAGGCAGTAGAGTATAGCTGCTACGGAATGCCGAGAGCCGAGATGGTGAAAAGGTTAGTTAGTGAAATAAAGAGGTGCTCTGACTTAGAGTGCGTTAGAAAAGTTGTCGAAGAATACGAGGAGATACTTGGCATCTCGCACACACCGTGATGTAGTAAGCTGAAAATAAGGTAGCTACCTCATTAAGGGTACTACTCCGATTATCTCTATCCCAACGGTGATATCGGCGTCGTTTATGTAATTCCTGCCGCTCCTCTGGAAATAGTACGGATCCTGAATAGCTACTACAACCCAGTGCTTACCAGACGAGGGTATAGGTACGTATACTGATTGAGATAGTTTGGTGAAGTACTTATTTCTATCAGTGTTCGTTACTAGAGTTTGGTGATAGTTGCAGATCTCCTGGTACCTATATTCTCGAATGATGTATTCATTACCTCTCTCATCAACGAGTAAGATCCTTAGTACCCAGTCTGTTCTGTCTATGTCGTTCAGTTGGTTTTCGTCTGGGTGAGAGTTATCATGAAATATCAGGTTAAGATATAGCGTTACCCCCGCGTACTTGCTGCCATCAATCGAGCCGTCGGGGTAGCCGAGTTCGTACCCTACTCTAAGCAGCACTAGCTTGAGGGGTTCTGTAGAGTAATCAGTCAGGTCCTCCGTATCGTTTATTTCCGCTACACTTCCATAGTAAGCGTCTTCAGATGCGAATATGATGTCTACGACTCCGTTACCGTCTATATCTCCGAGGAATAAGTACGGCTCATAGCTTACGCTCTGCCCTTGACCTGCTGGAGCTCTCTGGTAGTATCCTAGATAACTAGCGATACCGTCAATATACACACTCCACTTGAGGACGGTGCCATAGTACCATACTCCAACAGCACTTGCGGTATTGCCGCAGACTTCAGGCGTTGTGGACGAGCATGCCACGACGTTTCCTCTTTCGTCAAATATCCTTATCGTACCAGTGAAGTTGTGTATCTTAACTCTAAATCCCTGCTCAGTTAGCGGCAGTACTTCCTTGCTAGTACAGAGCTTTTCTTGACCAGTCATTTTCGGCCCAGCCAACAGTATTGAGAACCTAGGTGGCGCTGTCGGGTTGCTTAATTGCTCCTTTGACCAGCTTGGGTCATAGCCAACGACGAGAACTCCGAATGGCACTCTATTATCTCTTGATTCCTTACACGCAGTAGTCACGTACTCGTTGAAGTACTCGTCTTCCCTGCCTCGCGGCAATATTAGGACGGTTTTTCCTGTAATTCCCCTCTTGCCGCTACCTCCAGGATAGGGCTTAGCTATGAGTTCTGGGTCGATATCGAACTCTCTACCTAACTCGTTTAGGTTTCTGAAAGAAAAGACTATAGGTATTATTACTGTTGCCTCACTTGGTGGAGCCTCGAACTCGATCTTTTCTGGAAACACGAAAACTCCTGACTTCGTTATAGCGACAAGCAGGTTGCCCCGACCTACGTGATACGAGCACTCGGCATCTACTCCCAGGCTTTCGCACGGGTCCCCGCTGGAGAGCTTTATAACTCTAACTGCATCATCTAAGACTACTAAGTACTCTAGCTCTACGGGTTTACTCCCTAGGTTCTTGAGTCGGACGACTTCCCCGAGGACTACTGCCGCAAGTCTAGTTACCTCATGCTGGTGTACGTAGTCTAATATTCTGTCCAGTCCAGCTACAGAAGTAGATGCTCTCCTTTGTGATAGTATGAAGATAGAGGTAAAAGCAGATAGAGCTACTGCCGCTATTAGTGTAACTGCTAGTAGAGTAGATATAGCTCTCCTCATATTCTAACACCCAAGACTAAACCCAAATACTCTATGCTTAAAATGATGTCCGCATCGTTTCTCGATTCCTCCCGACTGTAAGGGTCGAATACGTCTATAGCAATATACAGGTTCTTATACCCTATCTCAGCTGGTGAAGGAATGTAGAGAAGGAAATCCTTAACTATATACGAGAAAGTCATAGGTTTGACAGTTCTATAGCGACATAGCTCAAAATAGCTTAAGCTTACTGAGTACACGTAGCTCGATTTCTCTGGGTCATACAGACCTACTACAAGAACTATTCGGTTGTCGTTATCTGTTATGTCGTCTGCGGAATTATCCCAGAAAACAAACCTCATACTGATTACTGCTGTAGCGTACTTCGTGTTATTAACGGGAGTATCCGTAAGAATCAGCCTAATAGGTCTCGTCGTACTATCAACAGCTGCTACCGTAGTTCTAGTTGATGTCGTAATTACGTCATTCACTTGCGAGCTACTTCCAGTTGTAAAATCTTGTGTTACAAAGAAGAACTCTGGGTAGCCATTCTCGTCTAAGTCTCCAGTTATGTAGTACGGGTCTAGGTCAACATTCGCGCTAGGAGATGTAGATGAAGCGACGTACACCGAGACTCTTCCTGCTGTACCGGAGACCTCAGCCCAGCACTGCTTCCCAGTATTTACTAAGCATGGGTATATCCCAGGGGACGCTAGTGGTAAACCACTTACTTCTACTTTATCTCCACTCGCTATAGAGAGGTTCTCTATTTTTATTCTAAACCTTAGTGAACCAGCGCTCGAGAGGTTTAGGTCGCAGGTGCTACCAACAGTTAACCAGCTATTAGACCTTCTACCGTATGCTCCATAACCTACTACTAGAATGTTCCAAGCGCTTGGGTCAGCCGGGGACCTCAGGGCTATAACTAGTGAGACGTTAGCCTTGATGCTCACCCTAACATTAGACATGCTGCATGCTTCTAGTTTCACAAGAGCTGTTGACGTGTTCATCCTTAATAGGTTTATATTCTCTATGTACTGCTCTACGGAACTCACTACCTCCGGAGTAAATAGGACTTTCTGAGGAACAGCTCGAGGGATTAGGTAAGGAACAGTAAGCTTCGGGTCTCTAACGAAGATCTTACCGTCAGATGAAACTACTCCAACAAGTATTAATCCGTCTCGGCAATTAAGCGTGGACATTTCGCCGGGCTGCATCGTTGTCTTAGTAGTGAAGCATGCGGAGTCTATTCCAACTTTAGATAAAGTTATGGACTCAGTGCGCACATCGCGAAGCACTAAGTACTCTATTACAACAGTTGAGCTACCAGTATTTAGAACGTAATAGCCACCTACCATAGGGCCTATAACAACTTTGTTACTCAAGTATTCGTCTAAAACCCTCAGGACAGGATCTGGAGATACTGTAGGTGGCTTCAGCATGTTCGTGTAAGCATAGAGAGCTATTGCCGTTATTATCGCAACAGCTAGTGCTGCGCCTACGACACCACCTACACCCCGCCTAAAGCGCTGATCGAGACCGAGCCTCATCGTTTCACCTACTCGTAAAGGAGTATTGTCAAGGACTCTATATAGATAGTTATGTCTACATCATCGTAGGTGTTGTTGCTGAGGTAGGGGTCTTGAATGATTATGAAGACGAAGTAGTTCTTTATTCCGACGCTGTCTTTCGAGGGAATAGGTATGAAGACTAAAGAGCTTTGAGCCTGAGCAGTCGGTGGGTAAGTGTCCTCATAGCGTGTGAGCTCTCGAAAAGTGAAGCTTCTATACGAAACGACCCTGTTTTCGTCATCAATTATTCCGAGGATTATTATAGGTCGGTCCACAGTCACTCCAGCGAAGTCGTTTCCTTCGTTATCGTGGAACCTGTAGTTTAGCAGTAGTAGAACAGCCTTCGTGTTGTTGTTGCTGATTTCCATTCTCTTGTAGACTAATGCCAGAGGTAGTCGAGAGAAGTCTTGGAGAGATGTAGAGCCTGGGCGGTCGTTCAGCGAACTCGCGAACCCATATACAGCGTCTATGGTAGTAAACAGTATGGACGCTCTCCCAGGTTCACCAACAGTGTTCATAAAGAGGATGTACGGATAGTAGCTGGTATCTCTGTTTGACTCGGTTTCGAAGCAGTAGATCTCTACTCTATCTGCTATACCTACCATACTTATTTTTCCCCTACCTGATCCACCAATAAACGTGTATTCACCCACGTCTTGGTCGGGCTTAACTATCCACACTCCACTTCCAAACCTGCTTGTATCCCCGGTAATGCGGATAATGCCCTCTCTTGCGGTACTTCTAAACCCATAGACCTTCACTCTAGTAGCAGGAAGATTCATGCAGAAAGTGTTTCGGTTTCCGTTTAATGTGATGGCCATACTTGTGTCGCTTGTGATGAGTAGTGCGTACTTAGAGGGGTCTCGGGGGTCGTATCCTAGAAATACATTTCTCACTTCGACATCAGCCATCGATATTTCGACAGAGCTCAGTGTTTTTTGGGTAATCCACCTACCGGAGGCGGTTCTAATACCTTCTAAGAGTGAGTTGAAGCTGTCGAGTAGTTCAAGCCTTGAGGGGTTGAAGCTGTTATCTGGTTTAGCTAGCACAAAACCAGAGCCACCTAACATGCTCTCAATATCCCATATGTTGCTGCGCCTCTCGATTGGTATTATTTGATGGGCCTTAGGCGGTAGAACGCGGACTTCCTCGCCTACTGGACTAAGCTCACTTATTAGAGTTGTATTGTAGAGCTTAGCAGAGTACACGCGGGGTTCTGTTGTAACTACATAGACGCTACCGATATGTACTTTAGAGCAATGAACACTCCCGAGAAGTGTGCTTATATACTGGTAGGTACCAGGTCTTATGACTTCCCTAGAATTTGATAGCCTCAGTATGACTCCATCGTTATCGCAGGTGGATAAGGCATATACTCCCTCGATTTCTACTTCCTTACCGCCTCTGTTATTAATTATGACGTGTAGAGCGTCGGTGCTTATTACTGCTATAGCCTCGACTTCAACGTATCTCGCTCTATCTTCTACTTCTAGGTAGCTAAATGCCTTAACTTCTTGTCTTGCTTTATTTGAGTAAGTATAGAAGAAAAGTGTTGGAATACTTAAGGCGATTGCGGTGAGTGTTAAAATAATTATGAGCAGATTCGCCATACCAGTCTTCAGCTTCAGCTTAAGCTCACCTCATAAATTCGCACTACGTATATTCTCCCATCGTGCTCTATCCCTAAGTAAACTCTAGCAGTTTCTGGAGCGAGCCCACCTAGGTCGACCCTGATTATCATATTTTCTGTACTATAGCCTGCTGCTGGATTTGGGTAAGGTATCTTTATTAGTCCTACTTGCTGAGGTGACTGCCTCTTTAAAAAGTCATAGAGAGGTATTAGACCATCTTTAGTCCAAACTAAGGTGTCCCTAGACGAGACGTACTTATCATAGAAAGAGCAGCTAGATACGCAATCGCCATCGCCCACATCGCAGACAATCCCGTTAGTGTCACGGGGTTCTACGTAGACGTATATACTACCACAGTTAAGGAAGCTGTTACCGACACTCAACATAAGAAGAAAGTTTCTCGGGGTTCCATCGAGTCTACGAAGCAGTAGCCAAACCGATTTACTCGTACTGTCGTAGGCAATTAGCCTCACTACTTGGTTGGCTGCTTCGTAGTTGACTAAGTTTGCTAGCTCTACTTGTTGAGTATACGACGAAGTAAAGCTTGAGAAATACGCTAGAATCGACATACCTATTACTAGTGCGGCACTCGCTATTAGCACTTCGGTGAGAACAGTACTTTGTGCTCTTTTTATATGTTCCACCCTATTTAATAATACATTCTACTTTTATAAACGCTCATTTCATTCGCCCATCGGGTAATGAAGCGATCGTTAAGTTCGTGAGGAGGATACTACATAATTAAACTATACGCAAGAGACGAGTTTGAGGATCAGATAATCACGTTAAGTAGTCAACTACTAAGTCCATAACATCACTCACTTTGGTTTCCAGAGCCACAGCCCGCCGTGCTTTTCTCTAACTAGCTCTACGCCACCTACGAGCTCTATTACTAGAACTTCAGCTACGAAGACTCTGGCTTCGACTAAGTGACCGGAGTACGTAGAACCGTTCCTTTTTCCCACGATAGCGTGTACATGGACGAACGGCTCTCCTTCTTTAATGCTGATGTTTCCACTGAGGTTTGTTAGCTCGACTTCCTCCTCTATCTTTATGTACTCGTAGACCTGCTTATGCTGGTCGTAAAAGCCTAGAGTGCACTCCTTTAAGGCACCTATAGCGTTTACAACTCCAGTTTTGATATTCTTCTCTTTAGCGAAGAGAGTTAAGTACGAAATCAGTTCTTCGTCCTCGGGTACTCGGAATAGGTAGATAGGTCCGGGTTTGAACACCTACATCACCATGGAGTATGCGCTATTGGCCATATATCTTCTTACTGCCCCTGACCTGGAGACTAGTCTTGGCAGGCGGCTTTGGGTTGACTATGCCTCTTCGGGCAGCTTTACTACTTCCTTTAGTAGTGAGGCGAAGCTCTTCACAGGTTCTCTAGGTCCCATAAACTCTATGACTACCTTGTCTACTCTGTCTGTTGTAGACCTAACCACGTTCTCTATATAGTGACGTATGTCCTCGAGTTCCCGGACCTTAGTGTTCGGGTCTACCTCAACCTGCAGGAATATTACGTACTTGTTAGGCTCGACCATCAGGGACTTAACGTCATTTACGTCTATGACTCTAGGATCAGATAGAGCCACCTTAATCACTCTCCCAACAACGTCTCGCGGCGCTGAAATACCTATCAAGCTAACTACGTACCTGTAGCCTAAGCTCGCAGAGGATACTGCGATAACCGAGGCTACTACGAACGCTCCATAGCCATCTATGAGTGGGTTGCGAAAGGCTAGTGCCAGTAGGACAGCTGAGTCACCGGTAACGTCAGCAGCGTTTTCCGCAATAACTGCTAGTAGAGCTGGGTGTGACTTACCCCTAGACTTGAGTACGGCGTCGACTAGAACGACTAAGTTCACTGAAAGAGAGAGAGCTACAAGCACTAGCGAAAGCTCTGTGACCTCCATGAAGGGGTTAGCCAGCTTCCTCAAACCTTCCTCAATAGCACCAACGAGTAGATAGAGAACAGCAACTAAGATAGCAGCAAAACCCGCAACGTACACAGCCCTCCCAAAGCCGAACGGGTACCTGAGTGACGGCTTCAGCTTGATCGCTAGAGTGCCGGCAAGTATAAGACCGGAGAATGTTAGGTCAGCCAGAGAGTGTAGGAGGGATGCGTTAACAGAAGCCGACTGGGAATTAACGCTCGCTAGGTACTTCAGTAGAACTAGTACTACGTTAGCCACGAACCCGACGTATATAGGTCTCAACTTATACCAAGATATAGTTATAGGTATTACCTATAAGCATTCATGCGCAGAGCTCTCGGCAGCACTAGAGCATGAAAATCCGAGCTAGGTGTACTAGCTGAGGGATGGGATTAGTCACCCTTTTCTACGCGCAGCTTTTCCCTCAGTGTTGCTTGAGCTGCGGCAAGCCTAGCTATTACTACTCTAAATGGAGACGCGCTAACGTAGTCTAAGCCCGCCTTGTGGAGGAACTCTATGGACTTCGGGTCTCCTCCGTGCTCACCGCATATTCCTACTTCGAGGTTGGGGTTGGCTTCCTTACCTTCTCTAGTAGCTAGCTCAACTAGCTTACCCACACCGTAAGTATCTAGAACCTCGAACGGGTTTTCTTTGAGTATCTCGAACTCTAGGTACTGAGGCAAGAACTTGTTTTCAGCGTCATCCCTACTGAAGCTGAAGGTAGCTTGTGTCAGGTCGTTAGTACCGAAGCTGAAGAAGTCTACTTCTTTAGCTATCTCCTTAGCAGTTAGGCAGGCTCTCACCGTCTCAACCATAGTCCCGACCTTAACGTCAAGATCTACACCGTACTCCTTCTTCACGTCTTCTAGAGCCGGCACGATGGCCTTCTGCTTCACGAACTTGATCTCGTTAACGTGAGCAGTCTGAGGGATCATGATCTCGAGCACTGGGTTGTAGCCCTCGAGCTTCAGCTCAACGGCTGCTTCAACCATTGCTCTAGCTAGGTAGTAGTAGATCTCTGGGTGAGTTATACCGACTCTAACACCTCTATGGCCGAGCATCGGGTTGTGCTCCTTGAGTGTCGTAACCCTCTTATAGAGCCACTCAAGGCCTCTTGCCTTCTCCTCCAGCTTTAGGACGCTCTCCTCATCTCTCCTACTTCTAGCCTCGAGAACGGCCATTCTCACTTCGTACAGCTCCTTTATCACTTCCTCGGGAGCCGGCAGGAACTCGTGCAGGGGTGGGTCTATCAGTCTGATTACTACGGGTAGTCCGTCCATGATCTTGAGCATCTCCTTGAAGTCGGATTTGATCATCTTAGACAGTTCTCTGAGGTACCTCTCTCTATCCTCCCTGTTCTCGGAGAGGATAACCTTCCTAAGTAGCTCCAGTCTCTCCGGCTTCCTGAACATTCTCTCTATCCTCAAAAGCCCTATTCCCTCAGCACCGAACTTCCTAGCAATAGTAGCGTCTTCAGGTACGTCTGCGTTAGCTCTAACGCCAAGCCTCCTGAAGCTGTCAGCCCAAGATAGTAGCTCCTCTAGCTCACCCTTAACTTCTGGAGCAACAGTCGGTACCTCACTGAGGTATACGTACCCGGTATTGCCATCTATAGTTATCCAGTCACCCTCCCTAACTACAACATCTCCTACAGCAAACAAGCGGCTTTCGTAGTCTATCTTAATGGCCTCAGCACCAACAACTGCGGGCTTACCTATACCTCTCGCTACTACAGCAGCATGAGAAGTGAGACCACCTCTAGCAGTTAGAATCCCTACTGAAGCGTAGAAGCCGTGGACGTCGTCAGGCTTGGTCTCAACTCGAACTAGTATGACCTTCTTACCCTTCTTTGCCCACTCAACGGCTAAGTCGGGGTCGAAAACTACTTGACCACTAACAGCACCGGGGGATGCTGCTAATCCCTTAGTTACTGGTGAAGCCCTCGCTTTCGGGTCTATCATTGGGTAGAGAAGCTTTAGGACTGCGTCTGGAGAGACTTTGAGCACAGATTCCTCTCTAGTGATTATTCCCTCTTTCGCCATCTCGACCGCAGTTCTAACTCTAGCTAGGGGAGTCATCTTAGCTACTCTATTCTGCAGGAAGTACAGCTTTCCTCTCTCGATAGTGAACTCTATATCCATAACGTCTTTGTTTATCTTCTCAAGCTTCTTACCGGCATCAATAAGCTGCTCGTAGAGGTGGGGCATCGAGGACTTAAGTTCGTCTAAGCTGAGCGGAGTCCTTATTCCAGCTACTACGTCCTCTCCTTGAGCGTTGGGGAGAAACTCGCCGTAGGGTACGTTCTCACCTGTAGCTACATCTCTCGTGAAGTACACACCTGTCCCCGAGTCCCAGCCCATGTTTCCGTATACCATCGTAACGACGTTTACGGCAGTGCAGTCAGCTATGTCTGGAGTTATCT
>JAWBTQ010000011.1:0-40275 GCA_038841535.1 Sulfolobales archaeon | reverse complement strand
CCACCATGCTGCCTCACATCAACAACTATTGTATGCGACCTAGTGTAACCCAATTGCTCGGCCAGTACCTTAAAGCCCTCCATCGCTAGAGCTTCGGCAAAGGCTATAGAGTTCCTTATTATTTGATCAGCGTACTCTTCACCAAAGTAGATCATCTCGATAGCTGTAACAGCTGTTGCCGGAAGTCTATGTAAGTGGTGGTTGCTCACAAACCACGGGAAAACGTATTTAGACACTTGCTTATACATCTCGTCGTCATTTGTAAAGATCACACCCCCCTGCGGGCCAGGAAAAGTCTTGTGAGTAGATGATGTAGCCACATCAGCACCTTCATGTATTGGATTAGGCCACCTATTGCCTGCTATAAGGCCTAACACGTGTGCTACGTCATGGACTACTTTAGCTCCTACAGCATGCGCCGCATCTGAGATCTCCTTAGTGGGGTGGGGGAATAGGTAGACTGAGGCACCCAATGTTACAAACTTAGGTCTTACTTCTTCGATCATTTTCACTGCCTTATCTATATCGATATTCCATGAGTCCAAGTCGAATGGTAGCTCTATGTGCTCTATACCTAGAGCTCCTAGCGTTCCGAACTTAGTGTGAGATACGTGAGCTCCCGCCTGAACTGGGGCTATTAAAGCTTTATCTCCTGGGTTAGCTAGGACTCGGAAGACTACAGCATTAGCTACGGTTCCACTTATAGCTCTCGGCTCTATGTACTTAACCTTGAGGAGTTTGCCCATGAGCTCCATAACTAAAAGCTCTACCTCGTCGGTGTAGACATTTCCCTGGTAGTATCTCCTTCCAGGCTTGCCTTCAGCATACCTATGCATCATATCAGTAAAATAAGCAGCTTCAGCCAGCGGCGACATCGTGTTCTCAGAAGCGATCAAGTTAATGCACTCAAACCTCCTCCACCTATTGTGATTTCTAGTTAGCTCAATCACTTTTATTAACTCAGGTGGTATAGACACAGACACCACCAAGCCACATATTGGCTGAGAAATTTTAAGTATCACACAGTGAAGCCGCTTTGAGAGCCGAAAATCCTTGGGGAAAGCGTTGACCGTTACGTATTCTCCGGGATAGCACTAATGCGTGGTGTCCTACTTCAGGAAGTTGCCGCAACTTAGTTAACTTAAACAGAATTACCTTGGCAACATAGTGTACTCCACGAAAACTTACTAGAGAAGTTACCGCTAAAGCTTCAAAGCACTAGTGGTAGTTCTAGGAGAGACCTCATATATCTGCCTCCCATATTCGCTCGAATAGCGTGTGCTGTGGTAAGTCGACGAGTATGCGCTATTTTATTACTTGTAGTCCCCACGCTCTTATAGGTAAGGTTCAAGCTATTGTGTGACATGATTTAATGGATCTATAGACTACAGCTTGCTCAGTAACTAGCGATGAACCCGATACGTGCTCTCATTGCCAGTAGGGACCTCGCTAAAACTACGATGAAATTCCCAAGAGTTTTACATTGCACGCAATAGATCAGTCTCTCCACGAGTTCCCGTAAGAGAGCAAAACTGCGAGAACGTGGGAACAGGAAAAGGAGAGTGGAGGTGATTAAATCAAGAGCAGTTAAGAGTATATCTTTCGAGAGGGGTGTTCCATTGAGAAGCCTTAGTTGAGAATGTCGCGTATTACAGTGATGTGCAACTAATAAAATGCTTGTTTATCGAATTTATAAGGCATCTACATGTCAAGTTGCTAAGTCTTACGGCCGACTTCTCTTAAGCTTGATAAGTTCTTCTTAGAGTGGTAAATATATATATAAAAGTATAAAACCAAGAATTGAGGATGTAATATGGTAGGTAATAGTACTAATCTCTATTACTTAATACGCTCTCGACAAAAGCCTCAATGTGCTAAAATAGTTACCTTTAGGGTTAATACGGAACTTAACGAGCTAATTGTAATTGCTGCTAAAGAAGCCGGTAAGTCCAAGAGCGAGTTTATTAGGGACTCAATAGTAGAGTTCGTGAAATTCCTGGAGACGAATTTAGGGGATGAAGTGAGCTTGATGAAGCACGTGCGCAATCCGAACGATGAGAACAAAGAGAGATTTGACGAGTACGTCGTACTGGTATGAGTAATTATGTTTTAGTTAGTCTAACTTGGAGTTGATAATTAAGAATGTTTTAGATCATCACTTTCGAGAAAATAGTTGGGGGATATTCTTAAAGAGTCCTAAACTAGCTACTAGAAACTCTTCTACGAGCATCTTAGCAGATCGCACAACCCCTTTCTCGTAGTATGTTTCAGCTATTTTTCTCCAATCCATTCTCATTATCGTAATAGTTAGGTATATAGTTAATGCTGCTACGCACACCCCTAGTACTGGGTTTGTAACCACCTCGTCTCCCAGGTACTTAAATAAAACCCTGAAGTAAGTAGTGGCTAACCAAACCATAATAAGCTTGCCGATGAATATCCCTAAGAAGTAGTAAGCAAGCGGATACCCAGCTACTCCAAGGGGGACGTACAGCATATCGTCTGGAGCTGGTGTCGCAGCAAACAAAATAATTAATGGAAGCGCTAGCCTCTTGGAGTAACTCGCAAAGTACTTCAGGTTATTCTTAGTATTCTCACTTAACTTAAACCTAAAACCTGCTGCTATAAAGTATACTATGAGCTTTCCGGCAGTGGAGCCCATAGCGGAAGTTACAATTAACGCCAGCTCAGCTGAAAGCCCAAACCTCATCGCTTCTCTAGCTACATAGCTAGCTATAATTAGCAGATAGGGGACTCCAACAAATGGGACAGAATTAGAAACTAGACTAACCGTGAATACCCCAATATAGCTTCCGTACATACTCGCTAAATCTAGTAGCGCTTTTAGCATACACACCGCCTTATACTATAATATAGAAATTAATATACACTTGTACCTATACTAGGAGGGGGCCTACGTATTTCCACCCTAAAACAGATCCCCTGATTCGAAGTTCTCTGAAATCTGTTTGTTAAAGTCCCAACTAACGACCTCCAACGGCTCCAGTTAAACTGAGCACCTCTCCCTCGCTTATTACTTAGGCTCACGGCTGTAGAGAAACCTCACATCTTGGCTGTGTACCTACTCTCTACTAAACTACTTCTTCACCACGCTCGCATTGTGAGCGGTGAGACCCAAACAGCGTTTACATTAACCTCAACAAACCCCTATAACCCGAAAATGATCTCGTAAGAGATACTGTAATGAACTTTGAGGGTAGCAGTAAGTTCTTCTAACGTTAATACTGAGCTATAGAGATATAGTTCGGGGATCTGTCAGTCGAGGTGACATCTCTTATGGTGCTTGAAAATCGTTTAAGGGGGAACGAACTTGAAGTAGGGGGTCAGAGCTCTCCCAGAACTCTGTTTGAGGAAACAGTAAGATGCCCTATGTGTGGTAGCCATAACCTAAAAATAACTGCGTATATTACATATGCAGAATTCTTTGGCAAACTTGTCCTCGAAGCTGGTAAGTGCTCTAGCTGTGGTTACACCTATAGAGACGTATATCTCGCTGAGTACGGAGAACCAAGGAGGCTTGAAGTTAAGATATCCGGGGAGTCCAGTGACTACCTTTTAGTTAAGTCTTCGTCAGCTACTGTAATCATACCAGAACTGGGGATCGAGATAACTCCCGGACCGGCAGCACAGGGATACATCACAACGGCTAGAGGAATACTTGAAAACGTAGTAGACTTACTTTTAGGAATATGTCAAGAGGGTAGTGAGGAATGTCAGAGAAAGCTAGAGGAAGTAGGTAGAGCACTTAAAGGAGAAATAGACTTTACTTTAGTTTTAGAGGATCCTCTAGGGAGGAGCGCGATAGTTAAGCTACCCTAACTTACTTTACAAAATCTTACGCGAAGGTTTTCACTTAGAATTGGTGTATATCACTCAGTCTAACAGTAACTTCGAAGAGTCGTCTCCATACAAAACCTGAGTCGCTTCGATTATTTAGTTAAGCTAGCTTCCAGGAAGCACCTAGCTAACAAACTACTACCTAGCGATTCCTAAGTTGTGGCATGCTTACTCACTTACGCATAATAATTTCCAGCGAATATTCATGTGTAGGCGTAGCCGATGAATTCAGTAAGGGTTAAGCTGAGTAAGCAACTTGGTTATATCCACCTAGAGCTGAGTCTTGAAAACGCTTTGCGCGTTCTTAAACTCTTGAGACAGAAAAGAGGTTTTTACGAAGACATAGAGGATTCCATTAGGATACTTGAAAATTTCGATGCCTTCTATGAGTACATCCGCAAGAAATACAAGGAGTACATAGCTCCTAGAAAAAACGAAGCAGATATGTTAACCGGGAAAGTGACAGTAGATAAGATAAAGCTCGAAGTCAACAAGATTAAGAAGGTTACGATAGTGTTCGATAAGAGAGTTAAGACCGAGGAAATAACCGAAATACTCAGAGACTTGGGCTTAGAGTTTGAAGCATGCTGATACCGAGCTCCTGACTCCTTGCCACACTGAAGAGTGGGCTGTTTTCTTTTTGATGTTTATTCTGGTTGTTTGTATGCTTTGCGGTTGTTCATGGTCTTTTCATTTGAAGGTATCTGAGTGCTATGATGTATGCTGATGCGGTGTGTCTATCTAGACCGTACCTCTCCATGAAGCGATGCTCCTGCGAGCTGGAGGTTCCTGGGATCCACTAGGACAGGTTTTAACCCGTATCTCAGGCTCTTGATTACTGCGTGGGTTAGTAGTTGTCTCTTCGCATACCTGGACATCTTTCTATTGGCTGTGGGAGATGCAGTGAATTCTCTACACTTGATTCTACCGAGGTCCTCGAACACAGCTACACCAACTCCATGGTGGTACACGTATTCAATTAGCTTGGAGAGAGCTTGAAGCCCGACAACCTTAGCTTTGTTTCCCGGAAAACCAGGTGATGCCACTTCAGGCGTTTTTCGTGTAGCAGTTTTCCGAGCTCACACACCCTTACGGTCATGAGTCTAGAGAACCTAGAGTCGCCGGTATGCTGATTAATGTAATCTCGTAATTTCGAGGTCCTAGTCGCTGTGAGAACACCAAAAACTTGAGTAGGAGGTAATTCACTTAAAGTACATCGATAGTGATCTATGTCGCGAGCGCTTTATTTGATGCGGAGTATAATCTGCGTGAATAGAGCTTTTCTAACACTAAACCTGAACACAAAGCGGGGGTTCAGCTCTAGTGCTTGTTTATTCTGAATGGTGTCATCCCCACATCTTTCCTCCACGTCGCTCCTGAGTCTGCTTCAGCCTCGGGAGCTTTCGGGGGCACCCCCTATACCCCTACATCTTGAGTAACTCAGGGAGAGCCGATCTACAGAGCTCTCGACCCCTCATCGAGACCACTTCCGAGTACCGATGTGTAAGAGACACCTATAAGAGTTTCCATATACATCAACCAATATGAAGAGATATGAAACCCGAAGCAGTTGCGTTAGGCTGAACCCCTTAAAATAAGGCTGCTGATCGAACTCCCTCCTTCAGCATTCTTCTAATCTGGTACTTGAGATAAATTGATGAAAGTCCGAGAAAAACCATGGAATAAGCAGCTCCAATAAAGATTACTAGACTAGGCTCCAGCACAGGGTTTGACACGCCAAGAGAGTATCGGAGAAGTTCAGCAGGATAGCTAAACGGTGTTGAGTAAGCTAATACTTGAAGCGGTTTAGGCATAAAGGCTAGTGGAGTGAGACCCCCAGTCGCTATTGGGAGTATCCATCCGATAAACTCTACGATAGGTCCAGCAGTTCCAGCGGCTAGAAGAGTTCCACCTAATATGAAGGAGTATGCCATAAGAACTATTAGTAGTGAGAGCACTCCAATTGCGAAAGCTACTGGGTCTACTAAGACTACTTTAGGTGGTCCCAGGAAGACACTGACTATGGCGTATGCTATAGTTAAAGCCATAGAGTACCATGCTACAGATACGGGCACTGTCCCTAGGTAGTGTGAAAATATGGAGCTACCTGAAGCAACCACATACTCAAGGATTCCCAACTGCATCAACCATCTTAGTAGTACAGCCCAATCCCAAGTCGCCGTACTATATGCTAAGAATATAGCTGAACCAATTAAAACACCAGCCGATAAAGAGCTCTCCATCCCACCTTTAACGAAAAGTGATGCTGGAACTATGAACATAGATAACCATACGGCAAGTGAGAGTAGGCCGTAGGTAAGACCCTTACTCCTCACTAGTTCTCCAATAAAATACGCTACTAAGACAGCCTTAGCTGACCTTATCAGGTCTCTCACGTCTTAACTCCCTCCCCGAGTTTTCTTAGCTCCCATGCTCTCGCGGCTCGCAGCATCCCCGGACTATATACTAAGCCTAGAGTTAGTGCTAGAGCTAGTGAAATCGTAATAGCTGGTATCTCCACTAGACCAACCACGATTTTTTGAACTACCTCAATACAGTGAGCTGGAGGAAGTAGAGAAGAAACTATGTAGAGAGGTAGACTCATTAGCCACCTCGGATAGTACACTCCCATCAAAATGAGGAGCAGGGGCCTCAAGAAGTTTATCGCTCTCCAGTTTTCACCCCCAGCAATATAGAGCCCCAAACCTAAAGCTGTTGCTAGAGGCACGAACGTGGCTACAGATACTATGGATATAGCCACAACGACCATCCCTACCAAAACCCCGCTAAGACCCCTGAAGGCTGCAAGCACTGGAAAGAGCGTTGTTATACCAAGAACTAAAGACAAAACAAACCTTGGTATAGGTATGGATACGTAGTGCAACACGACTCCCGTCGGACTTGACATAATGTAAGGCAATGTCCCGGCGTTTTCATCGAAAATCGGTCTCCACATTATATCGTCTACTACTGACATGCTAGAGAAAAGAAGGTAACTACCAACTATTAGGAACAGTAGGGGATCAACTCCAACTCTCTCAGCAAAAGTTCGTGGAGAGCCGACAGCGTACCCTATCATTAGCATAAATATAGTCGTCATGTAGGGCCAAGCCAAGTAAGTAATCATAACCATCCTTCTCCTAAAGAAGTCAGCATATATAAGCATCATTTCAGCTCTAACTAACCTGAGTAAGTTCTTAATCTTTAACACCTCTATCGGTAAAGTAGACAAAGACGTCTTCGAGAGTAGGTTCCTCGATCTTGAGTCTTACGACATCTACACCTTTAGAAACAGTAACTCTCAAGATGTCGTCAACTACTTCTTCAGGTTTTTTAGCTAGTACCTTGAGGACGTATAAACCATCAGGAGTTTGTAGAGGTTCTCTGGTTTCTAGACCAAAACTCCTAATTTCATCAACGAGACCCTCTGGAACCTTCTTGAGGTAGAGTTCTAAAGTACGTATGCTGGGGAGTCTACTTTTAAGTTCCTCCGGGGTTCCGTCAGCAACAATCACACCCCTGTTTATAAGTACTATTCTATCGCATACGAGCTCTACTTCGAACATGTTGTGCGATGTGTATAGCACCGCCTTATCCTCACTAGAAGCGAGCTCCCTTACGAGGCTTCTAATCCTTCTAGCCGATGGTGGATCGAGACCTAGAGTAGGTTCGTCAAGCAATAACACTGGTGGATCTTTTAGTAAAGCTCTAGCTAGCGCTAGTCTAGCCTTCATACCGAGGCTATACTCCTCATAAAGTCTATCGCTTCCACCCAAGTCCTTAAGTCCAACGAGTTCTAGAAGAAAGTCGACTCTTCTTTCAAGTTCCCGTTTTTCCATACCATAAAGAGAGCCGAAGTATACGAGATTCTCCCTTCCGGTAAGTCTCCCGTAAAATCCTTTCTCTACTGAGAGCATTATTCCAATTACTTTGCGGACTTTTTGAGCTTCTCGTACTACGTCGTAACCACAGACCGTTGCGTAACCAGAATCAGGTAGAAGCAACGTTGACAATATCTTAATAGTTGTAGTCTTACCAGCACCGTTAGGACCTAAAAGACCGACTACCTCCTTGTTTCTTACTCTGAATGAGACCCCTCTGAGAGCTTCAATACTCTCAGAATAGCTCCGGAAGAGCCCTATGCGCTTCTTAGTAGCAAACCTCTTGACTAAGTTATCTGCTACTATGATGTCGCTCACGGATTACCCACACTATACTTGTTACGAATTCCACATAATAAGCTGGATATCATTAAAGTGATCAATGTTCGGAGTTTCCATTGCCTAGAGTGATTAGTTTAATGATTGGCCGCCGTGGACTTAGCGCAACCCGCAAGTTATTTAATAGATTGAGAGAGTATTCCAGAGGTAGCGCGGTGTGGATTGCTCCAACCTGAAGGGGATTTACTCGGAACCTAGACAGATCGTTCCTAGAGTGTATTGGGTTGGAGCTAATGATTGCGTTAAGGACCTGTTTGAGTCTCTATGGCCCATACCTGGGGGGATATCTTATAACGCGTATGCTGTTATCGGAGCTAACAGCGTAGCAATAGTCGACGGGGTTGACGAGCATCTAACCTATGAGTACATCGGAAAAATCTGGAGGGTAGTTGGAGATCTAAGAAAAATTAAGTACATAGTAATCAATCACTTAGAGCCCGATCATCACGCATCGACTCCAAGGCTTCTTAGTCTAGCTGAGAACGCACAAATACTCATTTCCCCGACTGGAGCTAAGATCGTGGAGTCTCTATACGCAATCCCCAAAGACAGAATAGTGGAGGTAAGAGACGGGGACCTAGTTAGCTTAGGAGACAAGACCCTCAGATTTATACATACACCATGGCTTCACTGGCCGGAGACTATGATGACATATCTAGAGGAAGACGGTGTGCTATTTAGCTGTGACGCCTTTGGTTCCTACGGTGCCCTCACTCGAGGGATATTTGATGACGAAGTAGAGCTTAGTTACTATATCGAGGAAGCTAAGAGATACTTCTCTAATATAGTATCTAAGTATTCGAAGAACGTCCTAGACGCTATTAATAAAATCGAGAAGCTTGGACTGAAGATTAGCGTGCTTGCACCATCTCACGGACCGATATACTTAAAGCACATTGACAGTATAGTAGCGTTGTATAGAGATCTGTCCCAGCCTAAAGTTTGCGCTAAAGCGTCCATAGTGTACGGGTCTATGTATGGAAGAGCTGAGGAGATAGTCAAGTCAGTAGCGGAAGCCCTCGAGAAGAGTGGAATTACTGTTGATTTGATAGACGCCGCTAGAGTGCACCCATCCTACACTTTATACCTTACATGGAACTCGGGTGCGGTAGTGTTCGCCTTTCCCACATACGACGCCTCAGTTTTTCCGCCTGTAAGGGAGGTCATGAACTACTTCTATATCAAACAGCTTGGAAGAGGGAGGCTGGCAGCGATCTTGAACACGTTTTCGTGGGGCTCATCAGCTAAGGAAGCTATTGAAGCTCTAAGTAAGTCAGGTTTCCAAATAATCGAACCAGTTATAGCGACTAGGTCTCAGCCTACACCCGAAGATAAGAAGAAAATCGGGGAACTAGTCGAAAGACTCGCAACTGAGTTAAGAAAGCTCGACAGCTGTCCGTAAAGTGCTGGTGTAGTCTAGTACACCCATGAACTAGGTACTGGTTTAGAGCAATACTCCTCAAGTATGAAAGCTTTTTATGTGTCTATAGAGTAATTTTAAAGGAACGGTCGAATATGTCGTCTGTATACTACAAGTGCTGGGTTTGCGGTAAAATCTTTGGAAAGCAGGAGCTCGAACCATTTAGTGAAAAGGCACTAAGGGAGGGCTACGCCTTTATACGCTGTCCGGTATGTGGTTCAAAACTAGTAGTTAAGGCAAGAAAAAGTAGCCCAACTAAGGTAGAAGCAGTTTAGTATACCTTTTCGGGGTTCAGCAAGCTTTCATAGCTTAAGGTACGCTTTCTTCTGGGAGCTCTGCTCTCACCATTTAATAACGTAAATTTGAGTCATTATCATATATTCCGCTTTTATTACTCTGTATTGCAGTAGCGTTTAGGTGTAGCGATGTTTAAGTTGGTTCATGGTGATGGAAGTAGGTTCAAAAGGATCTTTTCTGGAGTAGTTAAGCCTCTAGAGGCAGTTCCAATTCGTGTTAGCTCGGAGGGGCTCGAACTTAGGTCTCTAACTCCTGATAAGAACATGATGTTAGAGGTATTTATTCCGAGTACTTCTTTCGATAGCATAGAAGTTGAGTCAGATACTACTCTAGCTCTTTCTAGAGATGATTTCTTGAGAAGCATTAAGAGAGCTAGTAAGCGGGATACTGTGACTCTACAATACGAGAAAGCATCTAGATATGTAAGGCTTCTACTAACTAACATAAAGACAGGTGTCGAGCGAGAGTTCTCTATAGAGATAAGTGAGGCAGTTACAGAGCTAATTGCTCCTATACAAGTAGAGCTGCCCGTCAGGTTTCAAATCTCCCTCGAAGACCTCAAGAAGTTGATTAGGGACGTAAAGATTGTTGGAGACGAGATAGAGCTAGTATTTCGTGAAAATAGCATAGAGGTTTCAGGCGCTTCAGAAAGCAAGTCGTACAAGACGTCGCTATCTCTCGATAAACCTCTCTATCAGCTCGAATCGAGAGAGGTTGTAGTCAGTGCTAAGTACGACGTTGACTACTTGAGGACTGTGCTACCTGCGTTATCGGTAGCGAACCTTATAGGTTTGGAGTTCGGATCAAGTCTTCCGTTGAAGATCTATGCACCACTAGAGGACGGCACTAAAATATCCGTCTGGATCGCTCCAAGAGCTTAATAACTAAGAGCATCATCAACCCGCAGGCACTTCAATCCCATAGCATACCTCAGGTGGATGAAGACGTTCAAGGCCTGATCATCTAACGTGCACTTAGTCTAGTATAGAGTTCTATGTAGACTTGTTACTGCAGGCTACAAAACTACGTCAGAAACCATAGAAAGCCTTTTAACTAACTAAACTCCTAGAGTTGGGTCTAGGAGTTGGTGACAGCGAAGGAAGTGCCGGCAGATGCTCTGGTAAAGAGGTTAAGTGAGTATCTAAAAGAGAACGTGAAAGAAGTTAGACCCCCGTCTTGGGCTCAGCTTGTTAAGCTAGGCGTTCATAAAGAGAACAGTCCTGAAGACCCAGATTGGTGGTATTTGAGAGCAGCAAGTGTTTTGAGGAAGCTGGCTATATCTGTAGAGCCAGTAGGTCTAGGCACATTTAGCGTTATTTATGGTGGCTTAAGGAGGCGGGGTTCTGCGCCACCCCATTTTAGAAGAGGTGCGAGGAACCACGTAAGGAAGATACTGCAGCAGCTTGAGAGAGCTGGACTAGTATCTAAGGCACCCAGAGGCAGAGTCTTAACACCCAAGGGTCACTCTCTAGTTAGCTCAGTAGCCTATGAGGTATTTACTGAAATAGTTAAGGAGAAACCAGAATTAGCCAAGTACGGACCGTAGGGGATGTGGGTGAGTTACGAGTATAGTGATGAAGAACTGGAGCAACTTAAAAAGAGAAGAATGGAGCAAATGCTGGTGGAAGCTGAGGAGAGGCGTAGAAGAGCTGAGGAGGAGGCAGCTAGAGAAGCCCAGAGGCAGGCGATCCTTAGAGTTATTCTAACTCCAGAAGCTAGAGAGAGACTAGCCAACGTTAAGTTAGTCAAGCCAGAGCTCGCTAGAGCCGTTGAAGACTATCTTATAGGCATGTACTCTTCGGGTCAGCTAGGGGGCGTAGTAGATGATGACACCCTCCGAGATATTTTAGCTACAGTTGATTCTAAGACTAGGCGCGAGCTTAGGATCAGAGTTAAGAGGAAAGGTGAGTGAGTGTGTCTAGAAACAAGCACGTAGCGAAAAAGCTTAGGCTGGCTAAAGCGACGAAGTCGAACTCAGCTATACCGATCTGGGTAGTAGTCAAAACTAGGAGGAGGATTCCCTTTAGGCCAAGGCTCAGACACTGGAGAAGAACTAAGCTAGGGAACGTGTAGAGGTGGGAGAATGTCTGAATCCATACTTATTGTGAGTCTCTCCAAGCTCTACAGAACGAGGAGATATAGGAGAGCTGCTAGGGCTATAAGGTACATTAAGGACTTAGTCAGGAGACATACTAAAGCCGAGAAAGTTCTTTTAGACGACTCTGTAAATAGTTATATGTTTGGTAGAAGGTACGATAAACCTCCGAGGAGGGTTGCAGTAGCCATCATGAAGATAGATCAGGAAGGAAAAGTAGTTAAAGCGTCGCTTGCATTACGTATCAGACCACCTTCTTCTGAAGGGTCCACCCAATGAGGGGGTCTATAGATAGAGCAAGAGTTCTTGGTAGCCCCCACATAGGCACTTATGTTGTAGCAACAGATGAAGTAGTTCTTGCCCCCAAGGGGGTTGAGAGGGACTTTATAGAGAAGGCAAAGGAGGTCCTTTCTGTGACAGACGTTGTTGAAGTAACTATTGCGAGAACGGCACTAATCGGCATATTTTCTATAGCCCGCGGTAAAGTAGTTATAGTACCAGACATAATCGGGGACGAAGAGGTCGATGAGCTCAAATACTCTGGAATCAGAGTCGAGGTACTTGAAACATCTAATTTTAATGCTCTAGGTAACATCATACTCCACAACTCAAGGTCTATGTTTGCCCACCCAGAGCTTAATAAGGATATAGCATCAAGGATAGCATCGCTACTCGGTGCTAACTTGTATGCGCTGGGGGCGATAGCCAGCATACCTACCGTTGGTTCTGCTGCTGTAGTTACTGATAAAGGTGGGATAGTGCACCCAAGTGCCTCTAGCGAGGACCTGAAAAAACTTTCTGAATTTTTCGGTGTAGAGTTCGACGTGGGGACGGTTAATTTCGGGATTGGTTTTGTCAAGTCGGGTCTCGTAGCTAATAACTACGGAGCTTTAGTAGGTGAGCTAACTACGGGACCCGAAATAATTAGGATAATGAAAGCTTTAAGAGTGGGTGAGTAGATGAGTCGGGATGTGAAGGTATATAGAATAACTGGTCTGGCTCTCCTAAGCCCAGATAGGCTCAAAAAGTGGCAGAAGTTCACGGTTGAAGTAAGAGCTGTAAAGAAGGAGGACGCTGTAGAGAGGGTACTCTCGGAACTAGGAAGTAGGCACAAACTTAAGAGATCGCATATAAAGATACTGTCAGTAAACGAAGTAGACTTTAGTAAAGCAAAAAGCAAGTTTGTGAGAGAGTTGGGGGCTACCGAGAGGTGGTTTATTGACTAGTGGCGATAAGGAGGTTAAGCTAGTCGTCCCTCTAGAGGCAGTCGTAGCAGAGCTTGAGCGCACTAAGAAGCATATTGAGGGAATTCAAGAAAACATCAAGCGTGCTCTAGACAGACTAAACGACTTAGCGGTAGCAAGAGAGCTTATATCTACTATAAAGCTATCCAAAGTCGAAGAAATGCTGGTACCTACAGACAAGAGTGGGACTATATACGTGTACGCAAAACTTGAGAGAGAAGAAAAGGTGGTTGTCCACATAGGCCAAGATTACTTTATCGAACTGAGTCCGGAGAAGGCCATGGAGGTCATCGTAAGCGAGGAAAATGAGATTAAGGAGTTAGTGAAGGAGTTCGAGAAGGAGTTCGAAGAAGCCTCTAAGTATTTCAGAGGCCTCCAAGAGATACTTCTGTCTGCTAGAGCTCAGGCGAAGTCTGGAGGGAGAGCGGGGTAGTGTTTAAAAAAGTTAGAGAAGTCTTTCAGAGTATAGCCAATAAAGTAGCTGAAGTAGTAAGTAAGAAGGAATTAACAGAGGAAGACCTAAAGAAGGTTTTTGAGGAAGTAGAACTGTTTCTTATTGAGAGTGATGTCGCTTATGAAGTTCTCCCAATTCTCTTTGAGGAACTAAAGCAAAGACTAGTTGGTTCTAAGGTAAGTAGATTTGATAGCGAAGAGGCTATGAAGCTCATAAAGGAGGCCTTAGTAGACATTTTGTCTAGAGTGGAACCGAAGCATGACCTAGTTGACCACGTTAAAATGGCTAGAGTAAGACCCTTTGTAGTAGTCTTTCTTGGAGTTAACGGAGTTGGTAAAACTACTACGATAGCTAAAGTCGCTAATAGGCTCCTGAAAGCCGGTATGAAGCCGGCTATAGTAGCTGCAGATACGTTTAGGGCTGGAGCGCAAGAGCAACTAGCTCTTCACGCTGAAAGGCTAGGTGTGCCGTTCTTCAGAGGTAAGTATGGAGCTGATCCGGCTGCTGTAGCTAAAGACGCCTTAATATATTCAGCGAAGAGAGGGTTAGACGCCGTTCTTATTGATACAGCTGGTAGGATGCACGTAGATATAGACCTTGTTGAGGAGCTGAAAAAAATTGTGAGAGTCGTGAAACCTCACATGAAGATACTCGTACTCGATGCCCTAACAGGTAATGACGCACTAGAGCAAGTAAGGTACTTTGATAAAGCTGTAGGTTTTGATGCCGTCATCCTAACTAAAATGGACGCTGACGCTCGAGGAGGGTGCACTCTAACTCTCTCAATACTTCTCCAGAGACCCGTAATTTACGTCGGAGTAGGTCAATCTTACGATGACCTTGAAGTCTTTAGGGCTAGAACTATAGTCGAGAAAATACTGGGCTAGTTGGAGGATACACTCTCGTAGTTGTTAACGCTTAAAAGTCTAGAAGAAACTGGGTTAGAGGTGATTGGGGATAGAGCTATCGAGAATGGTAGAGATGTGGCAGAGAATATTGACTCTATCTGATAGACCTGAGCCTGAGGAGTTTAAGTTGTTAATTAAGGTGACTTTAGCTGGGATTTTTCTCGTTGGTGGTATCGGTATAGCTCTGCATATGCTATTTGCCCTTTTACAGGGTGTGGGAATTGGCTAATAATGAAGCTAGAAGAGAGGTTTCGTCGCAGTTCGCTGTATTAAGAACTATCTCTGGTAAAGAACTCAATGTAGCCCTAGTGCTAGAGTTAAGAGCCGCTAGCGAGACGGGCATATACGGGATCTTGATTCCTCCTGATGTTAAGGGCTACATAATAGTCGAATCAGATGGGTTACATTCAGTTCAGAGAATAGTCAAGGGCGTAAAGCACGTTAGAGGGCGAGTTGCTGGGTCGGTAACTTATGAGGAAGTAGAAAGGTTGGTTAAGGTCCGCTCACCACTAGAGGAGCTTAAGCCAGGCGACGTCATCGAGATAGTAGCCGGTCCTTTCAAAGGCCTTAAAGCTACTGTGAGAACGATCAACATATCTAAGAACGAGGTCGAGGTAGAGATACTTGAAGCGGCTTATCCACTAAAGGTATTTCTTCCGGGAGATAACATTAAACCGGTAAGTAAGAGGTGGTAGGAAATGAAGGTAGTTAGAATGCAGATACTGGGCGGTAAAGCGAGCCCGGCACCACCGCTAGGTCCGGCGCTCTCTCAGTACGGTCTCCCGGTTGACAAGGTTGTAGCAGAGATAAACAAGCTTACAGAAGGATATCTAGCTACGGAGGTAACAGTAGTTCTCGAAATTGATGAACCAACGGGTAAGTATACTATAAAAGTCAAATCACCTACGACTACGTCATTACTCTTAAAGTACGCTAAGGTTCAAGAGCCTTCCGGAGACCCAGCTCATAAAAAAGTTGGGAGTATCACGCTAGATGACGCAATAAGGATTGCTTTAGCTAAAAAGAGCGATATCAACGCTAAAACTCTGAAAGCGGCAGTTAAGTCGGTTGTATCGACTGCTCGCTCTATCGGCTTAACAGTCAACGGTAAAGACCCGAAGGAGGTTCTAGCTGAAATAAATAGGGGGATTTATGATGATTTGTTTAGTAAATATGAAGAGCAGTGGAGAGGTGGGGTAGGTGCCTCTAACTAAAGAACTGCTTTCCGATACAATAGGTAAGGCCATTAACTTGAGTGTGAGCAGGAACTTCAAGCAGTCAGTCGAGTTACTGTTCACGTTTTCGGGTTTCGATAAGAAGTCACCTGAGATAAGGTTTAGAGACGCTGTTCTACTTCCAAAAGGTGTAGGCAAGTCAGTAAAGATTCTTGTAGTAGCTGACGGTGGTATGAGGTTAAATGCGCAAAAGCTCGGTGTAGATACTCTTGGAACTGACCAGCTGAGGAACTTGAGTAAGCGTGACGTGAAGAGAATAGCGCGAAAGTATGACTGGTTTTTAGTGGCTACTGAGGCTATGTCTTTAGCTGGCAGAATTCTAGGACCAGCTCTCGGACCGAGAGGTAAAGCACCAATTCCTGTTCCACCTCAAGCTAACTTAGAGTTACTGCTCAAGCAATACAGTAGTTGTACCTGGCTTAGAAATAGAGAGCAGAACTGGGTTGGGTGTAGGATAGGAATGGAAGACATGTCAACCGATGATCTAGCTGAAAACGCTATGTCAGTGATAGAGTTCGTGAAAAGCAAGATCAAGAGACCCCTTGAGGGCTCGGTGAGAATTTATGTTAAAACAACTATGGGTCCGGCTGTAGAGGTGTTATACACATGAAGTCGAAGACTCGCACCCAGCTTACTAAGTTAATGTCAGAGCTGGCAAAAACTAAGGAAAGAGAGAGGTTGAGGAAATCTATCGGCTTGAAGTCTAGAGTTGTTGAGGAAATAAAGAGTTTACTGAGCCGGTACAAAGTCGTAGCAATAGTATCTATGGATCGAGTGCCATCTGCTGAATCACGGAGGATTTACAGTAAACTGTCGGAATACGGAGTCGTAAAGCTCTATAAGAACAGCCTAGTTTTAAGAGCTCTCCAGGATGTAAAGGCTAAGAACTTAGAAGAGATCTCTAAATACCTTACTGGCTCTAATACCTTCATATTTACCAACACAAACCCGTTTAAACTAGCAAAACTTCTTGATGAATTCGTGGAATACAGGTACGCTAAACCAGGTGATACAGTAAGTTTCGACATAGAGCTCGCTCCTGGCCCGACTGGTATAAAGCCAGGTCCCTCTATGAGCCTGTTCGGCAAGCTGAAGATTCCAACTCAAGTGAGAGAAGGTGTGATATGGATAGCTAAAGACACAAAGGTACTCAAGCAAGGTGATAAAGTATCAGTAGAACTCAGCTCGCTTCTCAGAAGACTGGGGATTCCTGTAGTGCCAATTAAAGCACAGCTGAAGGCAGTTTACGAAGACGGCTTTATCTACCTACCTAAAGACCTCAGAATAGACTACGAGGAGATCAAAAAGAGCATTACAGCAGCTATATCTATGTCAAAATCTCTGGCCCTAGAGCTTGCTCTACCAGTACCAGAGGTAATACCAGAACTAATCGCAAAAGCACGAAGAATATCGATAGAGCTAGCCTCAGCAATCGGGTACGTGACCCCGGACATACTTCAAGAACTCTTCACTAAGGCTATAAGTCAGGCCATCTTAGTAGCTCAAGTGGTTTCAAGTAAAGCTACCCCAGAACCTTCAACCGACACAACACATCCTGAGAGCGGCGAAAAAGAGAAAGAGGAAGAAAAGAAGGAGGAAGAAGAAATAGCTGAGGGCATAGCCTCGCTGTTCGGTTAGCAAGGTCTTTAAGTGCTCGAATACAAGTTCCAGCTCTCACGCAGTTTATGTGGACTAGCTTCGTTATTGATTCATTCCGTTTCTTAGTTATAGCTGTAGAGTAGTTGAAAGAGTTCTTAGTGTAGCCATTAGTGTATGTAGCAAACAATTCTAGCATGTACCAATGGGTGTGGACAACGTGTTTGCTGAAATAGTAAATGAACTCTTCTACGCCTCAACGTTCTTTGGCATCTAATATCTTGATAAAATCTTAAGAATAAAATCTAAAGTTTCTATAGCATGTCATGCTAAGCATTTTTGATTTTAGCTATAGGTTTCTTTGCGAGACCATTGAGTAGTTACTGAAAGCACATAAGTTTTCAGTCATTATATTTGGCGGGATTAGACTATGGCTACCTTATTAAGGACTTGTAAGACGGCTTTAAGTGAGGTTTTATCGCTACTGTTAGTAGCTATGGTGGCTCTCTCGATTTTGTCTCTAGCCATATATCTCCAGCTGGGAGATACAACATCTAGTTTAAGTGAGTGCCGAAAAGCACTTCTTAGTACTAGAAGCGATGTAGAGTTACTTGGGCGTTACGCGCAAAATCTGTATATGAACTACACTAACCTATACTATTTTGCGAGATCTTTAGTGGAGAACTATACTGCCCTTCAAATAGCGTACCAAGCCATCAGCCAAAAATATGAGGATACCCTACGAATGCTGGAGGTAAATCGGAAGCTGTACGAAGAACTTTATGCTTCATACGAATTACTCAGAGCTAATTACAGTAATTTACTAAAGCGACTTGAAGTATTTGATGAAGTACTTGAGGTAATTAAAGAGTTGCGGCTCTATTATCTTACAAGTAGAGTTACGGGTTTCGACTACATTAACGCATCATCCGTTACCATATTAAGCAACTCCAGCTACGTGATAAGACCAATTAGGACATGGACTAGAACTCTGTTTTCAGATACTAGACCAACAACCATTACCATTCCCACTCCTAAACCAGGTTACTTAGTTATCTATTACAATAACTCATACGGGGTCTGCTTCTCTATTGACGCATCCAATACATACGTAGTACCTAGTCACTACACAACCAGAAACACGTACTTCAGCACTAGAACTTGTTTAACTCAAGGAGAGGTCGTAATTCCGGTGCTACCTCATAATACCGTACTAGAGCTCGTAATTCCACCCGTTTCAGTAGACGGATTAACGTTCCGGTTAGCCGATGTGGTCATGCAGTTTCAATACGTTGCACTAGAGGTAAGCTCGGAGTCTCTTACAACTTAATATTTTAATGAATGTCGTATGCTATTCCCTCCGTTTTTGTTTAGCTATGACGATTGAACATAAGCTCAACCTAAGAGTAGACAGCTAAGAACGAGCGGTAAGTGAATGTATTTCACTATTTATAGTGTCGGGAGCCGCACCTTTAGGACGGGTTAACGGCTAAAATCAGTAGTGAAGATGCTAGATACGACACTGTAGGAATAAGTACTATTGCGTCATAGAGCCCAAGCCCTCCTATAACTAGGACCCTGGCGTTATTGAGTACAGCCCACTTAATCGGTAATATATCGCAGCCTACGATAGTGGCAGCGAAATTAATTAAAACCGATATAATAAGCGCACTATTACTACCTATAGCTAGCCAGACTAAAAGATTGATTAGAGTAGCGTATATGATTGCTGTAAAAATCGATACAGCTATTCCAATGTTTTTAACGTATGCCGAATTACTTCTGTAGAAAGCTATTGAAATAATGAAAACAACTAATACAGTAAGTAGCTTACTGCTCTCCAGATAAGTTGGCCAAACCCTAGCGAAAGCTGCGATTAGAGTAATCGCAAAAAACAGGGCACTTAGAGAGAAGAATACTCGAAGACCTCCACCGCCCCGCATTCTAATTCTAACTATGGCTAAGCCGTCACTCCAGTCTACGATATCGAAGAGCCTCCCGCTAGCGCTACTTACGGCGAGAGTCAGAAGCGGAACTCGAAGATCGTTTGCTAACCTAAGTACTAAAAAGATAACGAAGCTGATAAAAGAGTCCCATACAATATGTTTACCTAAGACTAAGCTCACTGTGGACGATATCCAGTAGAATACTGAAAGGTCCCCAATTATGCTAACAACCCTCTTCATATCCCACGAACTTTCTCGATACAATCAGGTCTTTAAAAAGATTTAGACCCAATTTCAGGTGAGTAATCACGTACTGAGAATGCTCTCGTTAGATACTGCCTTGAGTAGTACTCTAGCTATCTCTTCGTTGTATCCTACGACTAGGCACTCAACCCTCTTTATATCATCTATTTCGACGGTTGTAGCTCTCTCTCCATTACATAAGTAGGCTTTAGCCCCGAGGCTATTAGCTATAGCAACCGAAGGAGCTATATCCACATTTCTAAGTTTCGCTCTAGCATCCATAAAGCCTAAAGCCATACCAAGCGATACGTACACTATATCTAGTGCCGCACTACCGAGAGACCTTAGCCTAGGCTTAGAATCGGTAACCTCCGATAAACGTATATATGGTCTAAAAGACTCTATGCTTTCAAAGTATCCTAGCACTATGTTACTAGGAGGATGTCTTCTTTCAGCTTTAATGCCAAAAGCTTTGAACCCCTTAGACTTATCATAAAAGTAAGTCACATCTCTAAAAACTTCTGCGACAACCGCTGCCTCAATGTCTTCTATTCTTACTTGCCCAGAGTTTTTTGCGATACCCACGCTAACAGAAGCTATGGGTAGGCCCGCCTCGAAATTGATGCTACCGTCAACAGGGTCAACTATAGCTATCCATGAACCTCTTCCCACACTCCCTCTCTCCTCTGAGATTAGTCTAATGCTTCCAAGGTACTCTCGAAGAGTTTTAAGTATTAACTCCTCGACGACAACATCAAACTCTCTAGATAAATCACCGCTTTTCCCAAGGCCGACGGGTTTTCTGCTAACGTAGGTAGACCTTAAGTACGTAGTCGCTCTTGTAGTTGAGGCTATTAGAGCCTCCTCCAGCAATCCCCTATCTAAGCTCTCCACGCGAATCACACCTCAGTTTCAGCGAGGTTTGAGTTACTCTTCGCTTTATACCTGCCAGAGAGCTCAGTGCTTCTAGGAACACTTTGCGCCCCTACCTATACCTATGTAGGTAGTATCGCAGCATTCACCTATAGCTATAACGTCTCTAGCATCGACTATCACTAGGTTTGGTGTTGCCGAGATTTCAGATAAACCACAAGGACTGAGAGTCTTGTAGATGTCATGATCTGTAGCTATTACTACAGCGCTACTACCCTTAACTGCTTCAACTAAATCGCTAGTCAGTCTCACACCTAGCGAACTGAGCTGAGGGTCTTCAGTAATTAATGGATCATGCACGACTACATCAAAACCTAGTCTTAGTAGCCCCCCAACTATGCGATAAGTTGGAGAGTTAGTTGAAATAGCTACATTTCCTCTGTACGCTAAGCCTAAAACAGCTACTCTAGCTCTGGCTTTAGTTAGTCTTTTTCTTAACTCGGAAAGAAGTAAACCAACGACCTCTAGTGGCTGCATGTCGTTTATCAGTCTCGCGTGCTCTACGAGCTCTAAGTTTACTCCATGAAGGAGCCCAAGCCAGCTTAAGAACCTTGGATAGATAGGTATGCAGTGTCCTCCTACACCCGCACCGGGTTTGTGAATGTGAGCATAGGGCTGAGTATTAGCTACTTCAATGATCTCGTTAAAATCTACGCCAATGGACCTCGAAAGTCTCGCTAGCTCGTTTGCCAAAGCTATGTTAACGTCTCTATAGACACCTTCAGCAAGCTTTGCGAACTCTGCTACTCGAGGACTCGACGCTTTTATTACACCGGCTTTTGCTATGTTACTATATAGAGCCTCAGCTAGAGCGAGGGATCTAGGTCCCACACCAGCCACGATCTTCGGGTATCGCACTTCAATGTCTTCAACAGCTCTACCGACGAGCACTCTCTCTGGACTATAAATTAGCGCGAAATCGCTATCGGCCCTAAGTCCAGATAATTCCTCTAGCATCGGTCTTACTCTATGCTCAGTAGTTAGTGGTGGCAGTGAAGACTCTACAACGACAGCGTATCCTCTTCTCATTCTTTTTCCAATAGTTGATACAACATCATCTAGGGACTTGAACTCGGGTCCATCAGCTCCATACAGCACCGGAACTATGACGTCAGCTATGTGAGATTCCTCTACAGCATTACTGCCGTCAGTGCTTGCGCGAAATTGCCCCCTCAGTATAGCACTTCTAAGAGTCTCTATTACCACACTCTCAGGGTGCGGTACATCCCCCCGAGTTATCTTTTTAACTTTACTTTCGTCAATATCTACTCCAACAACCCTTGCCCCAGCTCTTAACCACACCGATGCTACAGCGAGACCGACGCTGCCTAGCCCGAAAACGGCTACGGAGAGCTCACCAGATTGGAGTAGCAACCTGACCTGCTCTCTTGTAAGCTCTAGTAGGTTTATGTTCCTCAATATCTGGTCAACCAATATTAAGCACCAGCTATGGTTCAACCGTATAGTAAACTCTTTTTCTCTTCTTCCCTCTATTCTCGACTTTTAACAACCTCACTTCCCCTATCTCAGCGGTGTTCCTTACATGAGGCCCTCCATCTGCTTGTATATCTACTCCCGGGATCTCGACTATCCTCAAGTGTGGTACTTGAGGTGGCATTTTTTGTGCGAGCTTCGTTATCCCAGGAATTTTGAGGGCCTCATCTCTCGGTAGCCAATAGATCTTTACCTCTAGCCCACGCTTAACTACGTCGTTAACCTTCTCAAAGGCTTCTTCGAAGAGCTCTCTATCAAATAGCTCAAGACTGAAGTCATCTCGAGCATGATCTGGGTACACGTGGCCACCCGTGATTAGAGCACCGTAATCCCGGTACATGATGGCGGAAAGTATATGGGAAGTCGTGTGAAGCCTCATCAGTCTATGACGTCTTTCCCAATCAATAACTCCTCTAACTAAGATACCTGGCGAAAGCCCGTGAACAGAGCTGACAATGTGCTTAACAATATCACCTGTCTCAAGTACTACGTCGACAACCTCATACGTCGTCCCCCCTCTAACTAAGACTCCTAGATCTTTGTCTACACCTCCACTAGTAGGATGAAAGACTGTTTTATCTAGCACGACATAGTTATCAGCTATGTCAGTTATTACAGCCTCGAATTCTCTTAAGTAGCTATCCTTTAGGTAGAGGAGCTCAGTTGGCATCAGTACACCGCCTCTAATTTCGAGTCAGTAATTTATGAGTTCTTAGCTCTTCTATCACACCGCTTGTCCCCCAAAAGTCTTTTCAAGTACTTAACACCTCCTCGCATTCTGAAAATCTCTCCTTGTCCGCTCGGATTTTGGTGTTCCTGCCGGCCGGGCAGCTCTCGGGTTTTAAAGACGCTGTGCTCCCACATGCGGTCCACGACTCATTTCCTAGGCTATGAAAGCGATGACCCCGTCATTACCTGCTATTCCGAGAAACCAAGAATGAAGCCCTTCTTAACTCGGCGCATCTCTAGCTTTTAATTCATTATGCTTCCTCGTTAGCTAAGTGAGTGTTGGCGAGAGCTGAAGTATAAGATAGATGACCAGCTCATACCTGATTAGAGCCTTCGTTGACCCTATTCTCGCACTTTTTGCTAATTAACCACCTTGCCGTCTTAAGCCACATGTAAAGGGCTCCAATAGTGGCTAGCCCAATTATAGCTAGTGAAAGCAAAGAAGAACCCAAACTAGTTATATAGCTCTCCATATATGATCCCAACTTTGTTGTTGCTCTTATTAGCAACGGAAGCAAGGCTAAAAGAAGCACTCCATAGAGCGTTAAGATCAATGGGATCTTAATGTCCCTTCCCCTCAAGCTACTTCCTCCTAAGGACATATATGTTTCGCGTTAGCGAGCCGTGGACCCAGTTGCGGTGAACCTCCACTAACTCGAAGTCTAACTTGCTTACGTACTTGTAAACATATTCCTCAAGCTCGCTACTTTGAGCAAACACAAGGTATGATTTCTTCTTTAAAGCACTCTCGGAATTTTCTAACATGCACTTAATGAGCTCTACAATATCCGCTCCGTGAGGCTTAGTTTGCCTACCGTAAGGCATGTCAGTACCTATAGCATCAACTTCATAAACAGGCATCTTACACGCATCAGCTAGAAAGACTTCTGAAGCACATCCATAGCTCTTCAAGTTCTTTAAGGCGCCTTCGACACTTCTCTCATCTACGTCGCTTCCTGCATACTTAAGTCCCATGTAACAGGCTTCAAGTAGAAAGCTACCAACACCACAAAACGGGTCGTAAAACAGGGTGCTCTGCCGTATACTCGCTCTACTAAGATTTACAAATATTCGTGATATATCCGGGTTTAGAGCACCGGGTAAGTATGCTGGTCTCTTGTTAGACCACCTATCAAATAAATTCTTCAACCTTAGTTCGTAATCCCTTAAACCTATCACGGCTATTTCATGAGATAAAATTATGTCCAGAGTATTCGCACCCGTTTTGCTCAATCTTATACCGCTCTCAGTAAGTAGCTTAATAGTGTTCCAATAGTCTTTCTCCTTTTCTAACCCTCCCAAGCTTCTAAACTCCATTTTTATTGATCCGACTCCCCGGCTCTGTAGTCTTTCTATAGCTCTCGAAATACCATCCTTGATACCCTCCAAGCGGCCAATCCACAGCACTTTACCTACTCTCCTGGAGTAAGCAGACCTAAGTTTAAGAAACTCTATGAGGTCAGAGCTAGAGTGAACGACAAGGAGCTGATCTGCGTCAAACACTACTTTTATATCGATGCTTTCTGCCTCAGCAATAGCCATTACTTCAGCTTTAGGTAAAGTCTTATGTATTCCCGAAAGATAGACGTAAATCAGGTTCTCACTCATTTACATACAACCTAACTAAAGACGGGAGGCAGTGGATGAAATTGCTATTATATGACACCTTCACTTTTAAGCTCTCTAGCTATGTATGGAACTATATCAAGATATATTACATTATTAAGTGTTGGAGAGATTGTTGGAAGAGCGTAGATCTCCCGCACTCCTGACTTAACTAGCTTTTCAAAAGCTTCTCCTACGAGTAGTGCGTGTGAAGCAGCTACTACTACTTCGACACCACTATTGGCGAGACAGGACGCTATTCCAGCTATCGTTCCTCCAGTACTAATAATGTCATCGACAATTACAGCAAGTCCAGAGACTCTACTCAGTGGGTCAAGTACGTGTTTCACCTGACCTGTAACTCTATCTCTCACTTTTTGGATTACCACATAACCGCATCTCAGGTGTTTTGCTAGAGACAGAGCTCTATCCGTGGCTCCCTGATCTGGAGCAACTACAGTCATCTCTCTACCTCTGTACCTCTCAGATAGAGCTTCCGCGAAAACCTCCTCCGGGAGTAGGTTGACGTACTTGACGTTGCTTAAGAACTCCTTAACAGCGTGAGGATTGTGGGCATCGATAGTCACTAAGGTTTTGACCCCTTGAGCTATCATTGCTCTAATGATTGACCTCAGGCTCACCGGCTCACCTCCCAGAAACTCTTTGTCCTGGCGAGCATAAGCTAAGTAAGTAACTAAGAGAGACACTCTGTTCTCGTAGCGATTGAGAAGCTCGAGAGCTAGCAACAGCTCTACCAAGCGGTCGTTTTGCGCTGGATACATAGACTGAACCAGGAGTATTTCCTCGTTTTCAATTTTCTGAAGCAATCTGACATAGATCTCTCCGTCAGGAAACCTCTTGGAAAACAAAGATATGTGCTCTAGACCTAAGTAACTAGCCAGCTTGGGTCCAACACCTGGGTCTCCTGGTAAGCTCACTACTCTCACTAAACCACACCAACTCAATTAACTAGTCAGCATTTAATATTGAATGAGCAACTAGTGCCGTATACCTGGCTTCCACGTATACCTAGCTTCTGACCTCCTCCCCCTCTGAGGGGTGAGGATTCCAACTGGCGGGTGGTCTGGAGCTACGTCCCCTCTCTTTGCTGGGGGTTTAGCTTTACCCCCCGGTCTTAGGCGCGCAAGCCTTATTTGTGTGGTGGGGCTCAAGGATGTGGTTCTTGCTTTGAGTAGTGTTTTGAATGCTCCTTTAGGATCTCTGCGTCAACTTTATCCCGCGGACGCAGTATACTGTATACACATAAGAAGCTATGAACACAAGATAAGATATCGTGAGCTGACGTAGTTTCCGCTCTAAGAGTTTCAAGTTTTATAAGGATCTAGTACTGAGTAGCAAATCAATAGGATTGGACATGCTGACTTACCGCCACATATGCCTAGATAAATTAGTCGAGTGTGATGATGCTACCTTGATAGAGAGCCCCAGGGTTTACGATGCTGTGGACGGGTTATTGCAAGAGTTTTCTAGCTTCTTTGAGAGATCTACTGGTCATCCTCCTTGGGCTATGCAGAGGTCTTGGGCAAGAAGGATGTTGGCTGGGGAATCTTTTGCGCTCATAGCTCCTACTGGAGTAGGGAAGTCGACCCTTCTTCAGGTTTACGGGCTTTATAGAGCTTCAGCCGGTGAGTCCGTTTTGTACGTAGTTCCAACACGTTCTTTAGTGGAACAAGTCGTTGAGAGAATGGTACAACTAGGGGATAAATTAGGAGTCGAAGTACGAAGTGGTTTAAGCTCCCTATCTTCGGGAGTTCATGTTGCAACGCACATGCTCTTATTTAAGAATCGTGAAACCCTAGGATCAGCAAGCATTAGTACGGTAATAGTTGATGACTTCGACGCCCTCCTGAAAAACTCTTCACTATTAGATTCTATTTTATCCGCACTCGGTTTCAACGCTGATGACATAGATACTGCGAGAAGCCTTATCAAACTGAAGCAGTCAGCGTACACCTTAAAGCACGCGAATACTGCCCGCTACAAAGAAGTAGTTAAGTCTATAGAGGAGCTTGAAGCACGCTTATTGGGTAGTATTAGTAGTAGGCGGGTAGGACAACTTCTTATTGCTTCAGCTACTGGGAGGGGAAAGAGGGAGAGGATAAAGGTTTTGAGAGAACTTCTGAGTTTCGAAATAGGGAGTATAGTTGATTACTTAAGAAACGTTCGCGAATTTTCAGCTCAGGTCGACACTGTAGACGTGGTTAGGTTGATAAAGACCCTGGGGAGGGGGACTCTCGTATTCGTTTCTAGGGACCTAGGTAGGAATTACGTAAGAAAGCTCGCAGAGGAATTAGAGGGGGAGGGTGTTAAAGCATCCGTAGCTCATACACCTAAAGCTGTTGAAAGGCTTCGCAGAGGAGATGTTGATGTGCTGATAGGTGTGGCAACATACTACGGAGTGCTCACGCGAGGTATAGATGAGCCAACGATCATAAAGTCCTCGATATTCGTTGGAACTCCGAAGTTCTCGGTACCTCTTGATGCGTACCTATCGAGAACGACTAATGTCATAATGTCTTTCAGAGCTCTCAGCAGACCTCCTGATTTATCTAACCAGGACTACTTACGGCTAGCTAAGACCTACGAGACCCTATCTAGACTGAGGCCATCTGTGCTTAAAGTCATAGACCTATGCTTAATGGGGTTCTTACAGCCATCAAGTCCACGCATTGAAGAGCTAGTATCGTATGCCTCAGAATTGCAGGAGTATGTTCTAAAGACCGTGAAACGCTATGCACTATTGGTTAACTGGCTGAACTTAGGGAACGCTTTAGCTAGACCGCTAGAGAGTGGTGAAATTGTTGTCGAGATCCCGGATATTTACACATACATACAAGCCTCTGGTAGAACCAGTAGACTCTTAAACGGTAGGATGACCTTAGGGGTCTCCGTACTTCTTTACGAAAATAGATACATATACGAAATGTTCCTGAAAAGACTCAAAGTCTTGTTTGAGAGTAACTTTAGAGACTTAGACCTCGCCGAGCTCTCAGAGGCTCTTCAGGAAGCAACGAGAAGTAGGCACACCTTATCCAGCCTCGATAGTGTTGTTTCAAGGATAGTACCTACTTTGATAATAGTTGAATCACCTACTAAAGCAAGGACTATAGCTAAGATGTTTGGTGGTGGAGGGAAGAGATACATAAGTGGATTAGTAGCTTATGAGGCAGTCATACCGGTGGGAAAGACATACTATGTCTCTACTATTGTGCCAAGCTTAGGGCACTTATTTGATTTGGCTATAGATGTTGGTCTATACGGAGTAAAAGTAAGCAGAGATGGTAGTGTAACACCGGTTTACACCTCCTTAAAGAGATGCCGAGAGTGTGGCAGCCAGTTTACTAACGAAGTAGATAGTTGCCCGAGGTGTAGCTCTCTGAGGGTTTACGATAGTATTAGAACAATTAACGTTATGAGAAAGCTGGCAAAGGAGTCCTCGTTAGTCGTTATTGCTACGGATGCTGATGAAGAAGGTGAGAAAATAGCTTACGATATCTACGTAGCTTTAAAACCATACAACGAGAACATTAAGCGCGCAGATTTTCATGAGATAACTAGGTATGGTATAATCAGCGGAATGACATCCTTAAGAGAGATAGACTTAAGGCTGGTTAAGTCTCAGGTTATCCGAAGAGTAGACGATAGACTCGTTGGTTTTGGGTTAAGTAACATACTAAAGGAATACCTCGGTACACCTAACGCTGGCGGTGGCAGAGTCCAAACACCCGTCCTTTCCTGGGTAGTAGAGAGGTACGAAAAGTACGTGCGAAACAAGAGCTTCGTGCTGTCTGTAGAGCTACCATACGAAGGAGTCTCACTAAAACTCTACGTAGATAGCGGTGAGGAAGTTGAAAGACTTTCTGCTGATCTAAGTAGTGGAGTTGAGCTAGTCCCCATAGCTGAAGAAGTTGAAACACTACATCCCAGGCCTCCATACACTACAGATACAGCTTTAGAAGACCTCAGTAAGTACCTTAAGATTTCACCGGGAGAAGCTATGAAGATCCTTCAGGAGCTCTATGAAGCTGGTTTTATAACTTACCATAGAACTTCCTCAACCAGAGTCTCAAACTATGGAATAGAAATAGCAAAATCTTACCTTAGATCTATAAACCTTCAACACCTTTTTAACCCTAGAAGCTGGGGCGATGGTGGAGCACACGAAGCAATTAGGCCGACCAGGCCCGTGGAGGACGTCGAAACAGAGTCCATTCAGTTCGGTGTTCCTCTTACGAGAAAGCATTACGAAGCATACAGATTGATCTTTAAGAGATTCGTCGCTAGTCAAATGACCCCATCTAAGGTTCTATATAGACACTACTCTTTCAGGTCTTCAGGTAGGGAGTTGGCAGTAATTAAGTTACCCATCGGAGTTGTTGAAGAAGGTTTCACCAAGGTTTTACCAATAAAGTTAGTTGAACTTCCCGGCAAGGCTCTTACGGTAAAACCTAAGTCGATAAGAAGCTATCGCGGCTCCAAAGTAGGACTACTGACTTCAGCTGAAGCTATCAGAAAAATGAAAGAGGAAGGAATAGGTAGACCATCTACGTACGCTAAAGCTATTGAGAATAACCGAAGACATGGGTATGTCGTAATAAGTAAGTATAAACAGTGCCTGATACCAACTAAGAGGGGAACTGCTGTATTGGGATTAGTCAAAAGAGTCAATCCCCAACTTGTAACACCTCTTTATACGGCAAGATTGATGAGACTTGCTGAACAGGTGGATAGTATCGTTCCTTACGACCTAGCGGTTTTGATACCTATCTCCGTACTAGCAGAGATAGAGATAAGCAATACCTTGAGTAAGAACCTATCTGAAGGTGTTTCAGAAACTTTCTTAGGTATCAATAAAGTCTCCAACGACTCGGCTTGAGTAATAATCTTTCTAGCTCAACAGCCGCACGGTATTCATAGCCTGCGGCTTATCCGCAGGCAGTCAACCTAAAAGCAAAAGTAGTTAGTAATCACTATGGATCTGGGTGGAGTTGTGAGGACTGCTGGTACTGGTAGCAAGTACATTCTCAAGGTGGACGAAAAAGGAAGAATAACGATACCTCTCTCAGTTAGAGAGATTTTAAACATAGAACCTGGAACACTTGTTGAGCTACTCGTAGACCACTCAGGTAAGGCTATAGTTATAAGACCCTTAATAACAGGGGTTATCGCGAACTATAGAATCCGCTTGCGGAGTAGAAATGAGTTGGTCGACGTAATTTCAGCAATCCTGGAGGAAGGCTCTGAGTTAAAGTACTTGGAGCTCGGAGAATCCGAGTGCGATGTAGGGGTTTTCGTGATGGATAACGTCATGGTGGAAAAACTCGCGGAGAAAATGCAGATGAGGGGAATTAGCATAATAGAATATACCACTAAGTAGAACCTGGTATATTTCGTTAGAGTTGGGGAAGATATAGAAGACCGCACCTAAAGACAAAAGCTACTCCCCGCGGTGGGGTAGTGAATATAGCCTCAGAGGTGATTGGTCTCTATATCGATATAGTAATTGATTTCATTGCTCCTTTGTCTCCTCATTATACACCAGTTCTCACCGGGTCTATGTGTTCGGGGAAACCGCAGGATACTAGATACTGGCATCTTGAACAACTATTAACCCTGCGATAGAAAGGCTTTTAGGTCTTTTCACACACCATTTAACATTGATTATTATAAACTCTAGACAGCGAACTGAGGCGCGATATTTAAGTAGCTAGCGAAGTTGGTATGGAAATAGCGGGGGCACTAGAATGCCTAAAGAGGTGTCCTTTGAGGATAAATACGATAAAGTAGTAGACTTAGCAAAGAGAAGAGGTTTTTTCTGGCCTTCCTTTGAAATCTACGGAGGTGTAGCAGGTTTTTACGATTTAGGGCCTCTAGGGACGTTACTCAAGATTAACATAGTGGACCTCTGGAGGGAGTACTTCGTCTTAAGGCACCAGGACTTAGTGACCGAGGTAGAGACTCCAGTCATAGTTCCCGAGGTGCTTCTTAAAGCAAGTAGTCACTTAGACCACTTCACTGACCCTATTATTGAGTGCCTCAGTTGTGAACGAAAGTACAGAGCCGATCACTTAATAGAGGAAGCTACCGGACTTAAAGTTGAGGGGCGAAGTATTGAAGAGCTAAACGAGATAGTCAGAAGCAGAGGGTTGAAATGTCCTCAGTGTGGTGGAGAACTTAGTGAAGTAAGGACTTTTAATCTCCTCTTCAAGACAACGATCGGACCGTACTCCTCCGATACGGGGTACCTCAGGCCTGAAGCTGCTCAAGGAATGTTCACAGCTTTCAAGAGGGTCTTCATCTCTATGAGGGAAAAGCTCCCCCTCGGGATAGCCCAAATAGGTAGGGTAGCTAGAAACGAGATCTCACCTAGACAGGGAATGGTGAGACTCAGAGAGTTCACGATCATGGAGGTAGAGTTCTTTCACGATCCCGAAGGTGAGGAGCCGCCGTGGGATAGGTTTTCAGGAAAACTAAGGCTACTACCAGCAGAACTGAGACTGAAAGGCGAGGAAAAACCGGTTGAGGTAGACGTTATCGAAGCAGTTAGAGTGGGAATAATCAAGAACAGTTGGTTGGGGTACTGGATGTGTGTTGCTCGGGAGTTTGTAAGAGAACTCGGAGTAGACTACGGCGAGATGTATTTCGAGGAAAAGATGCCCTATGAGAGAGCTCATTACTCAGCTCAGACCTTCGATCAGTTAGTCAGGATAAGCCGCTGGGGATGGATTGAGGTATCTGGACATGCTTATAGAACTGATTATGACTTGAGGAGACACATGGAGTTCTCTGGTCAAGACATGACTGTTTTTAAGCCGTTTAGAGAGCCGAAGGTCGTCGAGGTTGAGAGAGTAGTTATAGATAGGTCGATCCTGGGTAGATTTCTTGGACCTTCTCTGACATCGTTCCTGGAAGCACTTAAGAACGTTAGCATCGAGGAGGTAAGGAAAGCTATTGCGAGTCCCGAGGAGACTGTGATCATAGCTGGAGTTAGAGTGCCTCGCACGGCCATCAAGATATCGAAGGAAACTGAGAAGGTAGTTGGAACAAGAGTTATTCCTCATGTAGCGGAACCTTCCTTCGGTGCTGAAAGGCTTATACTATTAGTTCTTGACAAGGCTTATACGGAGGAAGAGGGTAGAGTTATGCTAAAAATACCGAGAAGAATAGCTCCAATAAAGGTAGCTGTTTTCCCTCTGCTTGAAAGAGAAGAGCTAGTAAGAGTGGCTAGGAAGATATATACAGAGCTTATGTCCTTAGGTCTTACAGTAATATATGACGAAAGCGGTAGCATAGGGAGAAGGTATGCGAGGGCTGATGAAGTGGGTATACCCTACGCTATTACAGTAGATTTCCAAACCTTAAGCGATGATACTGTAACGATAAGAGAACGAGATACCCGAAGACAAGTCCGCGTAAGCATAAGAAACATCCATAGTGAGCTATCGAGAATGTTACGACATGGCTTAGAGTCAGCTTAAGCTATACTGTAGTTAAGCCCCAACAGATGCCGAGACGTACTACCCATACCTAAGTCTATAGTTGTATGCCCCGTATTATGCCAGACAGGAGACAAGAATACTCCAGTAAGATCCAGCATCTCGGTAAATAAAGTAGCTAGGTAGGAATATGGTGCTACTAGAATCTGAGTGCCTCAGGTCTCTGCATATTTATTTTCTCCCTTATAGAATTCAGCAATCTCTCTCTTTCGCCCGGGTCGAGTAGGGCTCTAGTGAGTTCTCTAGGTATTTTAGTGAAGACTACCCTAGGCTCTTTAATTCGGTGTTTAATCTTGATTAACTCAGTAGGTCCATCGCTTACGATCAAATTGCTACTATTCTCTACACCCATGGTCTCTAGGAGGGTTGCCGAGCTCTTAGGCATTACAGGATAAAGCATTGTTGCTAGGTAAAGACTCAGCTTAAAACATACGTGGAGTGTGGTCTTAGCGTCCTCAAGGTCCTCTCGTATTTTAAACCATGGAGCTTTCTTGGTTATGTACTGGTTCCCCAGTCTAGCGAGTTCTATAATTACTTCAGTAGCTGGTCTTATTTCAGCTTTGTCCATGTGCTGAGTATAAAGGTTCCAGCCTCTTTCAAGCTCTTTAATCATCTCGACGTCTACCTCCGTCACCTTACTGAATTCAGGTACATCGCCACTGAAATGTCTCCATATAAGCGTTAGAGTCCTATGTACGAAGTTACCTATATCGTCGTTTAGTTCGCTGTTTACTATTCTAACGAACTCACTCCACTTAAAACTAGTATCCTTATCTTCCGGCCTCATCCTCATTAATGCGTATCTCCAATAGTCAACCTCACTAAAGATCTCGACTGCTTCATCAGCCCACACACCTACCCTCCTACTCTTGCTGAATTTCTCTCCTTCGTACAGCAGGTACTCAGTAGCAGATATAACATCCGGGAGCTTGTACCCCCTGCCAGATGCTATGATCAGTGCCGGGAATATGATTGCGTGGAACGGTATGTTGTCTTTACCTATGAAGTAGGCTGTCATTGTGTCCGAACTTAACCAAAGTTTTAACCACTCATCAGAGTTTCCGGACTTCGAGAAAAACTCCTTAGTAGCCGATACATACCCTAATAGTGCGTCAAACCATACGTAGATAGTCTTATCTTCTGCGCCTTTAAAGGGGGCCGGTATACCCCACTTAACGTCTCTAGTAATAGCTCTCGGCTCTAAACCAGATTTAATCCAGGAAATAGAGTAGCTCTTGACGTTATCTTGAAGTAGCTTGTGGTTCTTTAGCCACTCGTAGATTACGTCGCTTAGCTTGTCGAGCCTAAAGAACCAGTGTTTTCTTGTCACAAACACCGGCCTACCATCACAAAGAGCACACCTAGGATTGACTAAAAGTTCTGGATCTAGTATTCTACCACATTTATCGCACTGATCTCCTCGAGAGTCTTCGTATCCGCAGTAGGGACACGTTCCTACTATAAATCTATCAGCTAGGTACTGCTTGTCTCTAGGGCACCACGCAGTAAACTGATCGTGCGTCTCGATATACCCGTTTCTCTCAACATCTAAGAGAAAACCTTGAACAAAGTCTTTGTGTATCTCAGATTCTGTCCTGGTGTAGTTATCAAAAGATATACTCCACAGTCTCCAGATACGTGTTATATACTCATGCGCTTGGTCTGTGAACGCTCTAGGCTCGAACCCCCTTCTTCTCGCCTCTATCTCAATAACCGTGCCATGCTCGTCGCTCCCGCTTACAAAGATTACTCTATGTCCTCTCATCCTTAAGTATCTTGCGAATACGTCAGCTGACAATACGCTACCTACTAGAGTACCTAGGTGGGGAACTCCGTTAACGTACGGCCAAGCAGATGTTACTATCCAGTTCCCCGTGGCTTTACACCTAACTAGAGTTTACCTGAGGTTTTTAATGTGCTTATAACTTTAATTAAGTATGCTATGATGGAGTAGGGTGTTTGAGAAGACCTATTTACTCTAAGTACCCAGTCTTAGTAGCCCCGGAGAACTTGCCTAAAGTTTTAGATGTCGGTATTTCCAGTATAAGCGACCTAGTAGATTACATGAAGAGCTTTGCCGATCGGGCAGTACTAAGAATAGAAAACGCTGTAAGAGGGTCCTACTATGTACCTAGCGATGATCCGTCAATAGAGCTTCCCAGCTTCTACTTAGCCATAGCGCTCGCTAAACATGCTCACGGTTGGCTACTAAGGAGGTTGGCAGATCATGAAGGTAAGCGAGTAGCACTAGAGATAGCTAGGGAAAGAGATAGGGATGTTGTAAACGTATTGAAAAACTTAGGTATTGAAGTTGAGTACGTAGGGGAGGAAGATGGATGCGGTCACAAGGTACTCCTTGCTAGGTCTGGGACGAGTGAAGTAATAGCGTGCTACCCCTATAGAGTCACTATCCCTAAGTACCTTAGGTATGCCGAGAAACTTCTCACCGAGCCCAGCTGGAAGCTAGTTAATAGACTAGTGCTTAAAGGTTACGTCTTCCTGGGTAAGAAGGACTTAGCTAGATTAGCTGAAGAAGAAGTCAAGAAGAGAGTAATTGATTACGGAGCTGTCTTTTCAGCAGAGTTCATCGGTGAGTTACTGAAAGATCACCTAGGTGCAGTCAGATCTTTAGTGCCGAAGGAGGTATTAGAAAGAGAGAGAAAAGCAACACCAGAGAGAGTTGAAAGAGCCTTTCCGCCATGTATAAATAAGCTCAAGGAATTGTTAATCAGGGGGGAACACTTAAGCCACCATCAACGCTTTGCTTTAGCAACATTCATGTTATCTGTAGGATACAGTGTTGATGAAGTGGTAGATACCTTTAGGACCTCGCCAGACTTTGAAGAAAAGATAGCTAGATATCAAGTAGAACACCTAGCCGGCTTACGTGGAGGCAGGAAGAGATACAGAATGTATAGCTGCGATAAGATGAGATCACTGGGACTCTGCATAGCTGAGTGTGGTACTAGAACCCCGCTACAGTATTACAGGAAAGCAGCTATGGAGCTAGAAACTCGATAATCTCATATCCAGGAGTCTCAGCACCCTTTTCTACATTAAAGACTATAATCCTATCGTCAACGACTTCGTGCGGAAAGCCTAGTTCTGCTCTTATAACCTTGAAGTTCTCGGGGAAAGTCCACATAACTCTATAGTCGTAATCTACTTTCTCTATTTCGTAGTAGTTCTCATAAGTGTTAACTCCTCTCACTAAGTCACCCTTGAAGGCTATTAAAAACTCAACGTACGGTCTTTTCTTTGACGATATAAAACCTATATCGACGTGTAGTACTCTTGCTTTAACGCTTTTTCTATTTACTAAGATTCTCTCCGAATCTACGAAAGTCTGCATATTCATCTTCATAGTCTCCACCTCGAGTTTTCTCCCGAGCGGGGTTGAAGTAGACTTATAAAGCTCTCTATCTGGGTCCCAGTAGAAAAACAAAATTTTCTGTCTAAACTCCCCAGTAGAGTCTACACTGAAGAAACCGTATCCGTATCTTGGCCTCAAGGAAGCACCTTGCTATTCTCCTTGATGGTTCTTAGTACAACAAGTGTTGACGTATTTAATACACCATCTATAGAACCTACGAGATCTAGTACCTTAGATAACTCTGTATGGTCTCTAACTAAGAGAGTACAGACCAGGGTCCACTCACCAGTAACGTCATAAATGTCTCGAACCTGAGGTATCGAGCTTAAAGCTTCAACCACTTTATTAAACTTCTTAACGTCTATCGATAGAAAGATTAAGGCCTTTAACCTATATCCAAGTAGTTCTGGGTTTACTACAGCCACTATTCTCTTAATGAATCCCTGCTCCTTAAGCTTTTTTATCCTCATATAGACAGTCGATGGACTTACGCCGACCCTCTGAGCTATCTCAGCATACGTAAGGTCAGCATTCTCCTGCAGTATCTCTAATACCTTTACGTCTACTTCGTCTAGTATCCTACTACCCATACGGGAACCCGACTTAATTCACTGTAAAGTATAAAAAGTTTTGTTACACCTGCGGAGCCAATACATACCTTACCAAAACTTCTCCAGGAAGTCTGAAAACTGTGCTGAGAGGTTTCGAGGAACTCAGAGAAAACTCTAAACTATCTGTTAAACCAAGTAGTGGGCTTATTTTATTTAAGTAGTTTTCTTCGTAAGCCGATTTAACGCTTTCTTCAAACTGTATATCGAGTATGGAGCCAGCTACCCTAGATAGCTTTACGGTGGAACCGCCTCCCCTTAGCATAATATAGTCCGCTGACGGAACTTCTATTTCTATCGTACCCACTCCCTTGAGGGTTGCCATAGCCTGCCTAAAGGCGTTCGAGAGGATCACGGCCCTCACTTTAAACTCGAGGCTTAATTCAGGAACTTCCTCAGCTGGAACCTCGATCGACCTAAACTTAAACGACTTCGGTATAGCTCCCTCAATAGTTATTCGATAAAACATCTCATTAGCCGAGAACTTAACTACATCGCTTTTCCTAGGCTTCGGGAGAACCTTCAGGAGAGAACTGAGGTTCACTCCCACACTAAGTTCTTGAGACCTTATGTTGTAAGTCGTAAATGCCGTAGATGGGATCTCTAGGTCTATGAGAGATAATCCTGCTGGGTCGAGAGCCCTGATTCGCAAGCTTTCGGCACTTAACTTCATGAGGATTTCGTCGGCAACCTCGCCAACAGCCTCAAGTAGAGTAACGAAGACCTTTGCAGAGGGATACTCGAAGCTAGCTAAGTACCCTTCTGTCATATCGTTATTCCAAGATATATAAAAGTGAGCAGACAATATATAAGAGCGAGCAGACATGATGTAGTTCTTCGGAGCTGACGTGTGACGAACCGTGTGAGGGCTGATAATTATATCATTATTAATTACTCAGGAGTGCATTAGAAAGTCTCGGTGCTTTACGTGAAGATCGATAGATTTACTTTAAGGTATGGCAAGACGCTGGTCTACTTCGGTCCGAACTCTGCCTCCTCTCTGCGGGAGCGGCTCTCTAGAATTAGGAGAGCGTATGTGGTGACCAGTAGAAGCGCCGCGAAAGTTAGTGGAGCACTAAGTGAAATAACAAGCTATCTTACTCAAAATAAGGTGGAATACGAGGTTTTCGATGGAGTGGTAGCTAATCCTACAGCATCTCTAGTTGACTCTATTGCTGAAAAGATCTGGAGGTCTGGAGCCGAGGTTGTAGTAGCTATAGGAGGCGGAAGCGTTATAGACTCCGCTAAAATAGCTTCAGTCATCACCTCCTGCGGAGGTAGGGCCTCGGAATACCTTAGAAGAGCGAGAGACGTGTGTGGATCATTGGAAGTTGTAGCAGTAAATCTAACACATGGCACTGGAAGCGAGTTAAATAGAATAGCTGTTGCTACGATCGACGAAACTAGTGAAAAGGTCAGCATAGCCAGCGACTATCTATATCCATCTATAGCTGTTGACGACCCTAGGTATCTTACTACCCTACCTAATAACCAGACTATCTACACAGCTTTAGATGCTTTTTATCATGCTCTTGAAGCCTCGTCTAGCAAGGCGTCGTCCCCATTTACCAGGACCCTGTGCGAGGTGGCTGTACAACTGATAGTGCGGTGGCTACCTGTAGCAGTTAAAAAACCTTACGACATAGAAGCTAGATACTGGCTACTCTACGCGTCTGCTCTAGCTGGGATAGCCGTCGATAACTCGAGAACTCACTTGATCCACGCTGTAGAGCATGTTCTGAGTGGTTTAGAGCCCTCTCTAGCTCACGGATCTGGGTTAGCTTCTATCGGTCCAGCAGCTATTAGAATACTGTACAGACATGTGCCCGAAGTGCTCTACGAGCTACTCAAACACCTAGACCACTCTCTAAACCCGGACTCTGGTGACGCTGAAAAAGCTGCTGAGGCTGTTCGGAAGTTTCAGAGAGAAGTAGGCTTCAGAGAGTCTCTCGCAGATTACGGGTTCACAGCTGAAATGGCTGGGAGAGTGTCTGAGACAGCCCTCAAGTCCATGACGTACCTTCTCGAGCTGTCACCGACCGATGTAAGCCGAGACTTAATCAGGATGCTGTATCTCGAAGCACTCGCGGGGCATAAGACATGAGTGTCCTGATATATGTCTACCTAGCAGTAGGAGTTGCTATCGGGCTACTCTTCAGAAGTAGAAAGATAAAGAGATACGTAGATATGGGCCTCTCTGCACTAATATACGGACTTGTTTTTCTAGTCGGACTTAACTCGGGTAAAGTGTTGTTTTCTACAGTGCCGAGCTCTAGGTCGGAAACATGCGATGCACTAGCAATACTGGGAGTCGTTGCTAAGGTCGTGCTCTTAGCGTTAGCACCTACTTTCACCTCCCTACTACTAGCTGTAGTGCTCTCAGGTGGACGAAGTGAGTAAACAGTCGGCTCTGCTGCTGGTGTTCTTTTTCTCGGGTCTTGCGGTTAGTGCCGTTCTTAACTTAGAAGAAGCAATTACGCGGTTATGGCTTGAAAGACTGCTGTACCTCCTCCTATTTTTTATAGGAATATCTGTATCTGACGAGCTAGGCAAGTTACGGGAAGCTTCCGCTCTTGCTGGTAAAGTAGCTAGGTTACTCTTCTCCACCGTAATCGGGTCGGCCATAGGAGGACTACTCTCAGGAGTAGCGATAGCGTTAAGTAGTTCCTTGGACGAGGTGGGCTGCTTTAGTCTTATCTGCGTAGTGAAGTACAGCACCGCTATTTCTCTTGGAATGGGGTGGTACACATTCACTGGGGTTCTACTAAGCACGCACAGCTACTTTCTAGGTTTTCTCGGCTTCACATCGAACCTACTGAGAGAGCTTCTAACCTTCGCTATCTACCCCTTGCTTCCTGAAAAGTTGTTGGCTAGTGGGATTTCGATGGGGGGTGCGACTACTATGGACACAACTCTCCCGATCATACACAGGTTCGGAGGTCCTAAGGTGTCTCTCCTCGCTTTCGTACATGGTGCAGTACTAACGCTCATAATACCGATTATTTTGCCGCTAGTGATTAGTATTATATGAGTTTAAAGCAAGGATTCGCTTTCGATCCAGCAAGCTCGAAGTTTTACTTTAACTAAAAAACTTTAAGTTTTCTAGACCTTGCTAACGCCTTCAGCATATTAAAGAGCGATGCTTTTGTAAGCGAGCACGCTGTATTCACAGAGAAGTGCGGATATCTGGAAAACTCTGCGAATTCGTTTGAGTGCTAAGAGATTTCTAAGTGGTGTAACCTCAGCTTAAATCTATGTAGATCCATGGTAGCTGGGTGTAGACTTGAGCAACGAAGTCGAGCTCTTCCTCATCAGGTCTCCGTATGCATTCGGTGGCTACAACGGTAGGAGAGATAAGACTCCTTTTAGCATCTTAGGGATCCCCCTAGATGTGACCTCATCTTTTAGGTCTGGATACAGGATGGCTCCGCTGAGCATTAGAGTAGCTGCTCAGAACTTGGAGTACTTTTCGATGAGGTTCGGTGTGAATGTTGAAGACTTTCTATATGTTGACGAAGGAGACGTTATCCTGCCACAAGACGGAGTTCTAAAGGCTCTCGATGTCATAAAGACTGTTTCGGAGTACCTACTAATGAATAACAGAATACCTGTGTTTCTTGGAGGAGAACACACTCTAACTATTGGAACCGTTCGAGCAGTTACAGAGGTTTTTAGTAGGGATTCCTGTGTCCTAGTGTTCGACGCTCACGCTGACCTTAGAGTGGAGTACTCAGGCACAAGGTATAACCATGCTTGTGTCGTCAGCAGATTACTCGACTTTATGGGTAAAGATCGCATTTACTTAATAGGAACTAGAGCAGTAAGTGGGGTCGAATACGAAAGACTGAGAAACTCTGGAATGCACTTTCTCACGTCTAGGTCCGTAAAGAAAGCTGGCGTTAAACACTCTGCAAGCCTGCTTCAAGACTTTACCGGCAGTTGCGGTAAGATATACCTCTCTGTGGATATGGACGTATTTGACCCAGCATTCGCACCCGGGGTGGCAACGCCAGAACCCGACGGTTTATTCCCCTCAGATTTTCTAGACTTGCTGTACGAGATTACGAACAACAAGTTTATAGCGATGGACGTCGTCGAAGTTACGCCACCGTATGACCCCTCGATGATAACGTCTATGCTGGCTGCTAGAGTGGTGATAGAGTTTATGGCTGGGTTGTTTTCTTCTTGATGTCTCTGTGGAATGCCATAATCTTTTTGTTCTGATTCTCTCATAGTAATGTGCTTGGTTTGTCGTGTGACTCTGGGTGGTGATTTGACTACTGCTCTAAGACACCTAAGGATGACTCAATAGTAGATGTAGGTGTGAGCCCGTTCCGTCGGGTTCGACAGCCACTCATGAATCTGAGTGGATATAGAAATCCAAGTAAGTGATGCGGAAGTCTCTAGACACAAAAGAATGAATATCCGGGGACAAACGATTCAAAAACGTATGGAAACTTATTGAAAGCGGCCTTGAACAGGTAACGTTGCTTAAACTTC
>JAWBTQ010000010.1:0-44033 GCA_038841535.1 Sulfolobales archaeon | reverse complement strand
TCTTAAGTACTCTATGTGTAGTAGTGTGTGGGGATAGTTCGATGAGGGGTTGAGAGCTCCCTAGGGGCTCTCCCCGAGATACTCAAGATGTGGGGGTCTAGGGGTGCCCCTGAAAGCCCCTAAGGGTAGTGCAGACCCAAGACTGATGCAGGGGAAAAGAGATGAGGCAACGAAACCAACAAATACAAACCTATATCAGAGCTGAACCCCGTACATAAGTACCTCCATGATAACTGCTGAAGGGGTGATAGCGCGGTGGATGATGTCCTTAAAAACTTGGATGAAATAGGAGATCTCTGGGTGCTACTCGGAGTGGTCTACTCGCATCCTCTGGCTCAAGCTCCATGGGTCCCGACTAGAGAGGAGATTCTTCCCTATATAATAATGCTGGCTAAACCCACGAAAGAAGACGTGTTCTATGACTTAGGGTGTGGTGACGGGAGGGTGGTCATTGAGGCATCTCTTCACGGTGCTAAAGGAGTTTGCGTAGAGATTAACCCCGAGCTAATCAAGAAAGCTAAGGAAGCGGCTGAGAGGCTCAAGGTCATCGATAGGATTACTTTCATAAACGACGACTTCTTCAACGTCAGCCTCAGAGATGCTACCATAGTCTACATGTACCTACTGACCTCCGTCAATAGAGCTCTGAGACCTAAGTTAGAAAGAGAGCTCAGGCTGGGGACTAGGGTAATCACTCTAGACTTCGAGATCCCTGGGTGGAGACCGATCCACATCATGAGGGTCTCACTCGGGTACAGAGAAGCCACTCTCTACCTTTACGTAAGGGGTGTTTCAGACATATAGAGTGGACACCCAAAACCGTTTGTCCCTGGATATTCATCTTCGTTTGTTAGTGTTCTTTCGCGTCCAGGGACTTCTACTTCGTCTACGCGGACTTAGGTGTCTGCGTGGGTTCATGGGTGGCCGTCGAGCCAAACGGCACGTAGCTCCCACCTAGTTCAAGCTCTGGGAGGCTTGGAGTAGTGCTCCAATCACCACCCAAGTTCATCCCAGGTATAACCATAGGCAACGATCATAAACATAACCCTCAAAACATCAAGAAGAAAACAGCCCCAGTAGCTTCTGAGGGCGAGAGTTCTCAATTAGGAAGCTTGGCCCTAGCCAGAGAGCTCCCACAGCGTTGTGTTTGCAGCATGCGTCAACCTTGCGAAGCTGCTTTTCTGGTACTACGAGTTAGAACGTCCATTCACGGCTGTATTCTCGTCGACTTATAACGCAATGGTTTAATAAGCTACACTCTCTACAGCTCTGTGAATGTCAAAATTTGCACAGTCATAAGCAGAGACTACGAATTTACAGTGGTATCCGCTTTCCGATTTTCGCCAAGTTTATAGGCCTTGTACTCAACGCATAGAGAGAGGGTTGACTGGGACAGGTCTGATCTTCTTTTATTAGCTTAACTAAGCTAATCTAGTCAGGGAAGCCCCATTAGCAGGGTTTCACGCACTCTAATTGGGGTCTTAGCATCGTACTTTCTCGCACTACTGTTTCTCGCACTACTGATGCTCCCACTAACGCATGACCCTGTGACGAGCCTTGGGTATGTCCTCGCTTTCATTGGGTGGTGGGGTTGGCCCTTCTGGGTTCTTAGCGTGTTTCCGTCCTTGAACCTGGCTTCAGCAGTGCTTCTATTGACGGTCATGCCTATATCGATATCGCTAGCTATCGGCGTTCTACTCTCCATGCGCACGAAGCTCGGATTGAGGAGCTCGGTGTACGCTTCGATAACAGCGTACTACATCGTCGGCACAGCGTACTTTGCGCTGTTGAGGACTCTGTGGAGAAGGGCGCCGGACGTTGCCTTCGAAATAGCTCTACCGCTCTGGCTCTTAATACTACTAGCAAGCGCCTTGCTCAGTAGCAGAGTAGCGGAAAGAGCTGTGAAATAGAACTACTCCACATAGATGATCACCACTAGGCTTCCGACTCTACGAATCCCGGTAGGGGTGGGAGAAGGGAGAAAGTGATGCTAAGCTAACTAAGCTCTCTCCACAGCTGGAGGGGCCGGCCTACTTTAAAAACTTTTCCTCGAACTCCTTGATGAACTCTACACTTCTCTTCGTGTCTATGAACTGCTTGCTGACCTCCAGTACGTCCTCTGCTTTAACTTCACTACGTCCCTTCTTCAATGCGGCTACACTGGCCGGTCTTAGGAGCTGGATGGCATATCTCAGACTGTACTTGACTCCTAGGTCCGCTAGTAGCTCTAAGGCGTCACTAGAGAGAACAACCTCCTCTTCTTCAGACCTTATTTTCACTATCTCTTTGATCTCATCCTTCGTGTACGGCCTCACAGGGATTATGAGCAGTCTATCTAGGATGTCGAGAGGTATCCCATGAGGTGACTCTATGTCTGTACCATATATCTTAGTTATGCCTCTGTTGGTAGCCATTATTATTATGGGTGCGAACTCGCTCTCCATTATCTTAGATAGAAACGCAAAGCACTCTAGGTCTAGCATGTGAGAATCGTCTATAAAGAGTACTCCTGGGATGAGCTCCCCCTTTCCCTCGTCAACGATCTTCTTAATCTGGGAGTTGACTGTTCTCCTGACTTCCTCATCTATCTCCCTCTCTAGTTCTACCCCTAGAAAGCCTATTAACGAGATCCTCTGAGACGCTACAGCAACATCTAGGTCGTTAAAGGTAAATACCCTCGTTATCTCCTTCTCTTTCTTCACTGGACCCTTAGGTAACTCCTCTGACACATCCCACACGTCTACGTCGTAATACTTAGCCTTCTCGACTCCCTTGACTCTACCTACCTTGTGGACTAAACCAGTCTCAGCGTCTATCCATATCAGGTCTCCCCTCCTAATCCCTAGTTTCAGTAACTGTGACGTGATCTCCTCACCAACAGTCAGAGAGAGGCTGTCGTCTCTGGTCTCGAGAGTTATTCTGGCTTCTCGCGGAATCCTCAAGTAGGGGTTAAACGGATGCTTCCCGTAAGCAACCTTAATCTCCTTAACAGCACCCTCGTAGACCCTCCGAGTCTCCCGAATTCTTACACCCATAGCCTTTCTTACCGCTCTCATTAGGACTTCCGTCTTCTTAGCTTCTAATGAGTAAACCTCGGATGCGTGGATAGTCACAAAGGGAGTGTCTTCACCGAGCTCTCTCGCTATAGCGTAAGCTAAGGCAGTCTTTCCAGTCCCTGGAGGTCCAACAAGTAGGACACCCTTACCTTGAAACTTACCTTGCTTTACTAGCTCGACTACAATAGCGGCACTTTTCCTTGCCTCCATTTGACCAACTATTCCATCAGCTACACGTAGGGGTTCTCCTTTATCATCTAAGCCGAGACCCTTTATGTGGCTATGCAGACTTACTTCAGCAATTCTCTTAGCTGAGCTTACCTCACGTATTTGCGCGCACATCTTTCACCATCCATTATTTACGGATCTATATACTCACTTTATAAGTGCTACCATTATGTAACTAAAGAGCTCGTAGCAGGTTAGCCCCCTCACAGCTCGCTATCTGATCTTCTGATTACTGCCATCAAATTCCTGAGGGCTGCTACCGACTTACTCGATCCTATTTTAGCTAAAGCCTTAGAGAACGTAGAGGGGTTCTGGAGAGCCCAAACTAGTGTGTCTAGGTGGATAGAGGGTATGCCGGTTTCTTCACTAACGACTCTCCAGGCCTCCACAACCTCTCGTTTACAGTTTTTTAGTACTTCCTCCGTAGACAGACCCTGTATGATGCCTAAGTTTACTGTGGCTCTAGCTACTCTACTATCTACAGGTATGGGGATGTCTAGTGGCAGAGGGCCCTTACACCGCTTTAAGGCTCTCCCGCAGTAATACCCCATCTTTACAGCGAAGACTACCGTCTTGCTGCTAGGGTCAGATTGTAGCACCTTAGAGGTCAGACTCCAAAGCTGCCTAAAGTCGCAACGATATATTAACTCACTTATCGTAGCTGAGTAACTAGAGAGCTTCCTTATCCTACTCACTTTAGCTTCTCTAAGGAAGGAGCTACATTTATCCTCTAGCACGAAGCTTAGTGCCGTATCCACTGGACCAAGGACTGATCCCTTCTCAAGGAAGTGCTTAGTAAATCTACTCCAGTACTCCTCACCTGTGCACCTGAGTCTATAGGCTGATAGAGCAACTAGAAAGAAGGAGACAGCACCTGCTATACCACCAGCAGAACACACTGCTACAGCAGACTCGTACTGAGGGTCTGCTTCCTCGATATCGAGTACGTCATTCAGTGAAATAACTTTAAGTATCGAGACTACCCTCATTATTGCTTCTTTACTCAAACTACACCTAACCAATCCTATCCCGAAGATGCAGCTAACTCGAGAAGATAAGTATCTGACGTGCGGCTGAAACCTTGCCCGATGGATTAGCTAAGTATATTAACTTACACTGTTATGATCTTAACTCGAGGCAAGAGGAGGTTGATGCCTGAGGACCCTCAGAGACTGGTTGTCGAGATAGTGTATTGTTCAGCTAGGTTTGAAGACTTAGTCTCCAGGCTTTACGAGCTATTGGCGGAAAAAGCTGAGGATGAGTCCCTACTTGCCCCACTTATCTGGCTCTCGGCTAGGAGTAAATCTAATGCTGAGTTCCTCGATAGAGCCGCTGCTCTCTTGGGGTTCAGAGCACTTGAGGAAGACTGTAGAACGGTTGTGGGGCTTCCGTGGCGAGTAGTTGAGGAAGTAATGTCGGAAGTAGATAGAGCTGGACGCTTAAGCGAGGGGTCTACAGCTTCCCTACTCAAGAAGCTCGGTGCTGAAGACAGCGTTATAAGCATAGAGACTTACCATAAAATCCTCTTCAACCTCCTAGGGCAGGTTCTACCCTACTACGTAAAGTCAGAAAACGTGAAGATGGTTTCTGAGATTCTTCAGAAGATGTCTAAGGAAGAGGAGTCTCACGAGGAGATCCTCACGAAGAGCCTTCTCGCCCTCTCTCATAAGTTAAGCTCCAGTATTCAGCGCTAGCTTGGAATGCTTTTAAGCTATGCTGTACCTCTGTAATTAGGTAATAGGGATGACTAAATCAATGTATCACTACATTGCCCAGCTCTGGAAGAAGCCTTACGAAGGCCCAATAGCCGAGTTAATGAGAGAGAGACTTATACTGTGGAGGCGAGGGCCAACTGTAGCAAGAGTAGAGAGACCGACTAGATTGGATAGAGCTAGGGCCCTAGGCTACGAGGCAAAAGTAGGTTTCGTGGTAGTGAGGGTTAGGGTAAGAAAGGGAGGCTTGAATAGACCTAGACCTAACTCCGGTAGGAGACCTAAGAGGATGGGCGTCTACGGATATGCGCCAGAGAAGCCTACTAGGCTCATAGCTGAGGAGAGAGCTAATAGGAGATTCCCCAATCTCGAGGTACTGGGAAGTTACTACGTGGGAGAGGATGGTATATACAAGTACTACGAAGTCGTGATGGTGGATCCACACCACCCGTCGATACTCTCTGACCCGGAAATCAACTGGATCACTAACCCAGGACAGAGAGGCAGGGTCTTCAGAGGAAAGACTATGGCTGGTAAGAGGATGAGGGGTCTCCTGAGGAGCAGGGGGCTTAAGGGCACTCACCACTACAAGTGGAAGAAAAAGCAGAAGGAGAGAATTCTTAAGAAAAGACACGAAGCGTCCAGAGGTGCCAGGCTCATAGCTCCCCAGGAGGTTATGGGGAAATTAGGCTACGAGAAGTAGCGGTAAAGCTATGATAAAAATCGTTCTCGAGCTTTCTGCTTTTGTTCATTCAACGGAGGACGAAGAAAAGGTACTTAGTGCTTTACTAAATACTGTACCAGCCGAACTCCGGAGCTCTTTTATTCAACAGATTAGGACACAAAGCCTCGAGGGCTATTACGGAAACATCATTAAGCTAGTCAAGCTCTTGGTTGGTAGAAGCACTGCTAGTAATGTACTAAAACACGTATTGTGCTCTATGAGTAAGACAGACCGTGAGATACTTCTCTCTACTTTAGAAAGTAGAGTAGAGAGCAGAAGAACTAGACTACACATTCGCTTAAGCAAGCAAGACCTCTACCTCGGGAGAGTAGTACTTAGTGAAGGTAGTGACGTTATTAAAGTCGTAGCCTCCTTCGAGGGCGCTCACCACGTTGACCTAAGTAGGGTCTTAAGGGAGATCGGGGAAACTTGTGGTAGTTGACCTCTGTTTTAAAGGTGCTGTAGACGGCAACTTAGTGAGATACGCCTTAAGATTAGGGTATAGAGCGATAGCCTACTGCGGAGCCAGCTCTACCGAGGAGGTCGGTGGGATAAGACTAGTCCCCAGGTACGAATTGAGGAGAGACACTGTCTCTAAGTTCCGTAACTTGAGGGGCTTTAGAGTTCTCGTAGTGGAATCTAAGGACGACTTGAAGGCTTACCCTAGGCTTGCTGGAAGCATAGACAGCATTAAGATAGAGTTTAGCCAGCTAAGTGATGTGAGCAAAGACTTTCTACGGAGAGTCATAGGTCTAGGCGTTCCGGTAGAAGTTGAGTTCTCAGAGCTGATCAACAGGTTACTAAGTGGTTACCCCTTAGATTACTACTACCTCGTTCTGAGGCTATACGTTCGCAAGAAGATAAGGGTTTACGTGTGTAGTGGTGCTACGGATTTGTCTAACATGGTCCACCCGACCGCGATGTTAGCACTTATCTCTGTCTTGGGCGTACCTGAAGAACTTGCTGCTAAAGCAGTATTTAAGGTACCTAGCGAGTTGATATCGAATGTCGCTTGAATATGTTCTACTGGTCTCTGCTGTAGCTGTATCACTAGTGTCTCTGTACTTAAGCATGTCTTCCTGGCTGAAGGCAAGGAGAGCAGTTTTTTTAGTGAGGTCTACTCTGGGCAGTAGTAGAGCAAAACTCACTAAGCCCAGAAAGAGGTACTTAGTTTTCGAGGTAATAGCAGTTTCCGGGGACTTATCCCACATTAAGAAAGACCATGTAGAGAAAGCTGTTCAGAAAACCTGCCAACTCCTATACGGTGTCGTCGGCTATGGAGCTGCGAGACCGTCTCTAGTGTACTACAATGAGTCTAAAGGAGCTGGTATACTAGCGTTTAAGCACGTATGGAGGAACCATGTTTTCCTAGTACTGTCACTTATAAGGGAGATCAACGGAGTGAGAGTGTTTGTTGTGCCCATCGTGACTACCGGGACGAGGAAGAAGGCCTTGAAGGTTCTCGAGAAGACCTAGCCTTTCAGATGGCTCTGCCCCGGTGAGAGCACGTTTAAGTTCGGTGCTTCTACGATGGTGTACTTAAGTCTTCCACCTTCTGAGGCTGTAGAGAGAGTTCTCTTAAGGGGTTTTAAGTCTGTTGAGTTAAGCTACGACAACTTTCTATCTAGTAGAGTAAGAGAGTTAGCAGAACTCAGCAAAGTTGCGGATACCGTATCCAGGTATAACCTAGAGTCGTTTTCTGTGCACTTGCCTTACGATAGTCTCGAGCTAGGTGTATTCAGGCTTACTAGCTTTATCAGTAGGTTGTCGAAGTGGGTTAAGGTTCTCGATAGAGTAAGCGTAGACTTTTACGTAACGCACTTGCCCCACCTACCCCCATCTAGGGACTCAATAGATGCTGCCGTAAGGTACTTGAGGAAGCTTGCCGATATAGTCAGCGGTAGCTCTCAAATACTCGTCGAGAATATCGCAAGCACTGGTAGGTTGGGGGCATCACCGGAGGAACTACTAGCAGTCGTAAGGAACGCTGACATACCTAGGCTGGGTGTGTGCGTTGACGTAGGTCATGCTATGATAGCTAGGACATCCTTACTGTCGTTTAGCTCGATCCTGAGGGAGCTAATTAAGTCAGTGCACTTACACGATAACGATGGATTCTCCGACAAACACCTACTTCCGGGTGTGGGTGTACTAGACGTGGATAAGCTAATGGAGTTCCTAGCAGTGACTAAACCCATTCTAGTAGTTGCTGAAGTAGCTTGTAGAGGTTTAAGCGAGTGCGATAGCGTACTTAACTCAATTGCGGACATAGGATTGGTCTTGAAGAGAGCTACCTAAGTTAGAGCATATAAAATCGACTACAGCTAGTTTTGGGTGATAGTGTGAGTGAAGCTACTAGGCGCCTAAGGCAGGAGCTATACTCCCTGCTAGACCACGTTGTAGTTATCAGGCTATCGGATGGGTCTAGATACGAGGGTAAGCTGAAGGGAATCGACGTAGACGGGCTGACACTTCACGCAGTACTCGAAGACGTGAGAGACTCTAGTGGGAATGAGTTACCTAAGGTTTTTATAAGTGGGAGCAGGATCTCCGAGATCATCTTGAAGGAGAAGGCCCTATTCAATGCTAAGGAGTTTGCGTCATACGTAGTTGACAGACTGAAAGTGAGGCCGGATGCTGTAAAGATAGATGAGATACTCAACGCAGTGAGGTTCTTGGATAGATATGTAGTGAGTGAGAAGGGTGTTGAGGGGTCGGGGCCGTTTGCTGAAAAGCTGTACAGTGTATGGCAGGAATACATGGAGTCTAAGTTGAAGCCGAGGACGTCGGTAAGTTGAGCTTCGAGCTAAAGGACAAGGATCTAGCTGGCAGAATAGGGAAGCTAAAGCTTAGGTCCGGAACTCTGGAGACCCCTGCATTTTTTCCTGTAGTGCACCCGTTTAAGCAACCCGACGACCTACCTCTAGAGAGGATCGTAGAGCTCGGATTTGAGCAGGTTATAACTAACGCATACATAATCAAGAAGAAGCTGGAGAGCAAGGCCGCGAAAGTACATGAGGTACTAAACTTCAGCGGTGTAGTAATGACGGACTCGGGAGCATACCAACTGCTCGTATACGGCACTGAGAGAGTTGCTATAGACCCTGTAGAGCTCGTCGAGTTCGAGGAGGTTCTGGAGCCCGACATAGCTGTCATCGTAGATATCCCCACTCCAGATACTGCAACTCGGGATGAGGCTAGGCTTAGTGCTGAGGAGACTTTGAGGAGGGCCTACCAGTCTTTGGAGGTTGTTAAGCGGAGTTCCGATAAAATCGCGTGGGTTCTACCAGTTCAAGGGGGTGTTTACGTAGACCTACTTAAGTGGAGTGCTGAAGAATCTAGGAAGCTATCGGATTTCTACAGCTTATACGCAGTCGGTAGCCCGGTCAAGGCCTTAGAGAAGTACGACTTTAAGAAGGTTGTTGACATGATCTACGCAGTTAAGTCTATAGTTCCAGCTGATAGACCTGTCCACTTATTTGGTGGTGGGCACCCACTGCTGATCCCTATAGCTGTTGCTCTAGGCATAGATACTTTCGACTCGGCCTCTTACGTTCTGTACGCTAAAGACGATAGATATATGACCGACTACGGTACGCTCAAACTCAGTAGCCTCAGCTACTTCCCATGCAACTGCTCTGTATGCAGTAGGTTCGAACCTAGCGACCTAACTGAGATGAGCAAGCCGGAGAGAGCCAAACTACTCGCCGAACACAACTTAAGCGTTATAGGTAAGTCTGTGCGTGAAGTTAAGGAGGCTATTAAGGAGGGGAGGCTATGGGAGCTTCTGGAGCGTTTAGCTAGGTCGCACCCTTCATCTAGAGACGCTTTCGATAGACTAATTAAGTACGCTAAGTGGATAGAGAAACTCGACAGCAGGTTTAGAGGCTCAGGTAGAGGCGTTTTTCTCACTGATACAACATCTTACTTTAGACCCGAACTCATTAGACATAGAGATTTCATCGAGAAGTATTTGAAACATGTACTAGCAGAAGACCGTCTAAGGCCCTTAGTTTTGTTCCCTGGAGACCCTAGCGATAGACCCTTCATTGAGTCTAAAACGTATAGAAGAGTACTCGAATACTTGCGCCATAGACTAGCCGACCCCGAGCAATGCGTTAAGCTAGCTTACCTACCTTTCTTCGACTTAGTCCCCGCAGAAGTATCGTACGCTTACCCCTACTCACAGTGCGAGATATCGCTTAGTGCGTCTAGAAAGCTTGCTGCGCGAATGTTCAGCAGGCTAATTGACTTAATAAGGAATTATAAGAATGAAGTAGTCTTATTTACATGTAAAAAGATCTCCTGGTCTAAGCTGGAGCTCGTGAGAGAGAGAATATGTGGGAGTGTTGACTGCTCACATATAGACTTTATAGAGCTGTGCGAGGTACTATAGCACTCTACATCTACGCACTTACGTCACGTATCAGGAAAGACCTGAGTTCCCTTAGAACCTTTAACAACGTCATGGCCCTCTCTTAAGTGCCCTATAGCTGCCCTCAGCCCACCATGTCTTATGAACCGTATGCACGCTAAAACCTTAGGCCCCATAGAACCCGCTGGAAAATGGCCCTCTCTATAATACTGCTCAAGCTGGCTAACGGATACCTTACTAAGCTTTTGCGCACTCTCTCTTCCATAGCTTAAGTAAGCTCCATCTATATCAGTCAATATGACGAAGTGTCCCGCACCTAGTTCTGTAGCAAGTACCTCACCAGCTAGGTCCTTATCGATAACTGCTTCACGACCGAATAGCTTACCCCCATCTTTTTCAACTACTGGAATGCCTCCACCTCCAGATGCTACCACGATCCACCCACTATCTAGTAGAGTCCTGACTGCTTCAAACTCGACGTTCTTGTAGGGATCGGGTGAGGGGACTACCCTCCTCCATCCACCTCGAGGGTCTCTCTTGAATATCCATCCTTTTTCTTTCGACAACCTCTCTATTTCTAACTCATCCGTATACCAACCCCCAACAAACTTCGTTGGATTACTCCACGCCTGGTCATTGTCCCTGACCGCCACCCTGTTTACTATAGCTACAGCTCCCTTGACCCTTCCGAGGAGCCCTCTATCAGCAAGAGTGTTGTGAATTGCTTGAGTGAGTAGGTAGCCCAACCACCCCTGAGTCATCGCTCCGGCTATATCGAGAGTCTGAGGTGGGATCTTATACTTCAAGTTCTCCATCCACTCGCTCACTATCCCGACTTGGGGACCGTTCCCGTGTGTTACTACAACCCTAAATCCTTCCTCAACGATGCTCACTACAACCTCAGCAGCCGTGAAGGCGTTTCTCCAGTAGTCTTCTGGAGTCCCTATATCACCTATACTCTGAAATGCGTTTCCCCCTAAAGCTACGAATACTAGGTACTCATCTCTTTGAGCCACAACTACCCCTAGATGTTACTACTCTTCACTAAAAATTTTTATGTATTTTCGAATATTAGTTAAAGGCAGCTATAGCGTCTTCAAAGCGAGCTACATATAGCTGAGATTGCTACACTCAAGCAATGTATCTCGAAAACCAGTGTTGTAGTGGAAAACATTAATTTTCCTCTGGGGTTAGGTACGTACTAGTGGGAGTAGCTAGATGTATATAACTAGACGCGCTACGACAGCTGAAGTACGTGTGCTTAGGTCTATAGCTGACTACCAGTTCGGTATCGGTATGGGACAGGAGGCCATACCTGAAGCAGTTTACTTGAGGATCTCGAAGTCCACGGGCAAGATTAGAGCTATTTTAGACAATGTCGGTAATGTTCTATACACTGTTAGAGCTTATACACACACTTTAATCCCATCCATCTACGGTGCCTTACTCCTCCACAGAGCCGCTGGGTACCCGAGGCTTAGGTGTGTAGTGGTGTCCGAAGTCGTAGAAGACCTAGTGAAGCATGGGTCTAGCGTTTTCTCGCGACACATCATTTACCTAGACGAAGAGCTTAGAGCTGGTGACGAGGTCCTAGTCGTGGACGAATCGGACAGACTCCTCTGTACTGGGACACTCAAGCTGTCTCCACTCGAGGTTTTAGAGTTTATTAGAGGTTCCGCCGTTAGAATAAGGGCGTGTCTACTTGACGAAGTCAGTTAGAATATTACTATCGGAACAGGGAAGGAGATTAGTAGAGAGTAGAGATAGCTGGCTACTCATAACTGGCTTTCCGGGCTTTGGTTACGTGGGTACCATAGCTGTTAGATATATGGTCAAGAAGCTTAAGGCTAAAAAGGTAGGTAATATATTCACTAAGTACATGCCGGATTTTACTGGAGTTGATGACTACGGTATCGTTACACCGTTCGAGTTGTTTGCGCACACAGATACGGGCTTACTGCTCCTTCTAAACAACGTAATACCGCACACACCAGAGAGGCAGGCCTTCGTAGAAGCAGTTACCGACTGGTTTACTTCCGTCGGTGGGAGTAAGGCTATACTAATCGGTGGACTCAACTACAAGTTCCGGTCAGGTGAGGAAGAGCTATCGTGGGTCTGCTTAAACGAGTGCGGGTGGGAACTCCCGGAGTCTACTCTCCCTAGGGGTCTCTACATAGTGGGACCCCTAGCCCTCCTAACTATGGCGCTAGAGACTCGGAGTATCCCAACACTCATAGTCCTCCCGTATACTGACCCCAGCAAGTACGACCCGAGAGCAGCGTCAGTAGCTGTAGAAAGAATTAGCAAGCTACTGGGGCTCTCGATCGACGTGAGCGAGTTACTAGAGCACTCTAAAATAGTTGAAGAAGCTGAGGAAATGCTGAAAGAAGCAGTTAAGGAAGCAGAAAGCAAGGTTAAAATGTACATGTAGCGGTATGCGTCCACTTGCTGTAGGTCAATGTTCACTCACGGCTAAGCCACTAGCTTTACTAGTAGTTTTGACTTAAACTTCCTGTAGATGGCGTAAGATACCGCAAACCTACCGTACATATCCGTGACCTGCGTTACCCAAACACCGTATATCCCATAGACTGGCTGCAGAGCTTGTGCTAGGAGTGCTCTAAGGAAAATGACGGTAAAGGAGTTGACTGCTAGAGGCACCCAAGTGCTACCCATACCTCTAATTACTCCGTAGAGAGCTAGGGACCCACCAAAGCCTATCTCCGATATGGCAGCAAGCACTAAGTACATACCGACGAGTCTAGCTATACTCACGTCTTCAGTAAACGCTCTACCTATGAATAGTGATAAAAGTAGCAGTATAGCTGTTGCTATAGACATCCACGATAGACCTATCTTCAGGGACTCACGCGTTAGGTCATCCAGCTTCTCCACGTTATTCGACCCGACTCTCTGACCTACCCGAGCCGATGCGGCAATGTTTATAGCAAAAACAGGGTTTATTATAATGCCCTCCACGCTCAACCCTATGTTGTGAGCAGCTAGAGCAGCAACTCCGGACTTAGCTACAGCGTTTATGTATATGTTCTGCCCCACGCTTCCGATAACTCTCTCAATGGACGCTGGAACACCTATGGCTATGACTTTAGCTAGCACCTTAGAGGGGGGCTTAAGTCTCAACCTGAAGGGAGGCTTAAACAGGGAGTAGACGGTCAAGCCTAGATACTGAGAAATAGCTGATGCGAGCCCCATTCCCTCTATCCCCATTCTAGGCAGGTAGAGTTGTCCGAGCCCTAACGAAGGTATGAGTACAGCGCTAGAGATACCGACGAATATAGATGAGTAAGCAGGAATCCACGGTAGGTTGACAGCCCTATAAGACGACGATAAGACTGAGTTAACCATTATAGCTGGAACGGATAAGATCCTCAAGCTCAGGTAAGCGCTCGCAACAGCACTAACCTCCTGCTGCCCCCCGGAGAGAACTCCTGTGTAGCCGCTTAACCAGATATGTGAGGTAAGTATAACGGCTGTCGATATCAATACCGACAATAGCAGTGACTCACCTACAGCTCTCTCCACGAGGTCTTCCCTACCCGCTCCAAACGCTTGAGAGCAGTACACGAGGAGGCCAACTATGAAGATAGACATTAAGGCATTGAGTATGAAGAAGAGGTACGAAGCCAGGCCCGTACCAGCAACAGCCTCAGTACCTATCTTAGAGGCAACCACCATGCTTATCAAGCTTATCACCGAGTCCGGTATAGAGCCTATGAGTATTGGAAGAGCTATTCTCCCGACTTCTCCTCTAAACCCTAACTTGCTTCACCAAATTCTTCTTTAACTAAGCGATAAAGTACTTAATTGATTTTAGCTATATCAGAGGTAAGTTCTGAGCACAGCAGCTCGGCACCGAGTATATCGGCCACCGTTTTTCGCCTAAGTGAATAGCCCCTCCTTTAGGGCGAGGATGTAGTCAGACACGTATTGATGACTCTGTTTAGTACGTCTGGGAGTTCCTTGTAGTTTCCGACCTTAATGAACTGTATGCCTACAGCTTCAGCTGCTTCTTTATCGTGTTGCGTATCAGCAACAAAAAATACTCTTCTCCCACTAGATAGCTCTAGTACGTACTTCAGCTGCTCAACTCTGTAAGGAGTAATATCTCTCGAGATTAAAGACTCCGCAAAGTCTGAGAGGCCTAGTTTCGATAGAATAAGTGTAGCCGTCCTTGCGCTTCTAGCTGTCACGAAGATCACACTAACGCTCAAGTGTACCATTTTCTTAATGCATTCGACGCTTTTGGACACATCCTCCGAGTCAAGATTCAAGGCAGCCTCTGCCTCAGCCTCCTCAATTAGCTTCCAGGCCTTCTCCTTCAGGTCCTCACTCACCGAAAGACTGGCTAAGCTCTCAGCTAGCGGTTTTAGCGAGTGATTTACTCCGAGCAACCTCCTAATCTCAGCCCTCAGCTTTTCGAAGTCTACTAGAGTAGGTATCAAGGTACCGTCGATGTCGAGAGCTACTAGGCAGTGTCCGCCGACTTCGATCACCAAGATCTAGACAACCAACAACATTTAACCCCAGAACCTGTGGAAACAAATCCTACGTCCTTACTGAAGAAGCGGGGGTGTAACCCAATTAAGTTACCGCATATGCTCGCAAGACTAAACTAAGACTCTCAAATGCCCGAGAGTCTTGAAAAATGTTTTCAGGACTTCACAGAGGTTCTTACTACCTAGTAATTCTAGCTGTTGTCCCGCGAAAACCGGGCGAGAGCTCACTCGAATTTCACTGTGCGTAGCTTGCTATAACTAAGCCTTTTGACGGTTATAAACTCAAGAACTCACGGAAATAGAACAATGAATTAGAATATTTAGAAGTAAGGATAGATTAAAGCCCTACCTTGCTGATGTAAAGCAGAATCTCTATAGCTGTATACCGGACCGGGTCGTAAAACCCTGTCTCGTAGATCTCAGTTTTACCTGTCCTAGCCAACGTAAATTGGTAGCTGAATTTCCTGCTTTCAGATAACGCTCTAATACTAACTTCTCTATTTCTAGTCAGTAAGCTTATTATCAGACTAAGCCCGTTCTGTGTTTTTACATCCACATCGGTACTCGTGGTTGAGTCTCCCGAAATTGAGACAGCTCTCTTATTCGGTCCAATGTCTACCCTAAGCGTCTTCAAGTTAATAGAGTCGCCAGGAGTGAGGTAGTTGAGTCTATAAATATAGTGAGTTCCGTTGCTTCCCTCATAAACAAATACTACAACCGGTGCTGAACCTATCACCCTGCAGGTATGGTTCCCATAGCATACTAGCGCAGCTCCCTCATCTATGCCTACACCTAGGCGAGTACTTGTTTGAGCTAGCGCCTCTAATAGCCTGATGACTCTGCCACGTGCGAGAAAGTGTTGGTCCACTATCACCTGGCCGTACATTAGGAACCCTAAACCTCGAGTTATAATAACTCTCTCGTCAATACCACCCCCGATCATTGGGTCGCTCATGATTGCCGCACCAGCACTATTGCCGGATATTACACTACCGCGTAAGTACAGGTTCCAGAGGGCCTCTAAGATGGGGGTAGGGCTGCCACCCGGTACTAAGCACTTAGTTATCCTGTTTTGGTCTCCACCCGTAAAGAAGACTGCGTCCAGAGACTTTACAAGCTCCACGTATTGCTGTTCGTACGCCGTTTTTGCGCAATTCCGCTCAGTTATGTCTATTAGAACTCCTTCAGCACCGTAGCCTTTGATCATGTCTACGTATTCCCGACCGGTTTCCTCAGGGGTAGAACTCGCAGTAGGTATTACACCTACTCTAGGCTTCTCTTTACCCGTAGCTCTAAGCACCTCTAGAAAAGCTTCGTCGAACGTTCTACCACCCATTATCACGAGAGTTCCCAGAGGGGATACTGGAGGTGAGACCCTAACGGTCGCTACTGTAGTGATAGTCGCAGTAGTTACAGTAGTCTCCTTAACTACTTGAGTACTCGTGACAGTTACGGTAGTTCTATCTATTGTCGTTAGGGTAGTCAGTACTGTTACATACTGAGGCAGTTTCTCCGTAATCGTGACTACTTCTGTTGTTCTAACCATTGATGAGATTCCGTAAGCTGCGGCTGCTGACAATATTGCGACAGCCATCAGCATCACTACAACACCTCTATCGACCCTCATAATCTCCTCCTCCTGGGGTTAGTCGCGTTCTCTATGGAATACCCTAGGAACATGAAAGCTAGTCCCGTTAATGTTATCGCTATCCCTGGAGGTACTATCCACCACCAAGCGTGAACAGTTAGTTGAGCACCACTAATCATCTTACCCCAAGAGGGAAGGTTTGGGTCAGTTAATCCTAACACACTGAGAAACACCTCGGTTAGTATGGCGCCCGGAGTAGCCAGCATAACTGAGGCAAAGAAATAGGGCATCAGCTGAGGAACTATGTACTTTAAAATTATCCTAGACTTAGTGGCCCCAATAGCTATTGCTGACTCTACATACAGTTCTTCCCGTATGCTGAGAGCCATGCTTCTAGATATTATTGCTACACCAGGCCAGCCGAAAATAAGGAGAAGGCCTATTATCTGCGCTATCCCGACTTGAGCGCCCGTGGTTTCCCTCAAGACGTATGATATCATTACTATGAACGGCAGAAATGGCATGGAATAAACGATCTCGCAGATCCTCTGCATCACGATATCTACGGGAGTTCCGCCGTAAAAGCCGCTCACAGCTCCATACACAAGGCCCGTAAGCCTAGAAAGTACCGCATAAGGGAGACCTATTAGTAATGCTACACCAGAACCCGCAAGGAGAGTCCAGAAGTTGTCTCTACCTACGTCATCTGTGCCAAGAACTCCGTAGCAACTTCCAAGGATCCTCAGCTTAACGTCGATATCTTCAGCTTTCACTATCTCAGAAAAAACTGCGTCAATCCGAACCCAGTACTCCCCCTCCGTCGGGTTGGCGAAGACTACCCTACCACCCGAGCCTAGCTCTCCATAGAAAAATATCTCGACTGGTGACCTAAGACCGTAGCTTACATAGTCACTTAACACCCTGAGAGTCTCAGGATCCACCCTAGCAGCTAGATAAACCCTAACTAGCTTCTCAGCAAAGTCTTTAGAAAAGCTCACCTTGAGCACTCTCTCTTCACCCCTGTAGAGCTCTACCCTGCTGGCGAGAACGAACCTCACCTGAACGCCGTCAGGTCTAGCCATAATAGCGGTTATGTTTGCTACTCTATCTCGACTGAGGCTTTTAATAACTAGGGCAACGTCTTGAGGTGGAATGACCCATGAGTAGTGGTAATCGAATGAGTAGCTTAATCCCCTACCTTCGAGCTCCTGCCTAGTTCTCTCATAAACTTCGTTCCTTAGCTTACTCAATACGCTCTCGTTGGTTATCCCCATTGAGACCAACTCTCTCTGTCTAACCTGCCAGATTTCTTCAGCTTTAACACGCCAGTACTCACTAGCCTCTGTATAGGTCAGATTGATAGTAGGTGTCCTACTTTCCTGAGTGAGGTAGTTAACCCAACAAGGGGGAACTAGCTTCGGGTTCAAAGTCCACCTAACGTTGTAGTACCAGCTTGTTTTAGCGTCCTCTGGGACCCAGGCATAGCCTGCTACTGCCATTAAGGTTAAGAGGGACAGAAGTAGGAGGCCTGTAACGAACATTCTGTCTCTAGCTAGGGTCCTTAGGAGGTGATACCGAGATAGGTATCTGGGGGTTTCAGTGTTTCGTGACATGAGTTCACCTCTTAATCCTTATCCTAGGGTCTAGGAGGCCGTAAACTAGGTCAAGTATGAGCTTAGCGGCTACGAAGAGAACTACGAAGGCGTAGGTGTCTGCTAGAACAACGATGGTGTCACTGTTTCTAAGTGCCGTATAGTATAGCATCCCCATTCCGGGCCACTGGAAGAGGACTTCACTGACTATAGCCCCAAAGAGAGACCCAGTTATAGATAGTGTTGCCATAGTGACGACTGGTGGTGCAGCTGCGCGTAGTACATGCTTATACCTTATGTACCTTTCGGGCAGCCCCTTAGCCCTGAGAACCATGACGAAGTCTTCTGAGTACTTTTCAACTACTACTGCCCTAATGCTCCAAGCCCAGCCGAAGACTCCCAGCATGAACATCGAGACTATGGGGATGAACATATGCCAAGCGAACCACTTTACGAGCTCTATGGGGTTCTCAGCAACGTAGGGTGGTATGGGTCTCCAAGATGCTGCAGGAAACAAGTTGAGCCTGTACGCGAAGAACCATATCATTATAGCCCCGAACCAGTAGAGGGGCATAGCGTTAGTAATCATAGCGAGGATCCCACTCACCTTATCTAGCGTAGAGCCGGCCTTAGATGCTATAAGAACACCGAGTAGTATGCCAAAAGCTATGTTGAGGAGGGTAGCAGTAGTGAATAGGAGGGCTGTCCTACCCATTGCCGACAGCACTATCGACCTGACATCCTTTGTGTGCCCATAAGCCGTATATAGTATTCTAGCGTCTCCAAAATCCAGCGTTAGGGTCTTGTAGGTAGCTACTAAGATTCTATAAGCAACAGGCTGGTCTAAGCCGTAGAAGCTGATCCAGTAGCTCTCTCTATAGCGTTTAAAGTTCTCTATGTCTTCAGGAGCCGCTCTAGGATTCTCGATGATGAACCTCCTGACCTCGGATTCGACGGTCTCGTATACCCTACCCCAGGACTCTTTCTCGTGTACGAAGTTAAATGCTATAGAGGCTATGAGGACTGTGAGGAATACAACTAGAAAAGCATTAACAAGGTTAGAAGCAAAAAACCTGACTGTGCTTGACATACGGAAACAGCCTACTACTTCCTCCTAATAACTAACGCCCCAATCAGGATTCCGATAATCAACGCCACCACAGCTAACCCAGCACCGACCGGCGTCACAAGTGGTGAGACTTCGACAGTAGTAGTAGAAACTCCAGTCACCGTAACAGCGCTCGTTACGACACTAGTTACTGTCTTGACTGTTACTGTAGGTGTCGGAGTCTCCACGCTTAAGACCTCGACGGTAAACCTCTCCACAACATCGTAGAAACCGGGACTCCTCCAGAACCTAACCTCGATAGTCACGGTTTTAAGCCCTGAGAGCTTGTTTGTTATACTGGGTCCTAGCTCGAATTTCCATACAGTTGGTGGACCTACCTCCTTGACCTTACCTGCTACCGAGGCCAGCACCTCATCCTTAGCTCCGAGAACAACGAGCTCGGCGTTAACATCTGTCGCCTCCTTAGTACCCTCGTCTGGGAATATTACGTACTTAAGTATCGGTACTTCGACTTCCGCACTATAGCCTACTACCAAAATTGTTGGAGCCTTAATTACTCCAGCAACCTTAATTTGAGACACTTCGAATGCCTTTAGCCAGTAGTCAGGAGTGAATGGGTATGTCGGATCTCTAAACGCCTTAAGCTCTATGTACATTTGCTCAGGTACGTATTTGTCTATGAAGTACGGACCATTGCTTACTGCCATGTGCTTATGCTCAGTAATAAACTTTGCTAGCGTTTCTGTAGCTTTAGCTAAGTCTTGAACTCTGACACCTTTTTCTTCTAGCATTTTAGCTGTACTAGCGAGGTGTGGTGGAGAGTAACCTCCCCGACCAATGGTTCTGAGGGCTTCAGCTACGTCACCCACGTGGTTGGGGTTCATGGCGTCTAGGGTTCTCTCACCTTCGCCTGTTAGCCAACCGTATTTAGCTCCACTCGCAGGTCCCTTGTAGAGGACTACGTACTCGAAGGCTAGCCTAAGGAGCGGGTTCCAGGAAGGCCACAGGTAGTCGAGGTAGTAAGTTGCGGTTTCATCAAGGCTGTAGAAGAGTCCGTAGTTCCCGTAGACTCTAATAGATGTAGAGTTTATGATCTCTATTCCTGCCACATCCTCAGCTATGTACTTGTCGGACTCTATGTTCGGGTGATACCAGATGTCGTCATCACCGGACTTAAAGGCCCACTCAACGTACCAAGCAAAGTTCGTCAGTATGTCTAGTAGGGTCTGTGGAGATCCGTCATGGTGGTTGCCGAGCTTAAAGTTGATGTCGATGACGTAGGAGGCCTTCGTACCCTCTGGGACGCTGACCCAGGAGTGCTTAGCTGGATCGTACATAACGGCTGTGGTGGGTACGTTTACATCCCCTTGTGTTACTCTCCAGGTAGCTCTAACAGGTATAGGCTCTAGGGTGGATGGGTGCCTGAGCCACGCATAGTCGCGGACATAGTACCAGATGTAGCTTCCATAGACACCGCCAACACCGGATATCGGGTTCCACTCATAGAGGAAGAGGCTCCCTGTAGAGGCGTATAGAGCCACCTTTATCTTGGAGTCGGGAGTTGAGGCTGTTCTCCACGGCCACTCAATGGTTATTCCAAAGACTGGGCTGTAAACCATGTCCTTAACCCTAGGGCTAACAACATAGAAGTTCCTGATGCCTATGATAAATACTCTCAAGCTTTGGTATATTCCCAAGTAGGTCCCTTCTCTCACCTTGTTCCAGTAGTCCTCTAAGTCTTTAACTTGTCCTCTGTAGAGCTCCCTAGCTATCGCCTCTAGCTTCTCCTGAACGAGGTCTCCGAGCGCTTTAGCGTGTTCTGCTGTATACTCCCACAGGCCTCCTGTAGCAGGTAGGGAGGCAAATTCTGATGAGTACCAGCCGACTTCCTCGTGTATCCATACCGACCTTAGCATGGTGTCTCCATGGGTGTAGATGTGCCAGTCTAAGTTCCTAGGCTCCGCCGACCTAACTAAGGGTCTGAATTGAGCTCTCTCGATATATTTCCTCTCGACGAGGAATCCCGCTTTCTCTAGCTGGCTGGCTAGATAGTCTCCTATTAGTCTCCTCTCGTCCTCTATCCTTATTAGGAGGACTATCCTTATCGGCTCCTTAGAACCATCTGGTCTCGTGAGAGTCCAGACATCCCTACCGGTCGTAGGGTCTCTCTCGCCAGCTATGGAGTAACCGAATTTCTGAGCACACTTAGAAGCGTTTAGCATGGCCTCCCCAATCTTCTGCAGAGCTAGTAGCTCGTTGCCTTCCTCCCTCAAACTGAGCATGTCCGCAACGTCCTTTATGTATCTCCACGCAGGGTGGCTAATGCTAACGTAGGTGAAGGCGGGTTCTCCACCACCCTTCAGGAGCTCGTTGCTGATGTACTTTCTATTGATCAAGTTGTTTAGCTGGAACCTTATCTCCCGTATGGCAAACGGGTTAAACACAACGACCTTATCTCGGGGCCTCGTGGCTAAACCGCAAACACCCATCTCGCTGGGGTCGCTATACGCGTTTATATCTAAAACATCGAAGAACCTAAGCGCAGGTATTAGCCTTAGCTTGCTTACATCAGCACCAGCTTTTTCAAGGTCGTCCGGGAGTACTTCCCACATGAATGCGTCAAACTCTCCTGTCTCAACACCCTTAATACCCTTATCCGTCGTAGTCACACCAACATATGTAAGAGTCTCAGCTCTAGGACCCTTCGTAGTAGAAGCACTCTGAGCTAGGGCTGTAGCACAAGACGATAAGATAGATACTACTAACAGTATAACCATTAAATTAGATCGCGAAAGCATGAAGATACACCCCATACAGTTTCGATAGAAACTAAAATAAATTTTTATGCTGGAAAAAGTCATTATTACCGGATATATGGTGCGAACAACTATCCCCACATATTCCGGGTATTAACGGCCCTTCCCGGGGGTCGGATCTTATTCGATCTCCGAAAATAAGCCCTAGTGCTGTACTAGCATATACTAGCTGCTTCAGTATTGTTTAATCTATGGATTCGCAGAGCCTCTTAAGCTTCTCGACAGCTATACCGAGATAGGCTCTCGCGAGAAGGTTTTCGGGTTCTGCAGTTACTTCTATTTCATCGTCTGCGGAGACCACCTTCAGAGGATCCTCTGACGTTATCCGACACCCACCATGCCTTCTCACGATCCCTGCGATTTCTTGCGGGTCTCCCACATCTCGTACTTCTCCACACACCGACTCACTAGAGGTCACAATAGTGACCCTTATCGAAGCTCCTAGGTAGTCGATTAACCTATCTACACACTTCAAAGCGCGCACCAAATCTACGAGCTTCCTAATATAATAAGTAATATTTAAATCGGTGAAGACAAGTTGTTACCCAATTAACTACGAACGGTAATTTACTGCGGTGTGCAAAATCATTTAAGACTCTTTTACAGGGTCATTAAACAGCGACCTTCAAGTCCTTACTCAAAGCCTCATATAGCCTCGGAATTATTTTAGAATGGATTACCAGAGTTATCTCAGTAGCTCCCGAACTAAGACCCTGTAGTAGCATTACAGAGAATTCCGGTACTCGTTATTTCTACCGATTACCAAAATGGTTTATTTCCAGGTCTGCCTTCTTCAGAGCTCATGAGGGAAAAAGCTTTGAATTCTTCTGCTCAATGATCTTGGAGGACAGCATATGCTTCAATAATCCCGAGGCGAGGTAGCGATCTCAGCTTGCTTCGTGCCCATAGGTTGCCTCGGGGCTTTCTAGAGTTGACTACAGCTCTCTCTTTAAGTAAGTGACTTGTTTTAATAAAGAGATCGTTGCTCGTGACCTCACAAATAAAGCAGAGTCTTCGTATCTACTGCTTTATCATCATAAGTTCTTCCCGAGGTAGGTACTCCTACTTAACTCAAAAGTGTTAAGTACTTCATTAAGTTACAGACCATGCTAAGCTAAGGAAAATGATCCCCACATATTATCGAGAGACCTAGCGAGCAGTCTGTATACACACTTTCTTCCGTACCTGAACTCGTTGAGTAACCTAAGGCTATAACTAAGTCGCATAAACGCTTCCTTAGAGCAGTAAAAGAAAATCGCTTCGCTGAACAACACAGCAGCTCTTACGAATCCCTGGTCGAGATGCTGAAGGAGGAGAGTTATATTAGAAAATCACCGAGGGTTGAGACACAACACGTTTCTTCCTTCTTGTTAGAGAGGCGGAGCGTCTGGCGCTTAAATGAGCTTCACGCAAACTTGGTATTTAACCTTAACTAGGATATTGTTCCACTAAGTGAAGCCTCTGTAGGGAGTCTTAGTTCCTTAAAAACTATCTTAAGCTTACTATTATGTGAAGGTAGGTGAAAGCGCTGGTAGTTGAGGCTGGTACATCTCACCCAGCTTAATTTCTAATCCAAATGCTAACCACATCATCTTAAGGATCTAGAGATTCTTTAGGTAAATAAAGTTTATATTACTTTATAAAATTAAAAAACGGTGGTAAATTGTCATCACACGACTTTGAAGAAGACCCTAGATTAAGAAGGGCTAGAAACGAGTTCATCACTATGATCCTTTTTGGGTTTGTTCTGTACAGTATCGCATACTGGACGTTACTACTGAGCTACGGCTCAAGACCAAGTAGCCTTATAGGGGGAATACCTTGGTGGTTCTATCTCTTGGTAATTTCCGTGATATTCGCCGTGGTCTTGATCATAATAACTGCTATTGGCATGAAGGAGGAACCCTTAGAGCCTTGGTTAAAGAGGTGAGAGTGTGAGCGAGATTCCGATAACCTTTGAAGAGAGAATATCTGTAGCTACTGTGTTCGCAATATATCTCACAGCTATCACTATACTAGGAATTTACGCAAGAAGGATTTTAGGTAAGACTGCTATAGATAGATACGTTGAGGAGTTCTACGTAGCGGGGAGAGGGCTAGGGGCAGCTATCGTTGCTTTCATAGTTGCTGCGGGTCTATGTAGTGTTGGAACCTTTGTTGGTGGACCTGGATTAGCTTGGTCTTTAGGTATGCCGTGGGCAGCCTTGATGGGAGTTCAAATATACATGAACTTCTACATACTCTACGGCTTAGGCAAAAAGCTCGGAATAGTTGCTAGAAGGATTGGGGCCATAAGCTTAGGCGATGTTCTCTACGAGAGATACGATAGGAGCAAGTTAGTAGCACTTATTTACGCTTTGATCGTCGTAATATTCTTAATACCCTACTGTTCCGTCCAGTTTGTTGGCTCGGCAAGAGTATTCGAAATCATGACCGGCTGGCCCTACTACATCGCATTAGCTCTCTCAGCAATAGTAACGATATTCTATGCTACAATAGGAGGTATTAGAGGCGTCGGCCTAGCTCTACTCGTTCAGGGCGTCTTCATGACGGCATGCTATGCCCTCCTAATAGCAGGAGTTTGGAGCAGGGCTATAGCTGACTACGGGAGTCTGACCGCAATCAACGAAGCCCTAATAAATACAGCTGGTGAACCCTTCATGAACGTATTTAGGACTCCACCTGGAATTGCCTGGGTATTCTCGCAATGGATAATATTTAACTTAGGTCTACTAGCACTACCGCATGGTCTAATGGCCGCGATAGCGTATAAGAGCGTAAAGGCCATGAAAAGAGCTATATACATAGGCATACCAATAGTGACTTTCTGGACCTATGGGATATGGGTCGCTCTCGTGGGGAAGTTATACTATCCAAAGCTATCGATTCCAGACCACATAAATCCCGTACTAGCTATAACCATGGTTCCCGCAGGACTCGGCGGTATAGTTTACGCAGGCGTTATTTCGGCAGCACAATCAACTATAGCTGCCATGATCATGGTAATGAGCTCAGCACTACTTAGACATATCTACCTTCTCTTCAGACCGGATGTTACTCCTGAGCATCAAAAGAAAGCTACCTTCTGGTTTACCCTGATAGTAGGAGCTCTGTCATTTCTTTTCGCTATTGCGGCACCCCCGGCTTTAGAGTACATCATAATACTTGCTATAGGGGGAACCATGTCAGCGCTATTTTGGCCTATAATTTTCGGGCTATACTGGCGTAGAGCCAACAGGTACGGAGCGATACTGTCAATGGTGGCCGGGCTAGTGGTTTATGCTTTAGATAAGCTAAAAGTAGTGCCTATATCTGCTACACTCTTTGCTGGTGCAGACCCTGTTATACCCGGTATGCTGTTCTCTCTCGTAGTCTTCCTAGTGGTTACTTATATTACACCCCCTCCTTCGAGAAGATCTATCCAAATCTTCTGGGGATCCACTCCACCTGAGAGTGGCTAGTATGGTTCTATACGATATAGTAATAAAGGAGGGAAAGGTCCTAACTGGTGCGGGGTCTCCCTGGGTCCGTGCGGATGTGGGAGTTAAAGACGGTAGAATAGTTAAAGTGGGCTACATCAAGAATCCACAAGCCGATGTTGTGATAAACGCTAGTGACAAGTTCGTAGCTCCAGGGTTTATAGACTCGCATAACCACTCAGATCTCTCCATAATGGCATACCCAGATGCTACCTGTGCCCTACTCCAAGGAGTTACCACGATTGTTGTGGGAAACTGCGGATTTTCGGCCGCACCCGTTTCAAGGGAGGCTAAGAACCTGCTGGAGAGATACTGGTCCACTCTAGGGCCTCTACCAGTTGAAATAGCTTGGACTTCCTACAGCGAGTATCTCCAGCAACTAGAGAAGGCTAGACCAGCAGTCAACGTGGTCCCTCTAGTTGGTCACGGAGCTCTTAGAATAGCTGCCATGGGTTTTGAGGCTAGAACCCCTACAACCGAAGAGTTAGAAGCTATGAAGAGCATGCTCAAGGAGTCTCTTGAAGCAGGAGCATTCGGGTTTTCAACAGGTCTAATATATCCTCCCGGAAGTTTCTCTACCACTGAGGAATTAGTGGAGCTAGCAAAGGTAGCCTCTGAGTACGGAGGTGTATACTCTTCACATATTAGGGGCGAGTCCTATACCTTGGTTGATGCTGTTAGAGAGGCTATAATAGTGGGGAGAACCGCCGGAGTTCCAGTGCAGGTAAGTCACCATAAAGCGGCAGGTAGAGACAATTGGGGTAAGGTTAAAGAGACCCTCAAGCTTATGGCTGAAGCTAGGTCAGTAGGTGTCGAGGTAAACTGCGACGTCTACCCGTACACTGCTGGCATGACCATGCTTACTGCCTGCCTACCTAGGTGGGTCCACGAAGGCGGAGTAGACGCCTTACTCTCAAGGCTAAAGGACCCGGACATCCGCAAGAAGATCAAGGACTTCATGGAAACCGAGATAGCTACGTGGGAAAACTTCGCGAAGCTCGCAGGTTGGGAGGGAGTAGTGGTATCTTACTCCGAAAAGTGCAAGGAGTGTGAGGGAAAAAGCATAGCAGAAATAAGCAAAATGTGGGGAGTGAACCCATATGAGGCGCTGTTCGATATAATACTCAGAGATGAAGCTAGGTCTACAATGGTGATCCACGTAATGAGGGAGGAGGACGTAATCGAGGTCCTGAAGAGCCCTCTAAGCATGGTCGGGTCGGATTCCTGGATAATGCCACCTAAGGGGAAGCCTCATCCCAGGTTCTTTGGAACCTTCCCAAAGGTGATAAAGAGGTACGTAAAGGAGCTGGGAATACTAAGCCTCGAGGAGGCGGTAAGAAAGATGTCCTCTATGCCGGCAGAGAAGTTCAGACTAGGAGACCGAGGGTATGTAGCACCAGGGTTTAGAGCGGATATAGTCGTATTCGACCTAGAGAGGATAGCGGATAAAGCTACGTTCGAGGAGCCCACGCTACTACCTGAAGGAATAGACTACGTGTTAGTAAACGGATCTCTCGTAGTAGAAAACGGTAGTGTTACTGGGGTTAGAGCTGGCTCGGTCTTACGCAAGCTAAGCTAGGTTAGGAGTTCGAGTTTACCTCTATTTTTGCTTTACACGCAGAATAGGTGATTTCCCATTACTCTATTGCCATTAATGTAGCTACGTTATCGGGATAAAAGAAGGTAGAGATATGCGTAATTAGGTGCTTCTTCATAGGTGGGGGAAGCACCTGGAGTGCTTTAAGATTTGGTGGGCTGGCCTTAGTCTCCACGTAGTATAGGTAGAGGACTTTCCCACTCCAGACTTCTACTACCGCGAGGTCAGTGGAGTTCTTTAGCTGGAGTAGTGTGATGAGGTATGCTTTACCGAGTTCGAGCTCTCTCACTACGGAGTCTATAGTGCTGTTTAAGCGTGGCCAGACCCACACTAGCTCACTGGGTGAGGGGTTTCTCTTAGATAGGTGGACCCACCTAGCTACCCAGTCTGGAGCTACTACCGCAATACCGGGGTCTAAGCTTTTCACTACTTCAGCTACTTCCGCTAGGTCCTCTAAGTACTTCTGGTCATTGGGTAGTGGTGTGAGCCCCAACAGAGGGAACTCCCTCATGGAGTATGCATACTTAGTCGCTCCGAAGACCGTGTAGGCAAAGGGAAACGCTAGAACCATGAGCAGGGTAATGTAGGCTAGCTGGAACCTCCACCCAGCCGAGGACTTGGCTACCCAAGCACCTGCTAGTGTTGAAGCTATTGGTGCTGCTCCTATCATGAACCTATACCAAACGGCTACCGAAGTATAGGGTGCTAGAAGTGGTGATAGACCTGCCAGAAAGAGTGAAGCTAGAGCTATCCCGCAATAGGTACACCTAGAGTCTCGCTCTAGGAGGGAAAGTAGAGCTAGGGGGAGTACGGCCCCGAATCCAGCGAATAAGTAGCTAATGACCTCTGATGCATCTACATCAAAGTATGAGACTAAGCCAGCAGGTAGAGTACCAACACCTGGGACCTCCATGAAGGGCACACCCCAGTACCACAGCTCTAGAGCCACCGAGGCTGCTAAAGCTATAGAGCCAGTTAAAGCACCTCGCGGCTCTTTATCGAGGGCTGACTTCAGTAGGAAAGCGAGAGACGCTATAGCAGCGAAAAACCCAGTGACTTCGTGGCTTAGAGCCGAGCAAACCAGTAGAGTAGCTGCGGCAACAGCCCTCCTAGCCCCCCATCTCCCGGGTCCATCGAGAACCGCTAGCGAGAGGAGCATGAAGACTGAGCCCAACAACTGCCTCTGGTAGTCCCATGAGATCCTCAAGTTGAGGACGTAGAGAGCTGTTATAGCTGAAGTCAGGAAAGCTCCCCAGCCACTAACGCGAAAAACCCTCCTAGCTAGTAGAGCTGAGGAGAGACAGAGAAGGCCGTAGGCTACTGCTGGGTACACCTTAAACACAGCCCAGGCTCCAAAGGCGTACGCAGGGACTAATGCGATGAGGTTCAACATAGGTGGGATGTTCCTCAACCCACCCATCCAGTAGTAGCTAGCGAGCGGATTAAGCCTGACCATGAAGTCCTCTAAGTGAGCTACGTACTCAACGGTATCCCAACCTATATGCCATGGCCACCAGATGACCTCCGGGATGAATCTTAGTATGAAGCCGAGCAGGAAGGAGGTTGGTAGGTACAGGTTCGTGATCGAGAAAGCTGCCCTGAGCCGGTTCCAGGCACTTGCTATCACCGCATTCGCAGGCCTCCCTTCTCTAAATACAAGGGGTCTACCTAGAGCCGAGTGTATCGAGAGAGAGACTAGAGATAGAGAAACACCAACCGAAGCCAACGCAAGAGAAATGAGGAAACTCTCGCTCGTGTAGCGAGACCCAAAAAGGGGCATCACATCGTATGGTAGATAAAGAGTACAATTAATGGCTAGTGAAGAGACTCTCCCGATCACCACTGCTAGAGCGCTAAGCAGACTCAGTAAGAGTGTAGAGCAATAGCTATAAGTCCAGCCTAGAGCCCTAAGATCGAGTAACACACCCACTGTGACAACAATAGTGGAGTACCACACACCGTAGTCGTAGGCTACGCGCATAGCAAGACTCCCACCGTCCGCAGACCTAGCGACTAAGAATAGTGCGAGTAAGGCAGAAGCCGGCAGTAGGAACCTGGCTCTATTGAGCGCTTCTACCCAGCGCAATCTACCCTCACCCTGCTTTAGAGCATATGTATCGCAGTGACATACTTACTGCATCCCTAAGGACGAAATGCGTCTGCCATCACCTACCGTAATCTACCGGCCGATAGAGGTGATGTCTTTATCGGAGGATCTCGCGCCAATCCACTTACCAACTAAAAAGTACATAATAAAAGTCCGCAGTCATTTACCATCTTAACGCTTCTAGAAAGTTTACACGTTTTGAGTTATCTCAGTCCGTGGTTACGTGTCCGAATGATTCGGCGATTCTAAGTTTGAATAAGGATATCGCTTAGAGAAAGTCATTTCTGTTCAGTTTTCCCTTTTTACACTGTTTGTTCGCTAGGAGATTCTTAAGAGACTGCGGCAACACCGAGTCACGTAGAACCTTCTCAGGGTTCAGCTCTTGTATAGGTTTGTATTTGTTGGTTTCGTTGCCTCATCTCTTTTCCCCTGCATCAGTCTTGGGTCTGCACTACCCTTAGGGGCTTTCAGGGGCACCCCTAGACCCCCACATCTTGAGTATCTCGGGGAGAGCCCCTAGGGAGCTCTCAACCCCTCATCGGGGAGTCTCCACTCACTAACCTATGTAGAGATACTTATGAACGTTTCCGCTAGACCGCGGAAAAGAGGTTTACGCATTAATCGTAGGAGGAATAGCACCAACCGATATGAACCGATAAGAAACACAAACAGTTGCGAGAGGCTGAGTAACTGCGAGCAGAGCCTTCACTATGTTAGCGGAGCTTCAGCGTAGAGCCCCGGGGCTCTGTAGACTGTGACGTATGAACCCTTACTTAGGCTAGTGACTCCACTCTCTAGTATAATGAAACCGTGGGAAGTCACTATCGTCTTCTGCACTGGTGAAGGTGTCTCAATGACATCTACCTCGAGTAGCTCTTCACTAATTAGCTTTACGAACCTCAGTCTCTTGAAGCTAGTGAACCTACCAGTGTAGGAGTAGTCTGAAGCCAGTCTATAGAGGCCAATTGGGTAGTGAGCTCGTGGGCGAGCTCCCTGAAGTCTCTTGATTAAGGGCTGGAGGAGGAATATTGCTCCCACTACTGTTGACTGCACTAAGCCTGGTAGTAGGATTACTGGCTTACCTCTAACAGTAGCTAGCGAGGTCACTCTACCTGGTTGTATAGCCAGCCCTCTAACTACGAGAGCACTACTGGGTAGCTCAAGTAGTGCGGATAGTGTAAAGTCCTTACTCCCAAGTGATGCTCCACCTATTGTCGCAACTACGTCGTACATATCTACACCTTTCTCTACGGCCTTCTTTACGGCTTCAACAGAGTCATCTACAGGCTTAGATACCTCGACTAAGGCTCCAACAGCCTGACACATAGCTTTTATTAGTACACTGCTAGACTCTCTCTTGACTTCCTCAGTAAACTCGGAGCCTATAGGCACCACAAGAGCTCTAGGCCTCATATATACCTTCACCTCCTCAATACCCAACTCGAGCAGGGCTCTAGCTAGCGGTGGAGTAAGTACCCAACCCTTCTCGCAAAGGATTTCACCTCTAGATACATCAGAACCCTTCTTAACGATCTCGTGAAACCTCTCGTAGCTTCTAGGGACAACTAACTCACCTCCCTCCAGAAACCTCACGGACTCTACGGGGACTACCGCTACCGCACCCTCTGGTACCGGGTAACCTGTCTCAACAGGTGCTGCTTCACATCGATCGAGAACCTCACTACTCACAACCTTAAACACTCTGCTATCACACTCAGATAGAGCAAAACCATCAACGTGCGATACGCTAAATTCGGGCAGGTCCTTAGGTGACACTACGTCTTCAGCGAGAACTCGGTATAGAGCTTCAGCAACGCCAGCAGACTCCACTCCCAAGGGGGCAAATAAGCCGGCAACGAGGCCCTCAAGCCTCTCTAGCCCCATGTACTTAAACATCTTCTGCCTAGCAAAAACCGTGGGACTACCCGAAAGTAGAGCCTCCTCCAACTTACACACCCACAAGCACGCGATACTAAGACTCTCACTACTATAATCCATAAACCTAAAAAACTACCCAGCGAGACTAACCACGCTAACTACGTACGCACACACAGCAGTAGGGGTTCAGCTCTTGTATAGGTTTATGTTAGGTGGTTTCATCGCCTCACCCTCTTTCCCCCGCATAGGTCTTGGGTCTGCACCACCCTTAGGGGCTTTCAGGGGCACCCCTAGACCCCCACATCTTGAGTATCTCGGGGAGAGCCCCTAGGGAGCTCTCAACCCCTCATCGAACTATCCCCACACACTACTACACATAGAGTACTTAAGAGTTTCCATCCACATAAACAAATATGAAGAGATGTGAAACCCGAAACAGTTGCTTTAGGCTCACGCCACACTCTTATTCACTCTGAGTCGCTATAGCTAGCGAGCTAATCGCTCCGACGAGCCACGTAGGTGCTCTAAGAAGGCAGTATTGAGCGAAAGTTTGTTTATAGACCTTTGAAGACTCGGTTCTATTGAGCTTATTAACAAGCTCTCCCGTTTTCTCCGCATGTTTTGGGGAGTGGTATGCCCTAACCTAGATTCCAGGAACACGAGTTCTGTTAATAGGAAAAAGTTTTGTAGCTAAGGTTTAAAAGACTAGCAATTATCTCTGGAGGTCATTCTTCAGAGACTAGTAAGCAATACGCTTGGTTATGTGCATTCTAGGGTAAACTAGGAAGAAGAATAGGAATGAATTAAGTGCCTAGGGTATGTCATGGCAATGATTATAAAACCTTAATACAAATTTAGCGAAGCCACCATTAGCATGGAGTCTCTAAGTTAAGAGGTAATGAAAGTACTACTCTTCATCTTCTTTGTATACATACACCTCGTGAGCTGAGAACCTCATTAAGAGCGCCGATAAATGAATAAATATTCCCATCAGAGCGTTGAGGCATACTCTGGTCCTGATCAGCTGAGTGGTAGCAACGGCTCTTTGTGTAAGGAGGTATGTCCTCTCTGGGCTATTATTGCAACCTTGCTGAATCCTACTCTCGAATTGCCGAATGCTATAGAGTAAATTACAGAGTAAATGTTACTAACGCGAACCTAGAGATGAGTAAAAGAATATCGAGAATGCTGAGTTCACAGTCTTCTTGGAAATACTCGAGAGCTTCAACTCGTACTACGTAGATCACATACCTCTGACTCATTCTGACTCGAAATATAGAAATCCTCTACGATCCTGAAATAGAGCCTCTTCATTTATCTATTATCATCTACTACTCTATGGTGGGAAAACGGAGATCAGGGTTCTGTGCAGAAGGGACTATACATGCTACACTCTTGTTTCGTGGCTATATGAGGTCTCCGAACTCCTTTCTAGCGAGCTTGGAGAAAGCGTCGAAGTAGTTGAAGAGTACTCTGATTCGATCGATCTTCCCGAAGTCTACGTAGATGGAGAACTGACTATAGTGGGTCTACCAAGTGAAGAGGGATACTTAATAGAATCACTAAAACATGCTGTTGAGACCTTGAGAAAAACCAGGGTAGAGGCAAGCAACAAAAGAACTCACCGCAGTTGACTTTTAACTTGGGCGGCTACTGTAGGTTAGCAATACTCCATGTGACATTGTTAGGTGCGTACTTGAAGTACGAAATGAGCCTATTTTCATGACTGAGCCCGCACCCCAGGCCGGGAGGAAGTCACATTTTTGGTGTAGTTTATTGGAAGCATCCATTCGAAATTTTTAAAGATATATATACTGAGAACCTATGAGTTAGTTGAGGATGTAACACATGTCTGTTAAAGGACCTGGAGTAAAGCTTCTTATTGCTATTGCTATAGGCTTCGTTATCGGTTTAGTGCTGGGTTTTGCTCTCTTGGGTCTTCCGGATGCTACTAGATCCGATGTTGCTACGTGGCTTAAGGCGTTAGGAGACGTCTTCGTGAGGTTGATACGTATCGTCATACCGCCACTTATATTCTTCACTATATCTGCTGCTGTTGCGTCTATGGCGGACTTGCGTAAGCTCGGTCTAGTGCTAATGTGGATGCTCGTGCTCTACATAGCTACATCTGCTCTAGCAGCTTACCTAGGCGTAGCAGCTGGACAGGTGTTTCAGCCAGGTGTTGGTATTGGGCTGCAGCCTCCGGCTGGCTACACTCCTCCGAAGCCTCCCTCATCTGTTGACATACTCTTAAGCTTCTTCCAGACCGACTTCAGTGCCCTCCTAGCCGTCGGTGGGGCTATGACTATGATAATATTCGCCATAATTCTAGGTGTAGCCGTCGTACTACTGGGTGAAGAAGGTAGGAAGATATACTCATTCCTAAGACTGGCATCAAACACTATGATAACTATGGTTAGAGTAATAATGTACTACGCACCAGTAGCTATATTCGCTTACGCTGCCTGGCTCATAGCAGTCTACGGCCCGCAGATGCTTGGAGCTTACGGCAAGTTCCTGCTAGCTCAGTATAGCTTTACCTTCATACACTTCTTCGTTGTCTACAGCATCATAGTACTAACCGGAGGCCTTAGCCCACTGAAGTACTTCAAGATCCAGTCCACACCGTTCCTAATAGCCTTCACCACGAGATCTTCAGCCGTTACGCTACCCTACAACATGGAGGCAGCTAGAAGGATGGGGGTACCCGATGAAGTGTTCCAGATAACTCTCCCCATAGGTGCTACAGCGAACATGGACGGGACAGCTCTATACCAAGCTCTCTCAGCCATCTTTGTAGCTCAGCTCTTTGGGATAGCACTTACGCCAGTACACATAGGTCTGGCTGTAACCTCAGCTGTCATAGGGTCTGTAGCGACAGCAGCCATACCTGGTGGAGGGACGATAATGCTCGCATTCGTCTTAGGGACGCTCGGGCTTCCATTAGAGGGAGTCGGTATAATGATGGTTATAGACCCTATAGCAGATGCTCTAAGAACAGCTATTAACGTATCAGGAGATAACGCATGCACTATTCTAATAACTAAGCTCGTTGGCCTAAAGCTAAAGAGCTCGAGCTGACCTAACTAAATGTAACCTGGTTTTTCATTTTATTTATTTGCTACGCCCGGCTTCGTTCTTCCTTTTCCCTACTTAAACTCCACCATTACAGCATATGGCCCGCGACGTTTTATGCAGTTTAAAAGCAGGCGACCGCGCGTAGTGGAACTGTAGGATGCGTCCTTACGTAACATCCAAGGAGCTTCGAAGGAGAGCTCATTATAGCCCACGAAGTCATTGTCTAGATCTTTGAGCTAAGTATCCTTACTATAGTCCTCGCATTGTCTAACATCCAGTGGTCATTGTTAAAGAATACGTAGACTCTGCGGGGACCTACTTCGGCTATCCTGCTCACTATTTCCTCGAGTTCCTTTAGAGTGTACTCGTAGGAATACCACTCAGTTCTTCCGTGGAGCCTAATGTAGACTATGCCATTGCTCGAAGCAACCCAGGTACCTATAGGTGAGTCTATGGATACTACTGTAGCACCGATCTTCCGACAAATCTCGATTGTACCGTCATTGAACCAGCTTGTACTCCTGAACTCCACTGCTAGCCTGCTACCTAGTCCGACTGATTCCGCGAACTTCTCCAGTTTGGATACGTTACCTTCACTCATCTCGAACGTCGGCGGCATCTGGATTAAGTAGAAGTCGATGTAATTGTCTAGGGGCTTAAAGAGGCTTATGAACTTTGACCAAACAGCTAGAGAGCCCCCGCCCAGCCTCCTTAAGTGAGTTATACTCCTATGCACTTTAACAGCCCAGCGGACTTCATAGTTCTCAGTCTTCCTCCTCCAGCCGACCACCTGGTTTGGAAACGGAAATCTATAGAAGGAGGCGTTCAGCTCAACAGCGTTAAGACCGGAATACTTAAGGTACCAGTCAAGAGACCTACCCTCGTTCCAATCGTAAAGCCAACCAGACGTGCCTACGTACACCCCCACCGAGCCACTCAGCAAGCCCAAAACCTCCAATCTAACAGGAGACTTCAGAGATTATACGGCTTAACCACAGTCCTCACACGCCGCAATCTACGGTCAAATAATCCCCACCATGGAGTACACGGAATTTCCACCTAACCAAGTCTAAAGCAGTGTAGATAGTGACGGCACTAGAAGATGTTGCTCGTTTGTACTTATATTGTTGCTAATTGTTAAGAATACGCTGGGTGCTAGACTATTGAGTTTTAGAAGTTATTTGGTGAAGCTCCATGCCTATACACGATAGCTTAGTAAGCGCTTTAAGCAGTGTCGTTGGAAGCTTATTTACAAGAATCGGAGAAGTGAAGGACCTCCTCGATACTTTTAAAGGGGTCGAGTTTTTCGAGCTAAGAACTACTCCCAAGTCTCCCCCTATAGTAGCAGCCGGAGACTCTAGCTGGGCGTTGAAGTCTTATGCTATGTTCTTAGTTTATGCAGCGCAGTCCGCAGCAATCAGGGTTTCACCGGGTAAGACCTCGTCTACGGAGTGCCTGGTCGACGCAGACGCCGGATACTTTATTCCGTCGCTACGCGTAAGCGATGTTACTGCTGACGAGGTCGTGATGAGGTCCGTACAGTTTATTTCGAAAAGACTCGAGGTCTCGGCTTTAGTGAGAGTATCTGAGGGAGCTGATGTGTCTCTATTTGACGGATCTCTTTTCTCCTTTTTGTGGTACAGCAAGTTTCCGGAGATCCCGCGGAGTCTCAAGTCCTTTAAGGATAGACCCTCTAGGTTTAGAGACATTTGGCGTGAGGTCGTTAGAGGTGTTAAGTCTATAGTAGCAACCGGTGCCACTCCTCTCTTTATAGCTAAGAGCATTAGGAGGAGCTACTATACGGATAGAGTGTCTAGTCCCGAGCTACTCGAGAAGCTTGGGGATAGAGTGAACGACTTAGTGCTCATCGAACTGATGAAGAGAATAGGGCGGCTCCCGAAGAAGGCCTTACTATTGGAGCCCGTCTACATATATAGCTTCAAGGAGATGCCGAGACCCCTAAACTCTTTAGACCAAGAAGACCGGTCTTTCCTGGAGCCCCTGATGCCTATTACAGTCACGTACGTAGTCTTTAGCCCGCCTGCTCAAGCTTTTCAGGTTACTATGCCAGGTAAGTGGAGCCCCGAGGAGCTTGTAGAAGTCTTATCGGAACTCTACCCATATTCCCACACAGGCTACCCGGATCCCCTGAAGTTAGCACACAACTTGAGTAAAATAAGCGGTCGGGAGCTTAGGTACCTACTCCTCAAACTAGGCTTTTCGTCTATACCTACCGGAAGAGAGCTTTTGGGTGAAGTAGTGTGAGCTTGAAGCCTATAGGTATAGTTGGCGAATACTCAACACCAACCGAGGTAGACATAAAGTCTAACTACCCAGTATCTTCCGGGACTTATGTCTACATGAGGTTCAAAGCCAAGGACCAGGTGAGAGACGCAGAGGAGGAGAGGGAAGTAATTGGGATAGTTGGCTCAACAGTGTATAGGTCTGTAATACCGATAATCGTTAGCCCAGGCTTAGGGCCTTTCGAGAGTTACATGAGTGACTTAAAGAGGGAAAGCTACATGAAGGTCCTACTAATCGCAGACATAACTAAGGGCAGACCCGAGTTCCCGACGTATCCTCCACCACCTGAAACCCCGGTTTACCTCGCCCGCCTAGAGCACCTCAGAATGATCTATAGTTGCGAACCAACTAGAGGCATCAGAGTTGGTTCCTTAGTCGGATTCGAGTCTCTGGAAATCAGGGCTAGAGTTAACTCACTCGCTAAGCACTTACTAATAGCTGGGACTACGGGTTCGGGTAAGAGCAACTTAGTAGCAATACTAGCCGATAGGATAGCTCAGATAGGTGGTTCCGTAGTAATATTCGACGTCCATGGTGAGTACGGGGGGCTTGTGAGTGAATCTAAAGACGTCGTCGTAAGCGTTCATGAAGCGCTAATAAACCTACTTAAGGTACCGATAGGACTCCTCGTTAACTTCATAATTCCCGAGCCGGCTGCAACCAAGCAGAGAAGGATATTAAGAAATGCCCTGAGAAAGTTGAATGCCGACATATTTGAGCAATCCCGGAGTAAAGTGATTCCGCCTGTAGAGGTAGTTAGGAGACTGTACGTCTCTAGGGTTGGACTGGAGCATGGAGAGATGCCCAATAAACTCCCAGACCCCCTGATGCTGTACAGAGAGCTCCTGAAGGAGCATGTCGAGGGAGAGTCCAAGGAGGATAGAACGGTTAGCTACATCAACGATAAGATAGATGACTTCTTTGAGTGGCACCGAGTCAGTCTCGAAAGCCCTAATGTGAGCGAGTTAGTGAGCTACGGCAAAATCGTCGTAGTAGATGTATCAGCGCTAGTAGACAGCGAGAAGGACTATATGCTTAAAGTAATAGCAGAAAACATCCTCTGGTCCCTTAAAGAGGGGATCATACCGCCAACTTTACTCGTCGTTGAGGAAGCTCACCTGTTTTTGGGTAGAGAAGCTAGTACGTGGTCTAAGGAGGCCCTCCAGAGGTTCATAAGGGAGGGAAGGAAGTTCGGCGGGATGCTCGCAATAGTGAGTCAGAGGCCGAGAGCTCTGGACACCGGAGTGGTCTCTCAGGTTCAGAACTATGCGTTCTTGCGCTTAGTCCAGAAGGCCGATAGGAGCGTGCTTATGGAGCTTACAGACATCTTAAGCGAGGAGTATACGGATATTCTCCCATCTCTCCCACCGGGTCATGGAGTGCTCTTAGGGGAATGGACAGACTGGTACCCGGCGTACGTCAAATTAGACCTACACAGAGGGAAGAGAGCTGGAGCTACACCAAACATCGTCGATAAGTGGAGGTGTGGGGCAGATGCTGCTAGAGTTAAGCGAGAAGACTTTAAATCTCTAGCTAGTGAATGGGAGGGTGACTGAAGTGCTCCTCCTGCACGTATCTGACACGCACTTAGGCTCGTCGAAGCCACTAACCTACTCTAGAGCACGCGAGCTCGACTTCTACGATGTTTTTGATGAGGTAATAGACTTAGCAGTCCAAGAGAGGGTTGACGCAGTGATCCACTGCGGAGACCTATTTGACGATTTTAAACCAAGCCCGAGGACGTACTACTACGCTGTTAAGTCCCTCAAGAGGCTCTCTGTTGCTGGAATACCGTTCTTAGTGGTAGCAGGTCAGCACGACCAACCCAAGCGAGCTGAGGTGTCACCGCTGAAGGTATTAGAAGAAGTCGGAGTAGCTAGGGTTCTAGCCCTCAGCGAGCCCAGAACTCACGTGGTGAGTTTGCGCACAGGCGAGCTCGGTGTTACTGCTGTACCATACTCACCACCCGAGGTATTTAGTGAATGGGTTGGGAGGCTCAGGAAGGCGGAAGCTGTGAGGAGAGTTCTTATGGCACACCTGTTGCTCAAGGAGCTCGGTCTTCCCACATCTCACGCTTCCCTAGTAGATCTCGACGCTGCAGGATACAACTATGTGGCTCTGGGAGACTACCACACGAGGTATTCGTTGAGACACGGTAATACACCGGTCGTATACCCCGGTTCTACTGAGGCTCTAGCAGTGTCTGAAGCAAGTAGCGAGAGGTACGTGGCTTTAGTTGACTTAAGCAAGAGCGATGTAGTTGTTAACTGGATTAAGCTCAGCAGGTTTAGGAGGATCGTAGTAATGGAGGGAGTCAGGGGCTTCAGCGACCTGGAGGGGAGGCTCAGCAAGCTTGCACTGGGTGAGAGCGGAAAACCTCCGATACTCTATGTGGAGTTCTCGAGGCATGTAGACCAGTGGGAGAGAGTTAGGAGCCGCCTGGATGAGTTAGTGCGTCGCGGATTAGTTCTAGGCTACAAGCCGGTAGGTCCTGAGGTCGCCGAATCTGAGGAGCGGAGTTCGGAAGATCTCGGTGAGGCTCCACTAACTCTAGAGTCAGTGGTTTACGAAGTAGCTAAAGACCCTGAGATTGCAGAGCTGTTACTGGGAGTCATTAGAAGTAGTGAAGACGATGAAGCTGTAGAGAAGCTCATTAAAGACGTATTGGGGAGAGAGAAGCTCGTAGAGAAGATCGAGAAGTTGGTGAGGAAGAAGTGATAATCAGGGAAGCTAGGCTCGAGAACATTCTCTCACACGAAAAAACTGAGGTGGTTTTCTCCGACGGCGTGGTATCGATAGTGGGACCTAATGGCGCTGGCAAGTCAACAATAGTCGACGCTATTTACCTAGCCTTACTAGTTGACAGGGGACCGGACATCAGAGGAGGAAAGACTGAGTTCATAGTTACTAGGGGGAGGAGGAGTGGAAAGGTCTCAGTACTCCTTGAAATAGGGGGGAGGAGATACTTAGTCGTGAGGGATCTCGATGCTAGGGGCTCTAGCGAAGCGCACCTCTATGAGCTTGAAGAGAATAGCAGAAAGTTAAGGGCGTCTGGGGCTCTCAGCGTAGTTAGGGAGATCGGGAAGCTGATCGGCTTGCCGGCTTACACCTCCGGTGAGTTGAGGAAGCTTGTTCGTGCTACAATATTCTCGCTCCAAGACGAGCTAACAAAGATAATAGACATCGAAGACTCCGAGAGGAAGCGGTGGGTGCTCTCCCTCCTCGGCCTCAGCTACCTTGAGAAGGCTCTCGACAGTATCAAGGCTGTTATTAAAAACGAGAAAAGCGTTCTGAAGAGAGAACTCGAGAGCAAGAGGGGAATACTCGATGAGGCTAGAAAGAACCTTGAGAAGCTTAAGAGAGAACTTAGCTACTCGGAAGACAAGCTCGATAAGCTCTTAAGAGAAAAAGAGGGCTTAGACAGAGAGGTGCAGGTGCTAAATGAAAAGCTAGATCTCGTTGAGAGAGCTATAGACACGGTAATTGAGTTAAGGAAGGCTTTGATCTTTAGGAAGCTTGGGGAGCTCGAAGGAGTGGTAAGGCGTCTTGGGGTTGTGAAAGAATGGAACTCTGACCTATATACTTGGGTGGCTAATGAAGTGGTGAACCTGAGGAGCAGACTTCAAGGAGTCGACGACGAGTTGAGGGACCTTCTAGAGAAGACCTGGAGAACCTTCGAAGTACCCGTGGATAAGCTCGAGGAGCTACGCTGCGAAGTTGAGAGTAGTATAAGCACCCTTAAAGAACAAGAAGGAGGGTACAGAAAGCACTTAGAGCTTCTAAAGGACTTCCTCAGCAAGTTCGAACTCGGTGATAGATGCCCCGTTTGCGGCTCGAGGATCGCAAGCCCTGAGAGAGTGAAAGCACACCTAGCGGGGGAGATTTCGGATATCGAGAAGAATCTCGAGAGAGTGAGAAGAGAGCTTAAAGAGCTCGAAGAGAGGAGGCGGCTAGTCGACGACGCTTTAAGGAGTCTTCGAGAGCTTCTTCCCAAGAAGGAGAACGTTGAGAAGGATCTCAGGGAGAGGGAGGGAGAGCTGGGGCAACTAAAGAAGAAAGCAGAAGAATTGTGTACCTCGGTAAGTATAGAATTCCAGGAAGTCGGCGAGTGCGTCGAATCCCTCAAGAAGCTTCGAGAGGAAGTCATTAGGGCTGAGAACGAGCTCGACATACTGAGGAGGCAGTCAAGGGGGGAATCTACTGACGCCTTCATCGACCCTGAGAAGCTGTTCGATAAGCTTGTTTCATTACTTGTTAAGCTGGAGTTAAGACCTCCTTCCGTTATTTCGCTTGAGCATGTTAGTACACTGAGAGATGAAGAACTCGAGAGGTTGAGACGGAACTTGGAGAGCAAGTTGAGGGTAGCGCAGGAGAAGTCGAGCAATCTTATTAGTGAGATAGAGGGCCTTAGGGGGTCTATTGAAAAGACGAGAGAATTCGTCGAGAAACTGAGGGAGGACGTAGAGAAGTACGAGAGAGATATTAGGGGCCTCGAGCGGATGGCTAAGGTACTCGAGCTGCTAGAGGCTTTCGGTGAAAAGTACTTAGGTAAGGATGGAGAAGTAGCCAAGAACTTGACGAAAGCCGTGAGAGTGGGGCTGGAGAAAAAGGCTAACCGAATACTGAGCAAGCTCGAACTACCTAATATCGCCATAAACGACGACTTCCAGATCTTCGTTAAAGTCCCGGAGGGTGAGGTACCGATAAAGAACGCTAGTGGAGGTGAGAGAGTCGGAGTTTCCATAGCGCTCAGGTTAGCTCTAGCCGAGCTAGTCATGGGTAGGTCTCCTACGACTCTGATACTCGACGAGCCAACCATCTATCTTGACTCCGAGAGGAGGGAGTCGGTGTTTGACATCATAAAAGAGCTGAGTAAGTCCCTCAGGCAGCTCATAGTCGTTACACACGACGATACCATAATCAACATATCCGATAGAGTAATTCGGGTCGATAAAGCTGGTGGTGTCAGTAGGGCGGTCTCAGAAGAAATAGCGTAGAAACCGACAAAGCCTTATGTAACTGTTTCGGTTTTCGTATCTGCCTATGTCTGTCGATATGATCGAAACGTTTATAAGTACCTTATGGTGATATGCGTGGATGTACATAGATGAGGGGTCGAGAGCTACGTAGATGAAGTGCGGGCTCTCCCGAGGATAAACCAATGTGATGTGGCCGAGGACGCCCCGGACGCCCCAAAGCCCGATGAGAACCAGAGCAGGATGCGGGAGTAAGAGATGAGGCAATAAAATCAACCAATACAAACCTATATCAGAGCTGAACCCCTAAGCATAAAACGAGAGCCCCTTCTGTTAAAATTGCGGTCAGCATCTAGGTCTTATCGGTAAACCGTACTAGAGTTCCCTTATAAAAGCTAGGGATTAAACAAAAACGAGAGCGGAGAGTAAAGCTATTAAGAAATAAACAAGCACTATACGGGCCCGTGGCCCAGCCAGGATAGGGCGCCGGCCTCCGGAGCCGGAGGTCCCGGGTTCAAATCCCGGCGGGCCCGCCACATTCCCAGGGATCTGGTTATCTATTAGGCCATCGTTTCACGACTATCCCTCGTAGCCATGAAACGTTTTTATGTAGAGCAGTAACTCTTCATAGGTCTGATAACGGTCGGTGTAGTTCGAGAGGTTTCTCAGAGAGCATAAGAGGTGGTGGGAGGTCTCTACTAACGAGACCGTTAATTACAGGAGCATCTTCAAGAGGTACTTAGAGGGAAGGGAGCTGTCGGAAGAGCTCGTGGAGTACGTATAAACCACGAGAATACGTGGCTCAGGAACGTGTTCAGACACTGCGTTCAGTACATATACTTCAGGAGGAAGATCCCACTCGAGACGTTCGGCTGGCTTATGGAGGTAGTCCCCTCTAGAGGCTACAGGGCGGGTGTTAGAGTGTTCGAGATAGATTTAGAGCTCTTCGAGAAGACCCTGAAGTACCTCAGGGAGAGACACTACCTCTACTACCTTCTGATGTACTACTCCGGCATCAGGCTGGAGCACGTAGTGAAGCTAGTAGCCACCTTTAAGCCGAAGGAGATAGTCTACATCCCCACGCTAGATAGAGAGGTCCTCAGGCTTGTGTGCTTCGAAAAGTTCTGCAGGTACTACTTGGGGCTGACCGGTGGGAAGCCCCGCGAGTTTGTCTACTTCCCCAAGGAGCTACCGGATCCTCTGTCCGAACATGCGGGAGAGTTTAGAGACTCGGCGGTGGTGTCGAAGTACTTCACTAGGCACGACCTCCTGCCTGGACCCCTTATCACGCCGACCAGCAGACCCATGGTCCTCAGCTTCTGGAAGTGTAGCTTGACGGAGGTATTAGCGACCTCTCTCCACGTAACGCACTCTCCGGAGGCTATCCTGTTGAGCAAGAACATCATCTGCTCCCTCATAGCCGGAGACCTCAGGTGCTTCCCGACGTACTCTGCGACCTTAGGCGGTATACCACTGCCCATACTATCACTGTTGCTCTAAACTCTACTAACTGTTAATTAGTAGGATTCATGAACTCCTACTTAACGCCAGATAGTAGTTTAGCTACCAACCATATGTTAAAGGGTTCAGCCCCTATATAGGTTTGTATTGGTTGGTGATATCGTCCCATTCTCGTTCCCCCATATCCCACTCGAAACCTCAACATTCTCGGAGGCACTCAGGGGCACCCCTAAACCCCACATCTTGAGCGTCTCGGAGAGAGCCCCTGGGGGGTCTCGACTTCTCATCGAACTACTTCCAAGTACCATCATATATAGGGCACTTATAAGAGTTCCCATCTACATCAACCAATATATAAAGATATGAAACCCGAAACAATCGTACAAGGCTAGACGCGTCTAGAAATGAGAAACCGCTCAACACTTTCGATAAGAACTGAGGGACTCCCCGAAGTTGCTTAAATTGTCGCAGCATACGGGTTCAATTATTTTTATTTTTAGATATGTCATCCGTTTAACTCCTCAAGCAGGATATCTCTAGGTTTTTCCCACTCCGCAATAGGTCCTTCAATAACGTAGAATATCGGGTTTACCTGGATTTCCTTTATATCTTTAAGATTTTGCGCTAGTTTTGGTTCTCTTTGCGTAAGCTTGTATAGAAGTAGTTTAAATTCGTATTTAACCTGATTGGTTGTTATAGGGATAGTACTAGTAAGTGAATTATCGTATGTTTTGATCTTGTGAGGGTCGAACTTATATCCTCTACGAAGACCCTCTAGATATACATGGTAGAGGTAGGTTCCTATTGTAAGTAACGGGTTGGGAGAATTTTTAAATCTAGTTAATTGTGGATGATTTACATAACCTCTCGTACGTCCTTCAAGGACTTTCTGGGCTAGGATCCCTTCTCTCCACAGTGCTACTAACCCTACCCTATCCAAGTACCTTGGGTGAATAGACCACAACCTCATTCCAAACACCTCCACTATCTACCTACTCGAATATTACGTTTAACCTACATCACCCTAACGCTCCTCACTTACTCAACAATATTCAGATCCAACTAATCACAGTTAAGTAACTGAGTTCTCTCAAGACCTTAGCATAAATAGGGTGGGAGAGCTATTTTAATGCGAAAGGGATTTACTGAGTTTGTAAGATTTCTCGAGAACTGAATGTGAGCCTTGTGCCGTTAGGCTCGAACGGTGCCCATGACCTCCACGTAGAGCGGTTGGTAGCCACGGTGAAGCGTGGAGCAGGAGGCGCAACCCACCCAGGAAAACCTACAGAAACCTAGGGCGGGAAACGGTATTGCGGATAAACTCGTTTATGAAATCGTGAGTGTCTGTGTGCTTCGCTTCCTGGAAACTAAACTCCAAACTACGTAATAAGAGAAGACGCAGGAAATACGATTCATATTAAAGCTTATTTAGTGTAGTCCTTATATGGAGGAGAGTTAGTTGTGGTGGGTACTAAA